>NZ_JBEORU010000023.1:0-108812 GCF_040302465.1 Micromonospora sp. NPDC126480
CTTCCGTGTACTTCGATGGACGCCCCAACGGGGGACACCCCTTCCTCTGGACCAACATCCAGTCTCAGGGTGTCCACATCTCAGGGGGAAGCCCAACCCTGCACGGGGTGCTGACCGATCATGGATAAGGCTAACGGCATGTCCGTGCTTGCCAAGGCGCTGGTTGTCGAAGCGGGCCGCGGACTCAGGAACTCTGCCCACGATGCTCAGCAACCCGGCTAGGAGAGCCTCCCCGGCGACGGTTTGTCGATCCGCCTTCCCGGCCGGCTTTGAGATCGTAGATCCATTGCCTACTAACACCGGCCGCTGCGGCGATCTGCGTGACACCCAAGCCCGCTTGCAAAGCGCCGCCGACAGCACCGTTGAGAGCGTCTCTCGCAACCCTCAGCCGGCTCTCGATCTCGTTAGCGGAGCCAGCTGCATCCCTTATCAGCCGAAGCGAGCGGATGCGGTCTAGAGCCACGTCACTGTCAACGACGTGGTCGCGCCGCAGTTGATAGCCCGATGAGGTTGGGTGTCGCTCATGTACAAGGTCGAAGACCTCGAAGGCGTAGTCGGCGATGGCTTGCCTCGACTCCACGCCGTCAGGCCAGGTCCCCAGGGACTTGGACCGCAGCCCTCCGTCGCGCATGGCGCCCTGGTACAGCGAGTACCTCGGGAACTCGCCCCGAATCCGCAGTTCCACCACAGAGAGGTCAAAGTAGTCGCGGCCGGTGGCTATGAAGCTCCAAGCGATGGCTGCACGGGCGCTGGAGAACCGGTGGGGTTCGCGCACGTGCTCTAGAGCCCAATGACTCTGCATCCATCGAGTGGAGCAGCACGCCGGTCCAGCGTCAAGTAGGTTGACAGTGGACGTGACGGCTGCGTCGTCGTGTATGCTCCTGTTTCAACAGCTAAAAGGACCTCTGTCAACCGTTGATCTTCAACGGGGGGCAGGGGTCCTTTTTGTCATTTCGCCGAAGGAGGACGATGCAACCGTCGCTGATCAACTTCCTCGTACACGAGGGGGTGCGGACGGTCCGGGACGCTTTGGGGAGCTCAGCCCGGACCGCCCGCCTGTGCGCGCTGCTGATGACGACCGTCATAGCAGCCACTGTCTTGCTCTGGGCCTGGCACACGTTCCAATAGAACGTCGCCCAAGCGGGGAGACAAGACAGACAACATTACCGCCCGTGTGGGCTCCGCTGGTAGGTGGCGGAGCCCACCAGCGCAACGTCACCGCCAGAGCCGACTCGACAACGTGGCTGCCGCCTCGCCGCCTCGCCTCGCCGTTCTGTCTAGTCCCACCACATGCTTGACGAATCCGTCCCACCAGATGCTTGACGGTTGTTAGGACTCTTGCTTCGGCGAGGGCTACTCGCGGCCGGTGGCCATGACGAGGGCTTCGGTGAACTGCTTCCAGGTTGGTTGGTCGGGGAAGTCGTCCCCGCGGTTGCGGTAGAGGGCTGGCAGGGCTTTGAGCGAGGACTCGAGTGCGTCCAGGAAGCGTTCGAGGGTGTGGTTCTCCCACTCGGTGGGGTGCGCGCGCAGGTCGGTGAGCATCCGCGCGACGATGTCGGCCGCATCGGTGTTCGTGGTGACGTGGTCGACCTCGTCGGGGCGGATGTTGGCGAACCTGCCGGTCTCGTATGCGCTGCTCATCGGGTCATCGTGCCTGTCCTGTAGGGGGAGTCGGTATTTCGGGGTCGGCTGGCTTTGACGTTGCGGACGGGCTGGTGAGTGGTGCGGCGGACGGTGCGAATGCCGTCGTCGCAGGTGATGGCGAGTTCGGTGTCGGTGACGTCGATAGTGACGGTCTTGCCGGCGTGGACCCGACCGAGGGCCACTTTCTGCCCGACGACCATGACCACGCCGGTGTTGTAGGCCCGCCGCTGGACCTGAACGGGTCCGGTTGCGGGTCGCGGGGATGGTCCGGCGGGTCGAGCCCCACGCAGCCGGGCCACCTCGGCGGGGGCCAGCGGGTTGGGTCGGGTGCGCAGCAGGTGCCGGGTGTCCAGGTCGAAGAAGCTCAGCGTCTTGTCCTCGACGCGGACGCCGACGCGCCGGCCGCCGAGGATCTCGGCGGCCAGGACGATGTGCTGCCCGAGGGAGACGTGACCTGCCCGGCTGATGGTCCGTTCGACCTCCACCGCTTCACCGGGTGGCGCCGGCGGCAGAGGCGGTTCCCCAGCTGGGCGCCCGCCCTGGCGCAGCAGGGCGGCGAGGTCGGCGGCGGACAGGTGTGAGCGCACCGACTTGAGCCGGGTGCCGGCGATGAGGAGGTGGATGACATCCGTGTCGGCCCAGAACGTGACCGTCACACCGGAGCGGGCCGGGCCAAGCCAGAACTGCTTGCCCGCGACTTGCAGGTTTCCCGACGGTGGCACGATGCGGTCGAACTCCACCGCCCCGGGCGTCACCTGCGCTGGCGGTGGAAGCGGAATCGGCGGTGGGGCAAGGGTCTGGTCGACGGGCTGAGTGAGCCGGGAAGGCAGCTTCACCGGCACCACCTGCTCTGGGGCGGGGGTGAACCGGTCGGCGGGAAAGGCCATGTCCAGGGACTGGTGCGGCCGGTCGGTGTTGTATTCGTGCCGGAAGGCGTCCACGGCAGCCTGAACCGTGTCCAGGTCGGGCCAGACCAGCACCTCGTCCAGGAGTTCCCGGCGCAGGGTCTGATGGAACCGTTCCACCTTTCCCGTGGTGGTCGGAGATGCTGGCTGGGTGAGCCGGTGGATGATGCCGTTCTCCCGGCAGATCCGGTCGAACATCACCTCCCCGCCCTTGCCGAACCGGTCGGTGAACTGCTTGCCGTTGTCCGTCAGCACCTCCTCGGGCACCCCGAACCGCTGCAACCCGTCGGCGAAGGCCATGCAGACCGCCCGGCCGGTGGCCCGGCGCACGACCTGGGCGATGACGCAGAACCGGGAATGGTCGTCCACCCCGGTGACGACCTTCGCTTCGGTGCCGTCGGCGAGCATGATCCCGCCGGCGATGTCCATCTGCCACAACTCCATCGGCCGAGCCCGCTGCCAGCACATAGTCCTTACGGCCCCGGCGCCGCTTGGCCGGTTCGATCAGGCCGTGGCGGACCAGGATCCGATACACCGTCATCCGCGACGGCACCGGATCCGGACACCCATGCCGGCCCAACTCGAACGCGATCCGCCGCGCGGGGGGGGGGGGGGGCGGGGGCGGGGCGCGGCGGGGCGGGGGGGGGGGCGGGGGGGCCGGGGCCCCCCGGCCGCCGGCGGCCGCCCCCCCCCCCCCCCCCCCCAACCCCCCCCCCCCCCCCCCCCCGCGGATGACGCCGGCGCAGCTCACACACCAACGCCTCCACCTCCGCCGACGCCTGATGCGCACACCCCTGCGGCCGCCGAGACCGGTCCTCCAACCCGACCAGGCCTACCCCGGCATAGCGGGCCCGCCAGGAATGGATGGTCTGCCGGGACACCCCGGTCCGGGCTGCCACCTCCACCACGGGTTCTCCGGCTTGGACGGCGAGGACCGCCCGATACCGCTGCTCCACGATCGGCAACTCCACCAGCGCCAATCCCGGCCTCCCCAGCCCGCGATGACCGCAACCATCACGCGATGAACGAAGCCGATATCGATCATGTCAAGCATCTGGTGGGACGCGAGTGTCAAGCATGTCCCGTGACGGGACACTCGCCTCGCCGTTCACATTGCCGAATTGCGCTTTTTGGATCAAGGCGGCCCGCAAGCGGGCCGCGACGGCCCGGCCCCGGCCTGCCGGCGACCTCCGGCCGGCATCGGCCGGGCCGGCCGGCCACGATGGCGAGCACCGGGGCTTGGGAGGCTGGGGCCGTACGATCGCCATCGGGGTTGCTCTCCATCGTTTGCGGGGCGATCGCTGCCGCGCAGCAAAGTTGCTTGCCCCCGAATCACTCCGGCATCGTCCGTGGTTCCACAACGACGAGGACAAGGGCCTGAGCCATCCCCGGGTGCCCGATCCTCTACGCCCCCCGGCCGGCGTCAAGGGCGCTCCGCGTCGGCGCACCGATGGCGTGCGGCCACCCTTGACCCCGACCGGGCGCCGCAGTCCATGGCACCTATGCGGGGACGGGACCAGAGTGGCGACGCCGCGAGACCACGGCGGCTTAGCGCCTCTCCCCGTCGCGGTTACGCCAGATTGAAACGATCCCGGAAGCGCCGACGACGACAGCTGCAACGCCCCCAATTGGATAGAGAATCTTCTCCAAGGAGTCGAGTTCAACCTCCCTAACCAGCGGGGCCACAGACTGCCCCAGTCCACCAAGGATCAATGCGCAGCAGAACACGTAGACCTTCGCATGGCCACGTAGCAGCATGCCAACCACACCAAGCGCGATGCCGAGACCAACGAGGATCAGAACCACCGAACTGAAGATCAGGTATGGCGATCGAGGCAATAGGCCCGCCGCGGCCCCGAAAAGATAGAGAATCGCGACCGCTACAAGGTTAGCCACGACGTTGACGGCAACATCCCTGGTGAACCTTATTCCGGGCGATTGCTCCCCGGGTCGATCGACCGGTCGGCTTAGCGTTCCTCGTTCGCCGCCTTGCCGGCGTAAGTGGTAGAGATACGCTCCTACCCCCAGCATCAGTACCGGAACGACGCCAGCGAGGACGGCTGCGGCGACTGTCCAACCAGTCATGCAGCGTTGTCCCCGCTGGGATCCAGTGGTCCTACCCGGTGTCCTTCCAGATCCTCGCCCGCGTGAAAGTGCTTCACGTCGAGTCGCACGATATGACGCGCGGAGACAACGGAGAACTGAGCGTCGAGTGGCGTCGTTATGCCGCCCTTCGAAGTGACCGACAACGGTGCGGAGAGCAGGATTTCCCTATCCTCCTTCTCCTCGAATGCCGGGTTGAAGGTGTAAACCCGTCCCTGGATATAGCTACCGTCGTCCATCTGGACGCCGACGAGGATCGGGCCCGGATCCTCATCGTCATACATGTGCATGACCGCGTACCAGGCAGACACCGTTTCGATGTCGGTGTCCTTCGAGCCAGTCACCCAGCGCAGAACCCGGGAACGGCGAATCGACCGACTACGCCACACCACCCGGGGGTCTGCGGCCAAGAGGCCAACCAAGATCGCTGCAGCGAGGACAGCGACCGACCACCACGTCAGGTTGACGTGGTGATCCCTTGCATATCCAACCGGATCCCGTACCAGCCCTCGTACGTTAACCGTGTGCGTCGGGGCCAGCGCCCTCAATCCTGCATAGAGCAAGCCGACGGTGGCGAGGCACAGCACGCTGGCAAAGACGACCCTTAGGGACTCCCGAAAGGCCGAGAAGGGACGATTCGGTGTCGTCCGCTCGTGGCGCAGGACGTAGGCGAATCCCGGCGCTAGGAGTGCCACAAAGAGCACTAGGCCGAGGAGCGTGGAGGGCACCACCTCGGAGGCCGCTACTCCTTCATCTGCTTCGGCTGGCTGTCGGACGCCTGGGGAGTGGTCTTGGCAGGCCGCGCCGGCTTCTGGGCCGACACCACCATCTGCTGCCCTCCACGCTCGGAGAACTCGCCCGTCCTGCGGCCGACGATCGCCTCCCGGCCGGTTCGCTGCTCGCGCCCCTCGGCCATCTCACCCTCCCGGTTCGTGCCCGTTGCGTGCCCGATGGGCCGGACAAGCACGGGCAATCAAGGTCATCTGAATATGGAGACGACGAAGGCCCCTGGCTAGCGTTTCCGCAGGTCAGAGGCCTTGCCGTTCCCTGGTGGCGGGTAGAGGATTCGAACCTCTGTAGCTTTCGCGACGGATTTACAGTCCGCTCCCATTGGCCGCTCGGGCAACCCGCCAGGGCACCCACCGCGTAGTGACGCGGCAGCGGAAGCAAGGATAGCGGCTGCCCCCGGCTCCGGTGCAACCGGGTACCGTCAGGGGGTCGTACCGCCGGTCAGCGGTGCACGGAACAGGACAGACCGCCCGGACAACAGGAGCATCAGCATGGCAGCCAACCCGTCGTTCGACATCGTGAGCAAGGTCGACCGCCAGGAGGTCGACAACGCCCTCCGGCAGGCGGAGAAGGAGCTCGCGACGCGGTTCGACTTCCGGGGCACGGGCGCCGAGATCTCGTGGTCCGGCGAGGAGGCGATCAGCCTGCAGGCGGAGACCGAGGAGCGGGTCCGGGCCGCGCTTGAGGTCTTCAAGGAGAAGCTGGTCAAGCGGAACATCTCGCTGAAGTCGCTGGACGCGGGTGACCCGCGTTCCTCGGGCAAAATCTTCAAGATCGACTGCAAGGTCATCCAGGGCATCGACTCGGACAAGGCCAAGGCGATCAGCAAGAAGATCCGCGACGAGGGCCCGAAGGGCGTCCAGGCCCAGATCCAGGGCGACCAGCTCCGCGTCACCGGCAAGAAGAAGGACGACCTGCAGGCCGTCATCGCCATGCTGAAGGGTGAGGACTTCGGCGTGGCGCTCCAGTTCACCAACTACCGGTAACCCCGGGCCGCGGCTGGTCGGCGCAACGCTGGACCGCGCCGGCGACGCCAGCGAAGCCGCCAGGTACGCGACGAGATCCGTACCCGGTCGAGGGGCGCGTCGACGGCCTGCCGCAGCCCCTGAGCGATGGTGCGACCGGCGGCGGGGCTTGCCGCCGGCACCGCGGGCCACGGCGAACATGATCGGTGCAAGCACGGGAAGACCTGCCCTCTCGTCAGAGAGGAGGCAGCCGGATCGCCGAGACGGACGCGGACGTCGACGCCCTGTCGCAGCGGGCCGTGGGGCGTCGACTCGTGGTGCTGGCCGCGGCGGCCGGCTGCCTCGACGTCTTCTGCGTGACCCGGCTGGGCGGCTTCTTCGCAAGCGTCATCACCGGCAACGTGGTGCAGTTCGGGCACGCGCTCGTCGCCGCCGAGGCCCGGCTGGTCCTGGGCGGGGCCGTCGCGGTCCTCGCGTACACGTCGGGCGTGGCCGTCGCCACGTTTTCGCTGCGCCGGGTCGAAGCGGGCTGGCAGGGGCGGACGCGCCGGGTGCTGGCCGCCGAGTCGCTGCTGCTGGCCGGCGTCGCCGCCGGTTGGTGGGCCACGAACGGCCACCCCGGGTACGCCGCAACACTGGCGCTGCTCGCCGGTGCCGCGGTCGCCAGCGGCGTGCAGAGTGTGGTGACGATCAGCTCCGGGATCCGGGGCGCCTCGACGACGTACCTGACCGGCTCGCTGACCGGGATGGTGCGCAACCTGGTGCTCGATCCGCACCGCTTCGCGGCGGGTGCTGGCGGTGCCGCCCGGTTGCTGGGGCTGCTGGCCGGAGCGGTGCTCGGAGCCGCTGCGCTGCGGGTGGCGCCGCGGTGGACGCCCGTCCTGGCGGCGGCGCTGGTGGCGGTCGTCGCGGTCGGCGCCCGTCCCCGGCGGACCCGGCTGCCCGGCCGGTAGCGCCCGGGTGCCGGCGGTCCACCGGTCAGGCGCCGCCGGGGTGGCTCAGCCAGACGTACGCCACGGGTTGCCCCTCGTTCCACTGCGCGGCCTGCTCGGCGGGCACCGGCACGAACCCGGCTCCGGCGTAGCAGCGCAGCGCCGGGACGTTGTCCGGGTGGACCCGCATGAACACCGCCGGGTGGTACGCGAGCCCCGCCGCGGTCAGCCGGGTCACCAGGTCCCGGCCGAACCCGCGCCCGCGCTGCGCGGGCGCGACGATCAGGCGGGCCAGCTCGACCTCCGCCTCGTCGTCGTCGACCCACAGTTCTCCGTACGCGACCGGCTCGCCGTGCTCGACCGCGACGTACGCGATCACGTCCGGCGCGGCGGCCCAGCCGGCGACGACGTCGGGCGTGACGTCGTCGCGGGAGCACCAGCGCCGCGACTCCTCCGCCGACCCGGCCCAGCCGGCCACCACGGGCGCGTGCGCCGCCTCGAACGCCGTCAACTCCATCGCGTACCGCCTCCGCCGCCACCGGACCGGGCGCCGATGTTACCGCTGCGCGGGGTGTTAACAGGGGACCCTTCCTCTACCGGAGGCGTTAACAAGGGGCCCTTCCTTACACCGCGGCGGGGTGGGGGGTGCGGGCGGATTCGGCCTCCGCGCGGGCGATCGGCCCGGCGGGCAGGCCGGCGACCACCGCTCCGACGGCGACCGCCGCCCCGGCGAAGAGGAACGCCCAGGGCACGCCGCCGGCGTGGTCGATGATCAGGCCGGCGACCGCGCCGCCGGCCGCGCTCGCGCCGACCGACATGGTCACCACCCAGGTGTACGCCTCGTTCAGCATGCTGGTCGGCGAGATCCGCCCGACCAGGGTGTTCTCCAGGGTGAGCGCCGGGGCGATGGTGGCGCCGCCGATCACCAGGGCGATACCCAGCGCGGTCGGGGTGCGCATCATCGCGAACACGGCGAAGCTGGCCGCGACGGCGGCGAGCAGCAGGGCGAACTGCCGGCTCATGTTGCTGGCCGCCCGGCGGGTGCCGAACCACAGGCCGCCGAGGGCGCTGCCGACGCCCCAGACGGCAAGCAGCACCCCGGCGAGGCTGTTCGGGTCGTCGGCGGTGTAGCCGGTGGCGAAGGCCGGCACGATGACGCCGGCCGCGCCGAAGGCGATGCCGAGGCTGGCGACGCAGAGCAGCAGCGCCGGGAAGCCGGCGACGCCCAGCGGCCCGAGCCCGCGCGTGTGGTGCTCACGCGGGTGGGGCCGCCAGCCGCGCATGACCTGGCCCAACGCGACGGCCGTGGTGCCGGCGAAGGTAACCACGGCCGAGCCGACAAGTGCGGCGCCCGCGTCGGCGAGCAGTACGAACCCGGCGACGAGCAGCGGGCCGAGCACGAAGACCAGTTCGAAGAGCGTGGTCTCGGCGGCCAGGGCGGTGTTGCGCAGGTACCAGCGGCCGGTGGCGGGTGCGGTGAGGTCGTTCCAGGCGCCGCGGATGGCGGCGGTCAGCGGCGGGTACGTGGCACCGGCCACTCCGGCGGCGACGAAGACGTAGCCGAGGCCGATCGTCTCGGTGCGGGCCGCCCAGAGCAACCCGAGCAGGGCCAGCGGGTGGGCGACGGCGGTTCCGAGCAGCACCGGGCTCGGCCCGATCCGGTCGGCGACGCGGCCGGCGACCGGGCTGAGCGCGGCCCCGGCCAGCGCGTAGATTCCGCCGGCCACGGCGGCGAGCGAGTAGCGGCCGGTGACCTGCTCGACGACGAGCAGCAGCGCCAGTGGTGTCATGCCGATGCCGAGCCGGCCGAGGATGCCGGTGACCAGCAGCATCGGCGCGCCGGGGATCCGCCAGACGCCCAGGTACTGGCGCAGTGCGGCCACGGCCGACCTCCAGGGATGTAATGAGCGGGAGCCCCTCCGACCCTAACGCCGGCCGGGCCGGCGCAAAACGTGTTATCGCCTACCCCGGACACGGCCGCACCCCGCGCCGACACGGCGCGGGGTGCGGGCGGACGGTGGGGTCAGCGACGGTAGCGGATCGGGCCGGTGTCGGCCGCCATCTGCTCCAGCCGGGCGACCCGCTCCTCCATCCGGGGGTGGGTGGCGAAGAGCGCGGCCACCCCGCCGCCCTTGAACGGGTTGTCGATCATCAGGTGGGCGGTGCTGGTCAGCTGCCCCTGCGGCGGCAGCGGGCGGGCCTGCGTACCGAGGTGGATCTTGCGGAGGGCGCTGGCCAGGGCCAGGGGGTCCCGGGTGAGCTGGGCGCCGGAGGCGTCCGCCTGGAACTCCCGGCTGCGGCTGATCGCGAGCTGGATCAGGGTGGCCGCGATCGGACCCAGGATGATCGTCAGCAGCAGCACCGCCGGGTTCGGGGCGTCCTCGTCGTCCCCGCCGCCGAGCGGGATGAAGAACGCGAGGTTGGCCAGTGCGGTGATGATGCCGGCCAGGCCGGCGGCCACGCTGGAGATGAGAATGTCCCGGTTGTAGACGTGTGACAGCTCGTGCCCGATCACCCCGCGCAGCTCGCGGTAGTCGAGGATCTCCACGATCCCCTGTGTGACGCAGACGGCCGCGTTCTGCGGGTTACGACCGGTCGCGAAGGCGTTGGGCTGCGCGGTCGGGCTCACGTACAGGCGTGGCATCGGCTGCCCGGCCTCGGTGGCCAGTTCCCGCACCATCCGGTACAGCTCGGGGAACTGCGCCTCGCTGACTGGTTGCGCCCGCATCGCGCGCAGCGCGAGCTTGTCGGAGTAGAAGTAGGTGATGCCGTTCATCACCAGCGAGACGACGACGGCGATGACCAGTCCGCCACTGCCGCCGAACCAGTAGCCCACCGCCAGGATCAGGGAGGTGAGCAGGCCCAGCAGTAGGGCGGTCTTCAGACGGTTGTGGTGCACGATGACTCCTTCGGTGCGCGGAGCGCGAGGATCCGCTGACCGGTTCAACAACACCGGTACCCGTCAACCATCCGCGGTATGACTGTGAGTTGCCTGGGAGCGCGACCAGCGAACCCCCAGGTCAGCGCGGTCAGGGACCGGCCCGCTCAGCGCGCGGCGAGGTCGAGCACGAGCTGCGGTGCGACGCCGATCACCAGGGCCGCCACCGTGGCCGCCACCAGCACCGCCGCGACCGGCCAGGCCCGGATCGCCAACGCCGGTCCGGCCGACCCGGGACCGCCCGGCACGTGGTCGTTCGGTGCCGGGCCGTCCGCCGCGGGCACGGCGGGGGCGGGCGCCGCCGACCAGAGCAGGGCGGCGACGCGCAGATAGTAGGCCAGGCCGATCACCGCGTTGACCGCCACCACCAGGGCGAGCCAGGCGGCACCGCCGTCGAGCAGTGACCGGACCACGGTGACCTTGGCGAAGAGCCCGGCGAGCCCCGGCGGCAGGCCGGCGAGGCCGACCAGCGCCAGCGCGAGCGCCACCGCCACCGCGGGACGCCGCCGGGCCGCGCCGCGCAGGTCGTCGAGCGTGCCGCCGTCGGCCCCGGCCGGCCGCAGCGCGACGACGGCCGCGAAGGCCCCCAGCTCCAGGACCACGAAGAAGACGGCGTACGCGACGGCGGCCGCGTACGCGGCGGCGCGTGCGTCGTCGGCACGCCCGGCGGCCAGCGCCAACGCGCCCAGCGGCGCGAGGATGTAACCGGCCTGGGCCACGGACGACCAGGCGAGCAGCCGGACGGTCCGCCGCTGGCGCAGCGCCACCAGGTTGCCCACGGTCATGGTGAGCACCGCGAGCAGGGCGAGCACCGGGCCGGTCACTCCGGCCGGCAGGGCGTGCTGCACGACGGCCAGCAGGGCCACCACCCCGCCGAGCTTCGAGGCGGTCGACAGGTACGCGGCCACCGGCAGCGGCGCGCCGTCGTACGTGGCGGGCGCCCAGGCGTGGAACGGCACCGCGGCCACCTTGAAGGCCAGCCCGAGCACGATCAGCGCGACGGCGGCGGTGGTCAGCGGCAGGTCGAGCAGCTCCGGCCGCTCGGCGAACAGGGCACCGAGCCGACCCAGGTGCAGCGCACCGGTGGCCGCGTAGAGCAGGGCCGCACCGAGCAGCGTCAGCGTGGTGGCGACCACACTGACCACGAAGAACGTCACCGCGGCCTCGACGCTCGCGAGACTGCCGCGCCGCAGGCCGACCAGCACGTACAGCGGGAGGGTCAGCGTCTCCAGGGCCACGATCAGGGTGATCAGGTCGCCGGCCGCGCCGAGCACCACGCCGCCGGTCATCGAGGCGGCCAGCAGGAAGCAGTACTCCCCCGCCGGCGTCGTACCGGCCCGCAGCAGCGGCCCGGACAGTCCGAGCACGCCCAGCGTGAGCAGCGCGACGACCACGGCGACCAGTGCGGCCCGGCCACCGAAGACGTACGAGCAGTCGGGCCCGACGCAGAAGGTGCGGCGCTCTTCGGCCGCGCCGACGAGGACCGCGCCGACCACCGTGGCGGTCGCGCCGAGCGCGGCGGCCGCGACGGTGACCCGGGTACGGGCGACCAGGAGGTCGGCGAGCAGCACCAGCACGGCGGTGCCGGCGGCCAGGTACGCCGGGAGCAGCGCCACGTTGTCGACGCTCTGCACCACGCTCATCGCAGCACCTCCACCAGGGCCTCGACCGGCGCCTCGGCGACGCCCAGCACCAGGGTCGGTGCGAGCCCGACGGCGAGCGCGAGCAGCACCAGCGGAGCCCAGGCGGCGAGTTCGGCCCGCGCCACCCCGGGGGTGAGCGGCTCGACGGCCGGGCTGGGCCGCCCGTGGGTCACCTGGCGCAGCAGCCGCAGGAAGTACGCGGCGGTGAGCGCCCCGCCGACCGCCGCGAGCGCGGCGAGCGTCAACCAGAGCGGGCCGCCGACGCGTACCGCGGCGACCACGGCGAACGCCTCGCCCCAGAAGCCGGCCAGGCCGGGCAGGCCGAGCGAGGCGACCGCGGCGAAGCCGAGCAGCCCGGCCAGCCGGGGCGCGGTCTCCCGCAGCCCGCCCAGGTCGGCCAGGTCGCCGGTGTGCGCCCGGTCCTTGACGGCGCCGGCGAGGAAGAACAGCAGGCCGGTGATGATCCCGTGCGCGACGTTGCCGATCAGCGCGGCCTGCAACCCGGTCGCGGTGAGCGTGGCGACGCCGAGGAGCACGAAGCCCATGTGCCCCACGCTGGAGTACGCGATCAGCCGCTTCAGCTCGGTCTGCGCCAGGCAGACCAGGGAGCCGACCAGGATCGCCGCCACCGCCAGCACGCCGAGCACCGGCGCGGCCCAGCGGGCCCCCTCGGGGGCGACGCCGACCGCGATCCGGATCAGCCCGTACGTGCCCATCTTGAGCAGCACCCCGGCGAGGATCACGCTGCCCACGGTGGGCGCCTGGGTGTGCGCGTCGGGCAGCCAGGAGTGCAGCGGCCACAGCGGGCTCTTCACCGCGAAGGCGATCGCCAGCAGGGTGAACGCGGCGAGCTGGGTGCCCCGGGACAGCCCGGCGCCGCCGGTGAGCGCCACCACGTCGCCGGTGCCGGCCGCGGCGACCACGACGAACACGCCCACCAGCAGGAGCACCGAGCCGAACAGGGTGTAGAGGGCGAACTTGCGGGCCGCCCGCCGCCGGTCCGGCCCGCCCCAGCCGGCGATGACCGCGTACATGGGCAGGAGGACGACCTCGAAGAAGACGAAGAACAGCACCAGGTCGAGGGCGAGGAAGGTGCCGAGGATGCCCACCTCGACCACCAGCAGCAGCGCCACCAGGGCCCGGCCGCTGCCGCCGTCCGGGACCTTCCAGAGCGTGTAGCCGCAACAGAGCAGCGTGAGCAGCGCGGTAAGCACCACCAGGGGCCAGGAGATGCCGTCGACGCCGAGGTGGAAGCGCAGGTCCAGCCCCGGCACCCAGGGCAGGTCCACCCGGTGCCAGGGACGGACGGCGGCGCCGGAGGCCGGTGCGGCCGGCAGCGGCGCGTAGGCGAACCAGCCGGTCTCCCGGCCGGCGACCAGCGGCAGTGCGGCGAGCAGGGTCAGCGCGGCGACCGCGGTGCCGACCACCCGGGCCGCCCGGTCGTTCCGGACCACGGCGACCACGGCCGCGCCGACCGCCGGCAGCGCCAGCACCACCACCAGCAGGAACTCACCGAGGCTCACCACACCACCTCACTCGGATCGGCGGTGGCGGCGGTCGCCACACCCGCCGGCCGGAGGCCACGACCGGTCATGCGACGCCTCCGATCAGCACCGCCGCCAGGCCGATCAGCAACGCGCCGGCCAGCACCCCGGCCGCGGCCCGGGGCAGCGCGGCCCGGTGCAGCACCGCCAGGCCGCCGCCGAGGCCGAGCGCGGCCCGGCCGCTGCCGGTGACCGCTCCGTCCACCACCACCTCGTCGGCGGTACGCGTGACCGCGGCGATCCCGCTCACCGGGCGTACCACCAGGGCGTGCTGGACGTCGTCGAGCCGGAACGCGCGGGCGAACAGCGGGCGGAGCGGACCCAGCGTGGTGGCCGGGTCGCCGGCCGGGTCGCGCCGCCAGCGGGCCCAGGCGAGCCCGGCGCCGAGCGCCAGCAGGGCCAACGGCAGCAGCACCGTCGGACCGACGTGCACCAGCGGCTCCGGGGGCAGCAGGTCGGACGGCCGCTCGCGGGTGGCGGGAACGAACGGCTCCAGCCGGCCGGCGAAGTCCCCGGAGAAGCCGGCGAAGCCGAGCAGGGCGGCCGGGACGGCGAGCAGCACCACCGGCCACCGCATCACCGCGGGCGGGTCGTGCGGCTGGACCAGCGGGGTGCGGGGCTCGCCGAGGAACGTGCGCAGCAGCAGCCGGGTGGCGTACCAGGCGGTGACCGCGACGCCGGCCAGGCCCGCCAGCCAGACCAGCCAACCCACCCAGGCCGGCGCCGGACCGCCGTGCAGCGCGGCGTCCTCGGCGGCGTACAGGACGTTGTCCTTGCTGAAGAACCCGGACAGCGGCGGGAGGCCGGCCAGCGCGCCGAGGCCGACCACGGTGCACCAGAAGGTCACCGGCATCGTGCCGCGCAGGCCGCCCATCCGGGACATCAGCGTGGTGCCCACGGCGTGGATCACCGCGCCGGCGGCGAGGAACAGCAGCGCCTTGAAGGCGGCGTGGGTGAGCAGGTGGAACAGCGCCGCCGCCGGCGCGCCGACCGCCAACGCGCCGGTCATGTAGCCGATCTGGGAGACCGTCGACCAGGCGAGCACCCGCTTGAGGTCGTCCTGCGCGGTGGCGGCGAGCGCGCCGAGCAGCAGGGTGACCGAGGCCAGCACGCCGAGCACGGCCAGCGCCACCGGCACGTCGGCAAAGAGCGGGAACAGGCGGGCGACCACGTACACGCCGGCGGCGACCATCGTCGCCGCGTGGATCAGCGCGGAGATCGGGGTCGGGCCGGCCATCGCGTCCGGCAGCCAGGTGTGCAGCGGGAACTGGGCGCTCTTGCCGGCCACCCCGGCCAGCAGGAGCAGGCAGGCCGCGGTCAGCGTCCCGGTGGCGTGGTCGTGGACGAGCACGTCGGCGATCCGGAAGCTGCCCGCGGAGACGCCGAGCAGCGCGATGCCGAGCAGGAATCCGACGTCACCCACCCGGGTGACCAGGAAGGCCTTCACCGCGGCGGCGGGCGCCTCGGGCAGCCGGCGGTCGTGGGCGATCAGCAGGTACGAGCAGAGGCCCATCACCTCCCAGCCGACCAGCAGCAGGATCAGGTCGCCGGAGACCACCACCAGCAGCATCGCCGCGGTGAAGAGGCTTACCTGCGCCGCGTACGGCGGGTAGCGGTGGTCGACGTCCACGTCGTCGTGCGGCCCGCGTTTCAGATAGCCGATCGAGTACACCTGCACCGCGAGGGCCACCGCGGCGACCGCGACCGCCACCAGCGCCACCGTCCCGTCCAGCCGGACGCCGAGGGTGACCGGCAGCCCGCCCAGGTCGATCCAGGTGCGGGACGCCTCGGTCGGGGTGTCGAGAACGGCGAGCAGCGCCACCGCGAGCGCCAGGGACGCCGCCGCGCCGGCCACACCCAGCGTGATCGCCGCCCGCCGGGCCGGCCCCTCACCCGTGGCCGAACCACGCGGCGACGGGGGCAGGAGCAGGCCGACGAGACCGGCCACCAGAGGTACGACCGGCAGCAGCGCGCCGAGCAGGACGGGTGTGCTCACCGGGCCTCCCCCGTCGACGCACCGGCGACGACGGCCGGGGTGGGCGCGGTCTCGGTCAGCGGCACCTCGTCCACCGCGACGCTGGCCCGCAGCCGGTACAACTGGAGGACGATCGCCAGCCCCACGCCCACCTCGGCGGCGGCCAGCACGATCACGAACAGCGCGAAGACCTGACCGCCGTGCGGCAGTTGGGTGCGGACCGTGGTGTCGGCGGTGACCAGGATGAGGTTCACCGCGTTGAGCATCAGCTCCACGGCCATCAGCACCAGCACGGCGTTGCGGCGGCGCAGTACGCCGTACACCCCAAGCCCGAACAGCAGCGCGGCGGTGACGTACGGGATGACCGGCCTCACCGCGACCGCCCGATGTCCGGCCGGGACAGGATGATCGCCCCCACCAGGGCGGCCAGCAGCAGCACCGACAGCACCTCGAACGGCAGCACCCAGCTGCGGAAGACCTGCTCGCCGATGCGGTCCGCGGTGCCGGCCGCCGGCAGCTTCACCGACGACCAGCGGTACGCGTCGACGAGCAGCGCGGCCAGCCCCAGCCCGGTGCCGCCACCGATCAGGGCGGCCGGCCAGCCGGGCCGATCGAGGTCGTCGGAGGCGCCGATCGGGGCGCGGGTGAGCATCACCGCGAACAGCAGCAGCACCACCACCGCGCCCACGTAGATCAGCACCTGCACCCACGCCACCAGCTCGGCGGTGAGCACCAGGTACATCCCGGCCACCGCCCCGAGGCAGACCACCAGGTAGAGGCCGGCCCGGACCAGGTGCTTCGTGGCCACCACAAGCGCGCCCGAACCGACCGCAAGCGCGCCCAGGGCGAGCAGCAGCGCGTCCGCGGCGGTCACGAGGTGGTGCCTTCCCCGGTGCCGGCACCTCCGGCGGGGCCCTGCTCGGGGCGTACCCGGGGGGCGGCCGGACGGGCGGCGGGGCTGGCCGGGACCGCGGCCTTGCGCGCGGCGGCGGTCTCCTCCTTCGCCGGCTCACCGTTCGGGTCGTGCGCGGGCGGCGGCGGGACGGTGCCCATCCACTCCCCGAGATGGTCCTTGTCGTGGAGGAGGTCCTTGATGTCGTACTCGGCGTACTCGAACTCCGGCGACCAGTAGAGCGCGTCGAACGGGCAGACCTCGATGCAGATGCCGCAGTACATGCAGAGGGAGAAGTCGATGTCGAACCGGTCCAGGACGTTGCGCTGGCGGGGGCGGGCCGCACCGGGCACCGCCACCTCCTCCTTGTGCGAGTCGATGTAGATGCACCAGTCCGGACACTCCCGCGCGCACAGCATGCAGACCGTGCAGTTCTCCTCGAGCAGCGCGATCACGCCGCGCGAGCGCGGCGGCAGGGCGGGGGCGACATCCGGGTACTGCTGGGTGGTCGAGCGGCGGGTCATCGTCTTCAGCGTGACCGCGAGCCCCTTGACCAGGCCCGCGCCGGGCAGGCCGCGCTCACCGGCGTCCGGGCCGCTGCGCTCGCTGGGGTCGGTCATGCCGACCATCCTGCCCTGTGCCCCCGGCGCGCGCGACCACCACCCGAGGGCGTCCCGCTGCCGGGACCACCGATCAGCCGGATCACGCCCCGGTCCCGCTGATCCCTCCCGCGGTGGGCGGGAGCATCTCCACCCCGAGCTGTTGGAGGAGCTGGAACAGTTCGTTGCAGCTCCACACGTCCACGATCCGGCCGGCGTCGTCGAAACGCAGGAACGTCGCCCCCGAGTAGCTGACCACCTGGCCGGTCGGCGGCACCGGACCGAACCGGCCGGCCTGGGTCCCGGCCGCCCGCCAGTGCACCGCCACCCGGTCGCCGCCCGCCACCAGATCGACGATCTTGTAGCGCAGGTCCGGGAAGGCCGACCGGCGGTCCCGGTGCCAGGCCAGCGTCGCGTCCGGTCCGGTGCCGCCGCCGAGCCCGGGACACTCCGGAGTGACCAGCTCGTACACCGACTCCTCGCGGCGGGCGTTCCACACGTCGGCGACGAACCGCCGCGCCGCCGCCTCCACATCGGTCATCGCGGCAGCCTAGTCCCGTTCGGCGGTCAGCGGGCCGACCGGGCGCGCAGCGGCCATGATGGGAAGCCAGGCAGACGCGAGCGGAGGGGGCGGCGTGACCGAGGACGGGACAGCGACCAGCAACGACGACGTGCTCCTGCGCACCGGCGGGAAGTACGTCGAGCCGGGCGGCGAGTTCACCCGCGACCAGCGCTACATCGCCACCCGGATCACCGCCGACGCCCGGGACGGCTGGCCGGCGGAGCCGGGGCGCTACCGGCTGGCGGTCAGCCGGGCCTGCCCGTGGGCCAACCGGCTCATCATCGTCCGGCGGCTGCTCGGGCTGGAGGACGCCATCTCGATGGCGGTGGCCGGCCCGACGCACGACAAGCGGAGCTGGACCTTCGACCTGGACCCGAGCGGGCGGGACCCGGTGCTCGGCATCGAGCGGCTGGCGGAGGCGTACTTCAAGCGCTTCCCCGGCTACGAGCGGGGCATCACCGTCCCCGCCCTGGTCGACGTGCCGACCGGGCAGGTGGTGACCAACGACTACGCGCAGATGAGCCTCGACCTGTCGACCGAGTGGACGGCGTACCACCGCGACGGCGCGCCCGACCTCTACCCGGCACCGCTGCGCGACGAGATCGACGAGGTCAACGCGCTCGTCTTCGCCGACGTCAACAACGGCGTCTACCGCTGCGGCTTCGCCGGCAGTCAGGAGGCGTACGAGCGGGCGTACCGGCGGCTGTTCGACCGGCTGGACTGGTTGAGCGATCGGCTGGCGGCGCAGCGCTACCTGGTCGGCGACACGATCACCGAGGCCGACGTACGCCTGTTCACGACGCTGGTGCGGTTCGACCCGGTCTACCACGGCCACTTCAAGTGCAACCGGAGCAAGCTGAGCGAGCTGCCGGTGCTGTGGGCGTACGCCCGGGACCTGTTCCAGACCCCCGGCTTCGGCGACACGATCGACTTCGACCACATCAAGCGGCACTACTACGAGGTGCACCGGGACATCAACCCGACCGGGATCGTGCCGCTCGGCCCCGACCTGTCGACCTGGCTCACCCCGCACGGCCGGGACGAGCTGGGTGGCCGCCCCTTCGGCGAGGGCACCCCGCCCCCGCCCCCGACCGCCGTGGAGCGTGTCGACCCGTCCCACACCCCGCTGCGCTGACGACAGCAGTGTTAGGAAGGGACCCTTTTACTACCCCAGGCGTTAACAGGGGGCCCTTCCTTACATCGCGACGCGGACGGCTGCGGTCAGGACGAGCTGGGCCAGGGACGCGGGGACCAGGACCAGCCAGCACAGGCGCTGGAGCTGGTCCTCGCGCAGACGCGGGTAGCTCACCCGGAGCCAGATGATCACGAAGCTGACCGCGGCGACCTTGAGCAGCGTCCACAGCCAACCGAGCTGGGCGTCGGCGAACGGGCCCTGCCAGCCGCCGAGGAACAGCACCGTGGTGAGCGCGGCGATCACCACGATCCCCACGTACTCGGCGAGCAGGAAGAACGCGAACCGCAGCCCCGTGTACTCGGTCAGGTACCCGAACACCAGCTCCGAGTCGGCGATGGGCATGTCGAACGGCGGGCGCCGGATCTCGGCCAGCCCGGCGACGAAGAAGACGACCATCGCCGGGGCCTGCCAGAGCAGCCACCACGGCTCCCACGCCTCGACGATGCCGGAGAGGCTCAGCGTGCCCGCCGCCATCGCCACCGACGCGGCGGCGAGCACCAGCGGCAGCTCGTAACCGAGTAGCTGGGCCGCGCCGCGCAGCCCGCCGAGCAGGCTGTACTTGTTGGCCGACGCCCAGGCCGACATGAGCACGGCCACCACGCCGACGCCCACCACGGCCAGCACGAAGAACAGCCCGATGTCCAGCGGCTGCGCCACCAGGTCACCCGGCCCGAGCGGGATCACCAGCAGCACCAGCAGGTAGGGCACCAGGGCGACCACGGGGGCGAGCCGGAACACCGGACGGTCCGCCTCCCGGGGCGTCACGTCCTCCTTCTGCACGAACTTCACGCCGTCGGCGATGAGCTGCGCCCACCCGTGGAAGGCACCGGCGTACATCGGGCCGAGCCGGCCCTGCATGTGCGCCATCACCTTGTGCTCGGCCTGGCCGACCAGCAGCGGCAGGGTCAGGAAGGCGACCAGCACGCCGCCCACCCGCAGCAGCAGCTCCAGCCAGAGTGGCATCAGGCCGTCCCCCCGTCGTCGTCGGCCCGCCCGGTCGCCGCGGGGCCGCGCGGGGACGGCCGGGCGGGCCGCTCCCGGGCCGGCCGGGCCGGCACCCCGCCGCGCGGACCCTCCCCCACACCGGCCGCGCCGGCCGGCGTCGGCGTCGTTCCCCACTCCCCCGGAGCGGGTACGCCGGGCGGACGGATCGGCCGCCGGCCGCCACCGGCCTCGGACTCGCCCGGCTCCTTCGCGCCCGGCCACGGCTTGGCGACCCGGGAGGCGAGGACGAACTCCTTGCGCAGCGGATGCCCCTCGAACTCGGGGGGCAGCAGCAGCGGCTTCAGGTCGGCGTGGCCGGCGAAGTCGATGCCGAACATCTCGTGCGTCTCGCGCTCGTGCCAGGCTGCGCCGGGGTAGACCGCGACCACCGACGGGACCGTCGGCGCGGCGCGGGGAACCCGGGTACGCAACAGGAGCCCGTGCCGGTGGCGGGTGGACCACACGTGCGCCACCACGTCGAAGCCGTCGGCCAGCTCGTCGACGGCGGACAGCCAGTCGAAGAAGTCGCACGCCAGGTCGCTGTCGTCGCGGGCGGCGCGCAGCGCGTCGGGCCAGCTCGCCGCCGGTACGTCGACGGTGGCGCGGGCGTGCGCCTGGCCGCCGGAGACCGACGTGGTGACCTCGGCCGGCGCGAGCAACGCCGCCATCCGCTGGCCGACCTCGTCCGGAGTCATGCCGCTGATCCTACGGACCCGCCCGGCGCCCGGCCCGGGCCCGCAGGCTCCGGCCGGTGGGATCTGCCCCATTCGCCGCCACCGGAACCGTCCGACGGTGAAGATGGGAGTCGTGCGGGCTGTGACTGTCACCCCTGGCGTGGCCGATTCGCTGCGGCTGGTCGAGGACCACCCGGAGCCGGCGCACGAGGAGGGCGCGATCCTGGTCGAGTCCCTGGCGGTCGGCATCTGCGGCACCGACAACGAGATCATCGCCGGCCACTACGGCGAAGCACCGCCCGGTACCGACCAGCTCGTGCTGGGGCACGAGTCGCTCGGCCGGGTCGTGGAGGACCCGACCGGCACGCTGCAACCCGGTGAACTCGTCGCGGCGATCGTGCGCCACCCCGATCCGGTGCCCTGTCCGAACTGCGCGGTGGGCGAGTGGGACATGTGCCGCAACGGGCGGTTCACCGAGCACGGCATCAAGGCGCTGCCGGGCTTCGCGCGGGAGCGGTGGCGCGTCCAGCCCCGGTTCGCGGTCGGGCTGGACCCGGCGCTGCAGCGGGTGGGTGTGCTGCTGGAGCCGACAAGCGTGGTCGCCAAGGCCTGGGACCACATCGACCGGATCGGGCACCGCGCGGAGTGGCAGCCGCAGAGCGTCCTGGTCACCGGCGCGGGGCCGATCGGGCTCCTCGCCGCCCTGCTGGCCAGCCAGCGTGGACTCGCCGTGCACGTGCTCGACCTGGCCACCGACGGGCCGAAGCCGGCGCTGGCGACGGCGCTCGGCGCCACGTACCACTCGGCGCCGGTCAACGACCTCGGCTTCGAGCCGGACATCGTCCTGGAGTGCACCGGAGCGCCGTCGGTCGTCCTCGACGTCATGTGCAAGGTCGGGCCGAACGGTGTGGTGTGCCTGACCGGCGTCTCCAGCGGCGGCCGGACCATCGACTTCGACGCCGGCGCCCTGAACCGCACCCTGGTGCTGGAGAACAACGTCGTCTTCGGCTCGGTAAACGCCAACCGCCGGCACTGGGACCTGGCGGCCGCGGCGCTGGCCAAGGCCGACCCGGCGTGGCTGAGCTCGCTGATCACCCGCCGGGTGCCGGTCGACGCGTACGCCGACGCGTACATCCAGCAGCCGGACGACATCAAGGTGGTGCTCGAGTTCGCCTCCTGACAGCGCTCAGATGCCGGGCAGCCGCCCGTTGCGGAACACGTCCACGAAGAGCTGGTGGTCGGCCCGGGTCCGGGCGCCGTACGCGTGGGCGAAGTCGACGAGGTACGCGACGAAGCGGTCGGCGTCCGCACCCACCGCGGCGACGATCGCCTCCTCGGTGGAGTAGTCGACCAGGTCGTGGCTGGACTCGTCGTCGGCCACCGAGTGCATCCGGGCGACCGCGTGGCCGAGGTGGCCGAAGACACCGGCCAGCTCGTCCGGCTCGTTCACGTCGGCCCAGTCCAGGTCGGCGGCATACGGGGAGACCTCGGCGACGAGCTGCCCCACCCCGTCCAGCTCGGTGAAGCCCAGCCACGGGTCCGCGTACGCCTGCAGGGCCCGCTGCGACTCCGCCGTGCGGTGCCCCTGGTGCCGGAAGTAGCCGCGGACCGTCCCGTCCGTGATGTGCCGCGCCACGGCCGGCACCTGCGCCTGCTTCATGTAGAGGACGACGTCGTTCTCCAGCGCCTGCGTGTGCCCCTCCAGCAACAGGTTGTACGAGGGCAGGCCGGCGGAGCCGATGCCCACCCCCTTGCGGAGCACCACGTCCTTGATCTGGGCGGCGACCGGCCGCAGCTTGGTGGCCGACGGTGGCCGCGTGGACAGGTACGCCTCGTAGGCCGCGCAGACCCTGTCCCGCGTGTCCCGGTCGATCTCGAAGACCCCGTCGCCCAGGGAGAACCGCCGCTCGTAGTTGTCGATGGTGGTCTGGGTGGCCAGCAGATCGACCCGGGTGTTGAGCCGGGCCTGCTGCAGCACCCGCAGCAGCACCCCGTCGGCGGTGTCCAGCGTGATCGAGCCGATCGCGTCGTCACCGCCGGTGGCGATGCCCCGCAGCTCGGCCAGGTACGACCGGGCGAACACGCCGACCAGGTCGCTGATCGCGGCGTCGGAGAGCGCCTTGGCGTAGCCGAGCAGCGCCACGCTCGCCGCGAAGCGCTTCAAGTCCCACGAGAACGGGCCGACGTACGCCTCGTCGAAGTCGTTGACGTTGAACACGAGCTGCCCGGAGGCGTTCATGTAGGTGCCGAAATTCTCCGCGTGCAGGTCGCCGTGGATCCACACCCGGCTGGTCCGCTCGTCCAGGAACTCGTCGTCGGCGAAGTCGCCACGCTGGTCGGCGTAGAAGAGCGCGGCGCTGCCCCGGCAGAAGGCGAACGGCGACGCCGCAATCTTGCGGAACTTGCGGCGGAACGCCGCCGGGTCGAGCGCCATCGACTCACCGAACTCCTCGGTGAGCACGTCGACGAGGAAGGCGGAACGCCGCTCCGCGGATTGAATCATGGTGGGCACGCTAGCGCCCGCGCACCACCCGTACCGTCGGCCGTCAGGACGAGGCGGGCGGTCGGACCGGCGGGGCGGTGAGCGACTCGGTGGAGCGCGGCACGAGCCCGTCGGCCGGCGGCGCGGTCACCGGCGGGGCGAGCACGTCCGGGCGGGAGACCCCGCCGACGCCGGACCCCTCGGCGGCGATCTTCTCCTGCAGGCGCAGGATGCCGTGCAGCAGCGCCTCCGGCCGGGGCGGGCAGCCGGGCACGTACACGTCGACCGGGATGAGCTGGTCGACGCCCTTGGTCACCGAGTAGGAGTCCCAGTAGGGACCGCCGCAGTTGGAGCAGGCGCCGAACGAGATGACGTACTTCGGCTCGGGCATCTGGTCGTAGAGGCGCTTGATCGCCGGCGCCATCTTGTCGGTGACCGTCCCGGAGACCACCATGAGGTCGGCCTGCCGGGGGCCGTGGGCGAACGGGATCACGCCGAGACGCATGAAGTCGTGCCGGCTCATACTGGTGGCGATGAACTCGATCGCGCAGCAGGCGAGGCCGAAGTTGAAGACCCAGAGCGAGTAGCGGCGGCCCCAGTTCAGCACGAACCGGATCGGCTCGCCCAGCACCGCCGGCAACTGCACCTCGGGCCTCCCTCGCTGTCTTTCGACTTGACAGTCAACCACAGCGTCCTGGACGGCGGCCCGCGCAACCGGGGCGGGCGTCCGGGCGTGTGACGGGCAGTCGCGCCGGTGGCCGGCGCCTACGGGGAGGGTCGATGACGGTGACGAGGGACCCACGGCTCGACGAGCCGCCACCCGCGGTGGGGACGCCAGCGCTGCACCGATCCGACGGGATCGACTTCGACGGCCTCTACCACGCCCACTTCCGGGCGCTGACGCTCCAGCTCGCCGCGTACTGCGGCGACCTGGCGCAGGCGCAGGACCTGGTACAGGAGGCGTTCTGCCGGGCGTTCGCCCGCTGGTCGCGGGTGTCGCGTTACGACGACCCGGTGGCGTGGGTACGCCGGGTCGCCTGGAACCTCGCCACCAGCCGCTGGCGACGGATGCGGACCGCCCGGTCGTGGCTGCACCGGCAGCGCGAGGAGCACGTGCCCGGTCCGGGCCCGGACCGTGTGGCGCTGATCGCCGCCCTGGCCCAGCTGCCGACCGGCCAGCGGCGCGCGGTGGTGCTGCACTACCTGGCCGACCTCACCGTCACACAGATCGCGGAACAGGAGGGTGTGGCGGAGGGCACCGTCAAGTCCTGGCTGCACCGGGGCCGGGCCGCGCTGGCGGCCCAGTTGGCTCCCACCACGGAGGTGAACCACCATGACTGAACCCGAGGACATCCTGGTCGACGGCGAGTTCGCGGCGTTCCGTGAGGCGTACGCCCCGGTGGTGCACCCGGCCGGGACGGCCGCCGTCCGGGAGACCGTCCGGCGGCGGCGCCGGCGCGCGGCGGTGGTCACCGCGGCGGCCGTGGTGCTCGCCGTGGCGGTCCCGGTGGGGGCGACCGCCGCGCTGCACCGGCCCGATCCGGCACCCGGGCCGGCGCGGACCGGCAGCCCGACCCCATCGGGGACGACCGGCTCGCCGACCACGACCCCGTCGAGCACGGCGAGCCCGACCCCGGCCGCGCCCGACGGCCGGATCACCCGGGCGCAGCTGCTCGCCGCCCGGCTCGACCTGCCGGCCTGGCCCGACCACGTTCCGGACTCCTGCGCCACCGACGACGTCCGCCTCCGGTCGGGACCGCAGGACGACGCCGTGCCGACCCTGCTGGACGGGCCCCGCCACGGCGACCTCGACGGCGACGGGGCCACCGAGACGGTGGTGCTGGTCGCCTGCCGCTTCGGCGAGGCGTCGGCGAAGCAGGTGGTGGCCTTCGACCGGGACGCCGCCGGCCGCATCACCACCCTGGGCCAGGTGGTCGGCACCCGGGAAGGGATGGACGACATCACCGACTTCTCCGTGCCGGCCGACGGGAAGGTCCGGGCGTACGTGGCCGACGTGCAGCCCTGCTGCGGCACACCGGTGTGGTCCCCGCAACGGCAGTGGCGGACGTACGCCTGGACCGCCGACCGGTTCGAGCAGACCGCGGGGCCGACCGCCTTCGGTGTCGACCCGCGGCTGACCGACCTCACCCTGACCGCGGGCGACCTGGTCCTCGGACCGTCGGACGCGAACGGCGACCGGACCGCCACGGTGACCGTCACCGTGACGAACGAGGGGCCGGTGGACGTGCCGTGGCTCGGGTTCACCGACTTCTTCACGATCGGCGAGCCCGCCGGCGGCGACCTCGACCGCTGCCGCGCGGTGCGGTCGGACGGATCGGAGAGCTGCGTCCTGGACGGCCTGCCGGCCGGCGAGCGGAGGACCTACACGTTCGTGTTCCGGTACGACGCGCTGGCCGGCGCCGGGCCGCCGGCCCTGCGGGTCGTCCACTACGACAAGCAGGAACGGTGGTGGGACGACCTGCAGCGGAAGGACAACCAGGTCGAGCTGCGCACGGCGGGCTGACGACGTGGCGACCCGGCTCCCGGGTCGCCACGTCACCTGCGGCCGCCTACCGCGGCATCAGAAGGTCGGTCGCTGGAGCAGCCCGACGAACTCCACCAGGAGCCGCTCCCGCAGGGCCGGCGGGGCGGTGTCGAGGAGCGTGTTCACGGTCGCCATCCGCTCCGGGAGTGTCGCGCCGCCCCCGGCGCCGAGACCGAGACCGGCGGCCAGGCCGGCGACCAGGTCCGGGGTGAGCGCCTCGGGCGTCAGCGAGCCGGCGAGGGCGAGCAGCTCCGCGGGGAGCCGGACCGGTCCGGCCGCCCGGGTCGCCGCGACGGCCTCGGCCAGGTCCGGAGCGAACGCGGGCACCTGCGGCGCGACCGAGGCGGTGACGGTGAGGTGCACGCTCGGCGGCAGGTCGGCGTACGACAGCTGCGGCTGGGTGTGCCAGCCCCGGGCGGCCAGCTCGTCGACGAGCACGAACAGGTCCAGCTCCGGATCGGTGCTGGTGAAGCAGACCACGCTGGACTCCGGCTCGGCCATCAGCCGCAGTCCGGGCACGCCCCGCACGGCGTCCGCCAGCCCGGCCACCGCGTCCCGGGTGAGCCGCGCCAGCCGGAGGTACCCGTCCTCGCCGAGGTGGCGCAGGGTGGCGTACGCGGCGGCGATCGGCCCGCCGGAGCGGGTCGAGGCGATGACCGGGTTGATCATCGTGTAGCCGGGCCAGTCGGCGTACGCGAAGTACTGCGGCGCCCGCAGCGCCGCGTCGCGGTGCAGCAGGACCGAGACGCCCTTCGGGGCGTACGCGTACTTGTGCAGGTCGACCGAGATCGAGGTGACCCCGGGCACGGCGAAGTCGAACGGCGGCACCGGTTCGCCGAGGCGGCGCAGCCAGGGCAGGGTCCAGCCGCCGAAGCACGCGTCGACGTGGCAGCGCACCCCGGCCCGGGCGGCGACCGCGGCGATCTCCGCCACCGGGTCGACGACGCCGTGCGCGTACGACGGCGCGGAGGCGGCGACAAGCACGGTCTCCGGACGGATCGCGGCGGCGACGGCGGCCGGGTCGGGCCGCAGCGTCTCCGCCGACACCGGCACCGGGTCCACGGCCACCCGCAGATAGTGGCCGGCCTTGGCGAACGCGGCGTGCGCGCTGGCCGGCACGACGATCCGGGGTTCGGTGATCTCCGGATGGGCGTCGCGGGCCGACTTCACCGCGAGGATCAATGACTCGGTGCCGCCGCTGGTGACGCTGCCCACCACGTCCGGCGCGGCGGTGCCCGGCCCACCGCCGAGCAACCGCGCGGCGGCGCCGACCAGCGCGTTCTCCATCGCGAGCAGGGACGGGAAGGCGGTCGGGTCGAGCCCGTTGACGTAGGCGCTCATCGCGTGGGCAGCGGTGGTCAGCTCGTCCAGCCCGGGCACCGCCGGGTCGTAGACGTACGCGAACAGCCGCCCGCCGTGCGTCGGCCGATCCGCCCCCCGCAGCGCCTGGATCTCCTGGAGCACCCGCTCAGCGGGAACCCCACTCTCGTCGATCATGGAGTTGTGGTGCCCTTTCCGTGGTTCTCAGCGGCTTTCGTCCCCACCACAACTCCATGATCGCCGGGGGTGGGGGTGGGGGTCAGGTTGTAGGGGCGGAGGAGGACGGTGGCCGCCGCGACCAGGAGGGCCGGGAGGACCGTGAACCCGAGGAGGATGCCGAGGCGGGCGCTGTCCGGCTGGTTCGCCGCCGCGCCGGTGGCGGAGGAGACGTAGCCGGAGAACTGGAGCACGAGCCCGAAGATGCCCGGCCCCAGCGCCAGGCCGAACGTCTCCCCCGCCGTCCACAGGCCGGTGAACACCCCGGCCTGCCGCCGGCCGGTGCGCGCCTCGTCGTACGCGATGCAGTCCGGGAGCATGGCGAGGGCGAAGACCTGCTGGCCGGCGTAGCCGACACCGATCAGGGCGACAAGCAGGTAGATCCCGACGGCCGGGAGCACCTGCGCGGCGACCAGGGCCAGCGCGCCGGCGGCGAAGATCAACGACGCGGCGACCAGGCCGGCGAGCTTGCCGAACCGCCGGCCGACCCGGCTCCACAGCGGCATCACCAGCAGCGCCGGCCCGACGAAGCAGACGAACAGGACGGTCGGCCCGCCCTCCGGGTCGCCGAGGATCTGGGTGGCGAAGTAGTCCACCCCGGCCAGGATCGTCGCCACCCCGGCGGACTGGATCACGAAGCAGACCAGCAGCGCCCGGAACGCCCGGTTGCGCCCCGCGATTGCGAGCTGCGCCCGCAGCGTCGGCTCGCTCTCGCCCACCATGTCGACCGGCGCGGAGCGGGTGCCGAGGAACGCGCCGACCGCTCCGAGCACGATCAGCCCGGCGACGAAGAGCCCCATCCAGCGGTGCCCCGCGAGGCCGCCGCCACCCGCGTCCCGGACCAGCGGGGCCACCGCGCCGGAAACCAGGATGGCCAACGCCAGCACCGCGATCCGCCAGGTCATCAGCCGGGTACGTTCCGCGTAGTCGCCGGTCAGCTCGGCCGGCATCGCCACGTACGGGACCTGGAAGAAGGCGAACGCGGTGGCGGTGGCGAGGAACGCCAGCGCCACGTACAGCCCGGCCGCCGGACCGCTGCCGAACGGCGCGGCGAAGATGGCCGCGAAGAGGACGCCGAGCGCCAGGCCGGCGCCCAGCAGGTACGGCCGGCGGGCGCCCCATCGCGAGCGGGTGCGGTCGGAGATCCGGCCGGCGACCGGGTTGACAAGCACGTCCCACGCCTTCGGCAGCAGCACGAGCAGGGCCGCCACGCCGGCCGCCACGCCCAGCGTGTCGGTCAGGTACGGCAGCAGGAGCAGCCCCGGCACGGTGCCGAAGGCGCCGGTGGCGAACGAGCCGAGCGCGTACCCGCCGTGCACCCGACGGGGCAGCGCCCCGGTCGGTACGGGTCGGGCCGGCGGTGCGGACGTCGCCGTGGGGTCGGTGGACGCGGCGGGGGCGCCGGACGAGCCGGCGGCGGTCGGGCCGGTTCCAGCCGGCGGCGCGTCCATGGTGCCGAATGTTACTCACGTTATGGCGGGGGTCACATCCCCTCTTCCGGCGACCAACTCGCCGCCCGCATGTCCACGCCGTCGCCGCGCAACGGCGTCCCCTCGGCGACCAGCCGGGCCCGCGCCTTCCGCTCGTGACCCGGCGGCAGCCGTCCGGCGGAGGTCACCACCCGGTGCCAGGGCACCCCACCACCGTGCCGGGCCATGATCGAGCCGACCAGCCGGGCGGACGTCCGCCCCGAACGCTCGGCGAGCGCGTCGGCCACCGCCCCGTACGACATCACCCGGCCGGGCGGGATCCGCTCGACCAGTTCCAGTACCGCCTCTACGTACTCCTCGGGTCCCACGACCCGCCACGATATGGGAACGCGGCCGGGCGCCGCCGGAGCGACCACGCAGAATGGGCGGGTGCGCGACATGGTGACGGCGGCCCGGCGGGTGGTCGTCAAGATCGGATCCTCCTCGTTGACCACCGCGGCGGGCGGCCTGGACGACGAGCGGGTCGACGTCCTCGTGGAGACCCTCGCCGACCTCGCCGACCAGGGCCGGGAAGTCGTGCTGGTCTCCTCCGGCGCGATCGCCGCCGGGCTCGCCCCGCTCGGGCTGGCCCGTCGCCCCCGCGACCTGGCCACCCAGCAGGCCGCCGCCAGCGTCGGGCAGGGCCTGCTGATCGGCCGGTACGCGGCGGCCTTCGCCCGGCACCGGCTCACCGTCGGCCAGGTGCTGCTCACCGTCGACGACGTGACCCGGCGGGCGCACTACCGCAACGCGTACCGGACCCTGCGCAAGCTGCTCGACCTGCGCGCGGTGCCCATCGTCAACGAGAACGACACGGTCGCCACCGAGGAGATCAGGTTCGGTGACAACGACCGCCTCGCCGCCCTGGTGGCCGCGCTGGTCCACGCCGACCTGCTGGTCCTGCTCTCCGACGTCGACGCGCTCTGGACCGGCGACCCCGCCCGCCCGGGTTCGGTGCCGATCAGCGAGGTCCGCGACGAGCGGGACCTGGCCGGGGTGACCATCGGCGGCATCGGGCGGGCCGGCGTCGGCACCGGCGGCATGGTCACCAAGGTGGAGGCCGCCCGCATCGCCACCGGCTTCGGCATTCCGGTCGTCCTCACCTCCGCCGGGCTGGCCACCGAGGCGCTGGCCGGGAAACCGGTCGGCACCCTCTTCCACCCCAGCCGGCGGCGTCCCGCCGCCCGCCTGTTCTGGCTCGCCCACGCCACCTCGCCCCGGGGCCGGCTGCACCTGGACCCGGGCGCGGTGCAGGCGGTGGTGGGGCGGCGCAAGTCACTGCTGCCCGCCGGGATCACCGCCGTGGACGGGACGTTCACCGCCGGCGACCCGGTCGACCTGGTGAACACCGAGGGCGCGCCGGTCGCGCGCGGGCTGGTCAACTACGACGCGGTGGAACTGCCGGGCCTGCTCGGCCGCTCCACGGCGGAACTCGCCGCGTCCCTCGGCCCGGCGTACGAACGAGAGGTCGTCCACCGCGACGACCTGGTGCTGTTGTAAGCAGGGGCCCCTTGTTAACGCCGGGCGTTGTACAAGGGACCCCTCCTAACACCGAGGAGTGCAGGATGAGCGTCGTCGAGCAGGCACGGCGGGCCCGGACGGCGGCGGAGACCCTGGCGGTCGCCACGCGTACCGTCAAGGACGCCGCGCTTCATGCGATGGCCGACGCGCTGGTGGCGCGTACCCCGGAGATCCTGGCCGCGAACGGCGCGGACCTGGCGGCCGGACGCGCGGCCGGGCTGAGCGCGGCGGTCCTCGACCGGCTCGCCCTCGACGAGGCGCGAGTGGCCGGCATCGCCGACGCGCTGCGCCAGATGGCCGCGCTGCCCGACCCGGTCGGCGAGGTCGTCCGGGGCTCGACCCTGCCGAACGGCCTGGAGCTGCGCCAGATCCGGGTGCCGTTCGGGGTGGTCGGCATCATCTACGAGGGCCGGCCCAACGTCACCGTGGACGCCGCCGGCATCTGCCTGAAGTCCGGCAACGCCGCACTCCTGCGCGGCTCCTCGACCGCCGCGAACTCGAACGCGGCGCTGGTCGCCGTGCTGCGCGACGCGGTCGCCGACGCCGGCCTGCCGGCGGACGCCGTGCAGCTGCTCGACGCCTCCACGCGCGACTCGGTCAAGGAGCTGATGCGGGCCCGGGGCCTGGTCGACGTGCTGATCCCGCGTGGCGGCGCGTCACTCATCCGCACCGTGGTCGAGGAGTCGACGGTCCCGGTCATCGAGACCGGCGTGGGCAACTGCCACGTCTACGTCGACGCCGCCGCGGACGTCCCGAAGGCCGTCGCGGTCACGCTGAACGCCAAGACGCAGCGCCTGTCGACCTGCAACACCGCCGAGTCGCTGCTGGTCCACGCCGCCGCCGCGGACGCGTTCCTGCCGCCGATGCTTGCCGCGTTCGCGGAGGCCGGGGTGACCGTGCACGGCGACGCCCGGGTGGCCGCGTTCTCCGACGCGGTCGTGCCGGCGACCGACGAGGACTTCGCCACCGAGTACCTGTCGGCCGACATCTCGGTCGCCGTCGTCGACTCGCTGGACGCGGCGGTCGCGCACATCCGGCGGTACGGCACGGGGCACACCGAGGCGATCGTCACCGACTCCCAAGCCGCCGCCCGGGAGTTCGTGGCCCGGGTGGACTCGGCGGCGGTGATGGTGAACGCCTCCACCCGGTTCACCGACGGCGGCGAGTTCGGCTTCGGCGCGGAGATCGGCATCTCCACCCAGAAACTGCACGCCCGCGGCCCGATGGGGCTCCCGGAGCTGACCAGCACGAAGTACGTGGTCACCGGCGACGGCCACCTCAGGTGAAAGGAAGGGTCCCTTGTTAACGCCTGGCGTATAGGAGGGGCCCCTTGTTAACACCCCGCCGGGCGGGCGTCAGCGGCAGGCGCGGATCGCCGTGAGAGTCGCGTGCACGTCGAACTGGTGCCCGTCGTCGCTCTCCCAGCCACCGTCGCTGCGCTGCGTCTCGGCCAGCCGGCGGCGGGCGCGGACCAGGGTCCAGTCCTGCTCGTCGACGCCGACCCGGCGCAGCGTCGCGGCCAGCCACGCCACGTCGGTCGGGGACATGTCCGCGATCCGCTCGGCGAGCGCCACCTGGATCCGCGCGGACTCCTGGAACATCTCCTGGCGGAACAGCACCGCCGCGCTCAACCAACCGGCGGCGAGGAACGACGGCCACGTCCCGTCCGGGTTCAGCCGGGCCACCAGGGAGAGCGCGGCGGCGTGCACCACGCCCGCGTACACCCCGCCGACCCGGTGGTCCAGCGGCCCGGCGGCCCGCGCGTCGAGCCCGGCGACGGTCAACCAGAACGCCGCATTCGCGGTCAGGTAGAAGCCGGCCTCCGGGTCGCCCGGCCGGGCCCACTCGGGGGCGGTCTCCGCCAGCGCGGCGTCCTCCTCCCAGCCGCCGTCGGGCAGCTGCCGGAAGGCGAGCCAGTCCAGCGCGCGCCGGGCCGCGGGCCGGCCGATGGCGCCGAGGTCGTCCAGCTCCGCGAGGCGGAAGCAGGTGGCGTCGACGGACGCCACCTTCCCCTCGAGGTACGCGGGCCAGCCGCCGTCCGGCAACTGGCCGCCCTCGGCGACCTCGAGTACGTCCTCCGTCGGCGACGTGCCGGTGCGCAGCCGGGAGAGCCGGGCGCGGTCGACCACGTCGCCGTGCGCCACCACGAAGCCGATCGCGGCGTCCATGTCCACCACGGCGGACACGCTACCTGTGCAAACGTGACTTCGCCTCGGTGAATCGGCCACCCGACGCCACCCCTGCGAACAAGCACGGGACGTGTTAAGAAGGGGCCCCTCCTCTACCGGAGGCGTTAAGAAGGGGCCCTTCCTTACCTCAGTACGCGGGGAGGGACGGGTCGATCTGCTTGATCCAGGAGAGCACGCCGCCCTGCACGTGCACGGCGTCCCGGAAGCCGGCCGCCTTCAGCGCGGCGAGCGCCTCGGCGGAGCGGACGCCGGACTTGCAGTGCAGCACGATCTGCTTGTCCTGCGGGAGCCGCGCCAGCGCCTCCCCGGAGATGATCTCCCCCTTGGGGATCAGCGTGGCCCCGGGGATGCGCACGATCTCGTACTCGGCCGGCTCCCGGACGTCGACCAGGAAGATGTCCTTGCCGGCGTCCTGCCACTCCTTCAGCTCCAGCGCGGTGATCGTCGCGTCGACCACCGCCTCCTGGGCCTCCACCGACACCGCGCCGCAGAAGTCCTCGTAGTCCTCCAGCAGGTCGGTGACGGTCGGGTTCTCGCCGCAGAGGACGCAGTTCGGGTCCTTCCGCACCTTGATCTTGCGGTAGCTCATCTCCAGGGCGTCGTAGACCATGAGACGGCCGACCAGCGGCTCGCCGATGCCGGTGAGCAGCTTGATCGCCTCGTTCACCTGGATCGAGCCGATCGACGCGCAGAGCACGCCGAGCACGCCTCCCTCGGCGCAGGAGGGGACCATGCCGGGCGGCGGGGGCTCCGGGTAGAGGCAGCGGTAGCAGGGGCCGTGCTCGGCCCAGAACACCGACGCCTGGCCGTCGAACCGGTAGATCGAACCCCAGACGTACGGCTTGCCGAGCAGCACGGCCGCGTCGTTGACCATGTACCGGGTGGCGAAGTTGTCGGTGCCGTCGACGATCAGGTCGTACCGGGCGAAGATCTCGCGGACGTTGTCCCGGTCCAGCGAGGTGTTGTGGATCTCCACGTTGACCAGCGGGTTGATCTCGCGGATGCTCGCCGCGGCCGACTCCGCCTTCGGGCGGCCGACGTCGGAGACGCCGTGGATGACCTGACGCTGGAGGTTGGACTCGTCGACGGTGTCGAAGTCGATGATGCCGAGCGTGCCCACCCCGGCGGCGGCGAGGTAGAGCAGCGCCGGCGAGCCGAGGCCACCGGCGCCGACGCAGAGCACCCGGGCGTTCTTCAGCCGCTTCTGACCCTCGACGCCGACGTCGGGAATGATCAGGTGACGCGAGTAGCGGCGGATCTCGTCAACGGTCAGCTCGGCGGCGGGCTCGACGAGCGGGGGCAGCGACACGGTGGACTCCCCGGGATCGGCGGTGGGAACCGCGCCATTGTCGCTCGCCCGGCGGCCGATCGGCCATGAGGAGGGACACGTCGCCCGAACTGCGGGAGCGGGAATAGGCCCGGTCAGGTCCCGGGCACGGGCTCGCCCGCGTACCGCCGCCCGTCCAGGTACGGCCAGGGGTTGGCGACGCAGCCGTCCAAACCGTACGTCTGCTGCTGCATGACCGGCGCGGGCAGGCCGGGTCCCGGGCAGGTCTCGTGCCACTCCCCGAACTCGTGCCCGACCTCGTGGTTGATCACGTAGGTGCGGTAGACGGCCACCGGCGCCCCGTAGTCGGGCACCGCCTCCATCCAGCGCGCCAGGTTGATGATCACCTGACCCGGGAGCCGGCACGAGGTGTAGCCCTCGGTGTGCAGGCCGCCCTCCGCGCACATTCGCTCCGACGTGTCCGGGGTGGCCAGGTAGACGGTGAAGTCGGCGAGATCGACGTCCTCGACCCGCTGTACGCGCAGCTCGCCGGAGCCGATCCAGCTGCGGGGGTCGCCGAGCGCCGCGTCGACGGCCGCGGCGACGGCGGCCGGGTCCTGCCCGGCACCCCGCTCCACGGCGACCCGGTACCGGTGCAGTGGCCCGTCGTCGCCGCGTACGTCGGTGTCACCGGCGGCGGTGGCGAAGCTGCCCGACCCGGTCCTCGGGTAGGCGGCGGCCTGCGGCCGGTCGACCGCCCCGTACGCGGTGCGGCCCGGCGGTGCGTGCGGTCGGTCGCCGGCCCTGGTCAGCGTCACCGCTCCGGTCGCGGCGAGCAGCAGCACCGCGGCGATCAGCAGCACCGCGACGATCAGCGGGACGTGCCGTCGCCGGCCGGGAGGGGACGAGCTGGACATGTCGCCAGCATCGCAGAGCAATCGGTCACTGCACCGCAGTAGATGACTGAACGCACCGACCGGTTGATCTCAGACCGGCGGGCCGGAGTACCGCCGCCCGTCCCGGTACGGCCAGGGGTTGGCGACGCACCCGTCCAGGAAGAGCGTCTGCTGCATCATCACCGGCGCCGGCCGGCCCCGCCCCGGGCAGCGCTCGTGCCGGTTGCCCAACTGGTGGCCGACCTCGTGGTTCACCACGTACAGCCGGTACACCGACAGCGGCACCTTCAGCGCCACGAAGTGCGGGACGGACAGCCGCCAGCGGTCCAGATTGATGATCACCTTGCCGGGTGCCCGGCACGAGGTGTACGGCCGCCCTCCGACCTGGATGTTCACCCCGCCGGCCAGGCACATCCGCCCCGCCGTCCGGGCGGTGGCCAGGTAGACCGTGAAGTCGTGGGCGGAGCCCTCCGGCACCTGCTGCAGCCGCAGCCGGCCGCCGTCCACCCAGCTCCCCGGCCCGGCGAGCGCCGCTTCCACCGCGGCGCCGAACTCACCCGGATCCTCCTCCGCCCCGGTCTCCACGGCGACCCGGTAGCGGCGCAGCGTACCGGCCTCCCCCAGCACCGGCCCGGTCCGGTCGTCGTACCCGAAGGTGCCCCGCCCGGCCGACGGCACCGGCCCGGCGACCCGGAGCACCGGGGGCGCCGACGGCGTCGCCGGCACCGCGGAGGCGGACGGGGACACGCTTGGCGCGGCGGAGGTCGGCGACGGCGACGGCGACGGTTCGACCGCGACCGCCTCCGCGCCGACGTCGCCGCCGCGCTCGTCGAGCACCACCGCCACCGCCGCGACGACCGCCAGGACGAGCGTCATCGCCTCCACCACCCGGCGCGCGCGGTTGCGCCGGGGACGGTGCCGGCCCCGGACGTCGGCGGACCGCGCCGCACCCGCGCGGGGAGCGGGCACCGGGCCGCCGGACCGGACCGGTGCCGGCACCGCGGCCCGGCCCCCGGGCCGGAGCGGCTGCGGAACAACGGCGCGGCCGTCGGCACTCCGAGCGGCCGGAGCTGAGGTACGACGGTGCGTCGAGGCGTTGGCAGGGGCGTTCCGGGCGGGGGGCATCCCGCTCAGCCTGCCATGTCGGGCCGCCTCGCGCCGTCCACCGTTTCGGTGAGCAGCGGCAGCACGGCGCGCGCGACCAGGCGCGGAACCTCCAGCTGGGCCACGTGACCGACCCCGTTAAGCAGCAGCAGCCGGCTGTCCGGGATGACCCGCGCGGTCTGTGGTGCGACCCGCACGTCCACCAGGCGATCGGCCCGCCCGCCGATCACAAGCGTGGGCGCACCGACCGCGCCGGCCAGCCGCCACAGCGACCCCGAGCCGGGCAGGTACGACCGCAGGAAGCTGGCGACCAGGCCGCGGAACGTGCGCACGTACGCCGCGGCGTAGTGCGCGGCCTCGTAGCGGACCCGGATCTCCTCCAGCGCCTCCCGCCGGCGCTGCGGGCAGATCCGGCTGAGGTCCGCGACGCACGCCTCCATCACCTGCTGGGCCATCACCTCCGGCGCGAGCTGGGCCAGCCGCCAGGCGGCCAGCCGCTCGCCACGGGGGATCGCCAGCAGCGGCAGCATCCGGCCCTGCAACGACCGCCGGAAATCGAGGAAGGGCAGGGCCGGCGAGATCAGCGTGAGGGTACGGACCAGGTCCGGCCGCAGCGCCGCCACCTGCACCGAGATCGCGCCGCCGAGCGAGTTGCCGAACAGGTGCACCGGCCCGCGGTCGGCGTGCTCGATCCAGCGGATCACCCGCTCGGCGAACGACGGGATCGTGTAACGCCGCCCCGGCTCGCTGCGCCCGAAACCGGGCAGGTCGATGGCCTGTCCGTCCAGCCGGTGGGCGAGCAGGCCGGCCAGGTCGGTCCAGTTCTGCGACGACCCGCCGAGGCCGTGCACGTAGAGCGCCGGCTCGGCGCCGGGCGCGGTCGCCGGTGTCTCCCGGACGTACGTGACGGTGCCGTCCAGGCGTACCCCCCGGCCGGGCCAGGGAGGTGGGACGGAGTGCGGGGGAAGCAGGCCGTCCGGGCAGAGAATGGCTCGCTTCATGACTCCAGTCTGCCCGGGGCGGCGCGGGTCGGCAGGTCGTCCCGCACCGCACGGATCAGGCGAGCAGCGCCTCGAGACGGCGGTTGACCGCGGCCAGGGTCGCCCGGACCACGGCCTGCCGGGGGTCGCCGGCGACCAGCGCCGAGCCGGCGAGCTGCTCGACCCAGCCGTCACAGACAAGCAGGACCACGACCGTGGCCACCTCGCAGTTGCCGAACGGGACCACGGCGGCGTGCTCGACGAAGCAGCGCCCGCGGTCCGGCTCCGGCCCCGGGGCGCGCAGCAGCTCGTCCACGGCGGCCGCGGCGGCCACCGCGCACAGGCGCAGCACGTACCCGTCGACGGCGGGCCCGGTCGCGTACCCGGCCGCGGGCGAGCCGGCGGAGACCAGGCGCACCTCGACGGTGGCGTCGAGGCCGAACGTGCTCACCTGCACGTGGTCGAGGACCACCCGCGGCCCCGGCCGGCCGCCGGTGTCGAGCGGGCGGGACGGCGCCGTCTCGGTGGTGGTCACCTGCCCCCCGGTGTACGACGCGCCGAGCGTCGCCGGGCTGCCGGTGGCCCCGGGCCCGACCGGGACCGCGGAACCGTCCACGGTGGCCCGACCGCGGTGCGGCCCAGCGGACTGCCGCCGGCGGCGCGGCGTCTCCGGCGCGGACGTGTCCCGGCGTTCGCCGCGTGACGGCAGCGCGTCCGGCCGCGCGGCCGGCGGCCGGGGCTCGACGCCCGATCTCCCCTCGGCGGGCCGGGGCTCGCCGCCGGCCGGCTCGGCCGCCCGCCGCCGGACGGGCGGCGTCGGCTCAGCGGGCAGGCCGGGCAGGTTCTGCGGGGCGGCCGCGAGGCCCATCCGCTCCTGGAGCAGCCGCGCGACGTGCCGGCTCACCTCGGCGGCGTCGGCGCCGTCGGCGAGGTCCAGCCGGAGGCTGTGCGCGCCGGCGGGAGTGCGGCGCAGCTCGGCGTCGCGGACGCCGGCCACCCCGCGTACGGCGGCGAGGATGGCGGCGACGTCGAAGCCCTCCGGGCGGGCGTGCAGCGGGGCGGGCTCGTCGTCCCGGCGCAGGTGGGTGGCGATACGGGCGAGTTCCGGGGTCTCGGCGGGTGGCTCCACGGCTGGCGGCTCCGGCACTACGGGCACGTCCGGCTCGGCGGGGACGCGCTGCGGCAACACCGCCGCTGGATCCGGCAGCCGGTCGGCGTCGGCCGGCTCGGCCGTCGGTGCCGGTTCGGGGGCGGATCGGCGGGCCGCGTAGGGGGGTGCGCTCGTCGGAGCGGGCGCGGACGGGATGCGGTCGACGCCGGCGGCGGCGCTCGTGGCGGGACCGCTGGAGGTGGGACCGGAGGCGGGCGTGCCGCCGACCGGGTCCGTGACGGCGGGATTCTCCGGACGCAGCCGGAATGGTCGATGGCTCTCCTGCGGGGCCTCGCCGGTCTCGCGTGCGGTGGTGGCAGCCGGCGCGGGCGCCGGGGCCGGTACCGCGGAGCGGGGTTCGCCGGTCCAGGCCGGCCGGTCGGTTCCCGGAACCGTGGAATTCCGGCTGGCCGCCTCGGCGGACGGCTCGTACGCCGGTCGGATGTCGGCGCGGCGGCCCGGCTCGGCGGGCGCGGGCGGCGGCTCGGTGCGCACCGGCTCGTACGCCCGCTGCGGCTCGGCCGCCCAGGTGGGGCGCTCGTCCCGGGCCCGGCGGCCCTCGCCGGCCTCGGCCGGGTCGGTCTCCGGACGGGACCGGCGCCCGGGTGGCGCCCACCGCTCGCCGGCGGAGTCCCGTTCGGTCGGCTCGGACTCGTCCCGGGCGCGGCGGCCCGACGGCTCCGGTTCCCCGTGCGAGCCGCGCCCGGACTGGTCGGCGTCGTCCCGGGCCCGCCGGCCGGCGGCCTCCGGCTCGACCCGGGCCCAGGGGGGTGCCCACTCGTGGCCCCAGCTCGGGCGGTTCCAGTTCGGGCCGGACCAGTCCGGCTCGGGGAGCGACGCGCGCCGGTCGACCACCGGCGCCGAGCCGGGTTCCGCCGGGCGGTCCGGCGCGCCGGACGCGGCGGGGGCCCCGTCGGCGTTCTCGACGGCGCCGGGACCGCGGTCGGCCCCGTCGCCGGGTGCCCACCGAGGGGCGGCCGGCCGTTCGTCGTACGCCGGCTCCCCGCCGGCGGCGGTGTCGGCGGCGGGCCGGGGCGCGTCGGGCCGCTGCCCGGCGAAGGGGCGGTCGCCGTGGGCGGCGTCAGCGGTGCGGGCGGCGCCGTCTCCGGGCGTGGCCGGGAACGGGTCGGGGACCGCCGGCTCGGCCGGGTACCGGCGCGGCGCCGGCTCGGGCGGGAACGGCCGGTCCCAGCCGCGCGGCTCCTCCCGGGCCGGCGGGGGCTCGGACGCCCGCTCGCCGGTCGGGGCGTGGAACCCGGGCGGCACCTCGAAGCCGCTCGCGGCCGTGCCGACCGGTGGGATCTGGACGGCGGGCGGCGCCGAGGTCGGCAGCCCGGGCGCGGCCCAACGGGACGCCGGACCGGGGGGCTGTTCCGCGGAGGCGTGCCGCGCGGGCGGCTCCGGCCGGGCCGGCCCGGGCGACTGCTCGACCGGGGGCGCGGGCCGCGGGGCGGGCACCGCCAACCGGTCGCCGTCGGTGTCCCGGCGCGGCTCGCCCGGGAGCCCGGGCGGGGCGCTCACCGGGGTCTGCCGGCTGGCCGGCGCATCCGCCGGTGGGTGCGGGTGCCCGTTGGTGCGGTGGCCGTTGACGTGGGACGGGGGCGGCTCGCCGGGCGGGCCGGACAGTGGGGCGGGCAGGTCGCCGTGCCGCGGCGAGGAGGCGGCCCAGCCGGCGGGCGGATCGGAGCGGCGCCAGGGCGCGGACTGGTCCGGCGGCCAACCTCCCGTGGGGGGCATCCACCCGCCGCCGGAGCGGGAACTGTCCTCCTGCGGACCGGTCCCGTCACCGTGCTCTCCCGGGGTGGCGGCACCGGGTTGCCCTGCATCACTCACCGCGCGCTCCTTGGTCGCCCCCGCTGAGGCTACCGTGTGGTGACAGTGGCGATAAGTTACAGCGGCGGGCCAATTCCGCGACGGGCGAACAGCCCTGACCGGTACGGGTGATATGCCGGCTCGTACATAGAACTCGGAGGTTCCCATGACCGCTGTGGGGAACGGTGCCCAGACCGCCGGCCGGCCCACCCGCCTGCCCCGTTCCGCCCGTCGCAAGCAGCTGCTCGCCGCAGCTCAGGAGGTGTTCGTCGCCCACGGTTACCACGCGGCCGCGATGGACGACATCGCCGAGCGTGCGGGAGTCTCCAAGCCGGTGCTGTACCAGCACTTCCCCGGCAAGATGGAGCTCTACCTGGCGCTGCTCGACACGCACTGCGACGCCATCGTCGCGAAGGTGCAGGACGCGATGCGCGGGACCACCGACAACAAGGAGCGCGTCAGCGCCTCCGTCCGCGCGTACTTCGACTTCGTCGACCACGAGAGCGAGGCGTTCCGCCTGGTCTTCGAGTCGGACCTGCGCAACGACCCGGCCGTGCGCCAGCGCGTCGAGCGGGTCGAGCAGGGCTGCATCGCGGCGATCACCGACACGATCATCTCGGACACCGGCGTGAGCCGGTCGCACGCCGAGCTGCTCGCGTCCGGTCTGGTCGGCGCGGCCGAGACCGCGGCGCAGTTCTGGCTGGCCGGCGGGCGGCAGGTGCCCAAGGCGGAGGCGGAGGCGCTGGTCGCCGCACTCTCGTGGCGGGGCATCGCGAGCTTCCCGCTGCAAGGTGAGTCAGCCTGACCGTCACCCCGGTGATCGGATAGCCTTCCCAGGGCGGCATTTTCGCCCCAGGTGAGGAGGCACAGTGGAGGTCAAGATCGGCGTGCAGTACGCGCCGCGCGAGCTGGTTCTCGAGAGTTCGCAGTCGCCGGCCGAGGTCGAGCAGATCGTGACCGACGCGATCGGCCAGAACACCGGCACGCTCTCGCTCACCGACGAGAAGGGCCGGCGGGTCATCGTGCCGGTCGACAAGGTCGCCTACGTCGAGATCGCCGAGGCGTCCCCGCGGGCGGTCGGGTTCACCGTCCGCTGATCCGGCTGCACGCCACGGCAGGCGCCCGCCTGCCGTGGCGTCCGGTCAGTTGTTCAGGCCGACGGCCGCCATCCGCTCGGTGTGCGCCGCGGTCAACCTGCGGAACAGGGCCTGCACGTCCACCTGCTCCCCCCGCGCGATGAGTTCGGTAAGCGCGCCGCGGTCGGCGGACGCGACCCGGCCGGCCTGCGACAGGGCCTCGCCGACCAGCCGCCGCGCCCACATCGACAGCCGGTTCGCCACCCGCGGGTCGGCCTCGATGGCGGCCCGGATCTCGGCGGCGGCGAACTCCGCGTAGCGCGACTCGTGCAGCACCTCGAGCACCAGTCCCCGGTCCGGTTCGGCAAGCGCACCGGCGATCTCGCGGATGAAGTCGTCGGTGATGCCGTCACCGACGTGGGCCTTGGTCACCGCCTCCTCCCAGTCCCGGGGCTCCGTCGAGTCGTGGTACGCCTGCAACGGCGCCACGTACGGGGCCATCGCGTCGTCGGGCAGCACGCCGAGCGCACCCAGCCGGTCGGCCAGGCGCCGGTAGTTGCGGATCTCCGCGGCGGCCATCTCGCTCAACGCGGCCCGGCGCCGCAGGTCGGGGGCGAGCCGGGCGTCGGCGGCCATCCGCTCGAAGGCGAGCAGCTCGCCGAGGGCCACCAGGCCGAGCAGGTCGACGAGGGCGGAATCGGGCATCGGGGCGGACACCAGCGCAGAGTACCGCCCGCCGGCGAGGGTGACCGGCGTCATATCCCGCGGGGGCCGGCGGGTGGCGGGACCGGAATCAGGACGGCGGCCAGGGGGTTCAGGTAGACTGGAGCAGTTGCCGTGGGCGCCGACCGACGTTCGATCTGGTCGTAGCCGGTCCCCGCGGCGCGCGTGCGGCCCGGTTGCGCGCGGCAGTTCCGCCGCCGACCGTGTGGCCCGCGCCATACCGAGAGCGCCCTGAGGACTAGACGGGGCGCACCCACGAGAGGGCACCCCCAAATCCATATGAGCGAGCTGACTCAGAACCTCATGGACGGCCAGGAACTGGCCCCCACCGCCCCGGTGCGACCGGAGGCACCCACCTTCGCCGAGCTGGGAGCGCGTCAGGAGACCGTCGACGCGCTGACCGCGGCCGGCATCACCCGCGCCTTCGCCATCCAGGAGTACGCGCTGCCGATCGCGCTGCGCGGCGTCGACCTGATCGGCCAGGCGCCGACCGGCACGGGCAAGACCCTGGGCTTCGGCGTGCCGCTGCTGGAGCGGGTCTTCGCCCCGTCCGAGGGTGGCGACGGCGTGCCGCAGGCGCTGGTCGTCGTCCCCACGCGCGAGCTGGGCATCCAGGTCGCCAAGGACCTGCAGGCCGCCGGCAGCACCCGGGGCGTGCGCGTGCTGCCGATCTACGGCGGCGTGGCGTACGAGCCGCAGATCGAGGCGCTTCGCAAGGGCGTCGAGATCCTGGTTGGCACGCCGGGCCGGCTGATGGACCTGCAGAAGCAGAAGCACCTGCGGCTCGACCGGGTGCGCGCGCTCGTCCTCGACGAGGCCGACCGGATGCTCGACCTGGGCTTCCTCGACGACGTCGAGAAGATCCTTGCGATGCTGCCGGAGGACCGGCAGACGATGCTCTTCTCGGCCACGATGCCGGACCCGATCGTCGCCCTGTCCCGGCGCTTCCTGCGCCGGCCGGTGACGATCCACGCCGGCCACACCGCCGAGACCGGCCCGTCGCCGCAGACCCAGCAGCTGGCGTACCGCACGCACTCGCTGAACAAGGTCGAGATCGTGGCGCGGATCCTGCAGGCCGAGGGTCGCGGCCTGACGATGATCTTCACGCGGACCAAGCGGGCCGCCGACCGGGTCGCGGAGGACCTGGACTTCCGCGGCTTCGCCGTGGCCGCCGTGCACGGTGACCTGGGGCAGGGCGCGCGCGAGCGGGCGCTGCGGGCGTTCCGCGCCGGCAAGATCGACACCCTGGTCGCCACTGACGTCGCGGCCCGCGGTATCGACGTCACCGGCGTCACCCACGTCATCAACTACGACTGCCCCGAGGACCAGGACACGTACACCCACCGGATCGGCCGCACCGGCCGGGCGGGGGCGAGCGGTGTGGCGGTGACCTTCGTCGACTGGGACGACATGCCCCGTTGGCGGATCATCGACAAGACGCTCGGCCTGGACATGCCGGAGCCGCCGGAGACGTACCACACGTCGCCGCACCTCTACACGGACCTGGACATCTCGCCGGAGATCACCGGCACCCTGCCGACCGGTGAGCGCACCCGGGCCGGGCTCGCCGCCGAGGTCGAGGAGGACCTCGGTGGGCGGTCCCGCCGGGGCGACACCCGGGGCTCGCGGCGCGGTGAGGGCCGTGGCCGGGAGCGCCGTCGGGGCCGGGGCGGGGAGGACGGCGGCGGTGGTTCGACCGCCGAGCCGACCGATGCCGCTGTTGCGGCGGACACCGAGGAGCGCGCTCCCCGCCGCCGCCGGCGCCGCCGGGCCGGCGAGGTGATCGCCGCCGGCGAGGCGACCGCGGTGGTCTCCGCAGAGGGCGTCGCCGACCCCGAGCCTGCCGCCGCCGAGGGCGCCGCGGCCCCGAAGCCGCGCCGCCGCCGGCGCCGCCGTGGTGGCGGTGGTTCGGGCACCGGTACGCCGGCCGAGGCGACCGCCGACTGACCCGCGCACGCCTCGACGTCCCCCGCTTGTCCTCATCGGCGGGGGACGTCGCGTACTCCGCGCCGTCCCGGCCGACCAGCACCACCCGCCTTCGCCCCCCTTTGCTCTGCGTCAACCCACGCAATGAAATGCGCCGGCTTCTTGTGCGCCCGTTGAAGCAGAGCAAAGGGAGCGGACGGAACGTCCGCGCTCGCCGTCCGCCGTGGTGCCGGCCGCCTGACCCAGGGAGAATCACGCTATGCCCGAGCCGTTGGACGCCGCTCTCGCCGAGGTGCGCACCCTGTTGCTCGGCCCCACGCTGACCCGTGCGGTCGCCGCCGGCCGCCGCCGCGGGCAGCGCCCCGCCGCGGTCCGCGCGGAACTGCGCCCGGTCGTCCTGAAGGCCGGCCCGCGGCTCCAGATCGCCACGTCCGACGGGAGCCGGCCGTACACCCGCAACGTCGCCCCCGGCCCGGAGACCACGGCGGCGGTGGACGCGTTGCTGGCCGAACCGTTCGGCAACTGGCACGTCGAGACCGCGGAGACGACGCTGCAACTGCGGGTCACGAAGTCCGGTGAGGCTCAGGTGCACCGGTCGGCGCCCACCCGGCCGGCGGCCGCGCCGGCCACGCACGACCGGGCCAAGGACTACCTGCTCGACCCCGGTGACCCGATCTTCGCCGAGATCGGCGGGTCGGCGGCCAAGCGGCGGCAGGTGGACGCGTTCCTGCGGGCGCTCGCCGCGACGCTGCCCGAGGACGTGACCGGCCCGCTGCGGGTGGTCGACCTGGGCTGCGGGAACGCGTACCTGACCTTCGCCGCGTACCGCTGGCTGACCCGGCGGGGCCTCGACGTCCACCTGGTCGGGGTCGACGTGCGCGAGGACCAGCGGCAGCGCAACACCGAACTCGCGGAGCGGCTGGGCTGGGCCGAGCGGGTCCGCTTCGTCGCGGGCACGATCGCCGACGCGGTCGTCGAGCCCGCCCCCGACCTGGTGCTGGCGCTGCACGCCTGCGACACCGCCACGGACGAGGCACTGGCCCGGGCGGTGCGCTGGGGATCCCGCTGGGTGCTCGCCGCGCCGTGCTGCCATCACGACGTCGCCGCGCAGCTGCGCTCCCGGCCGGCCCCGCCGCCGTACGACCTGCTGACCCGGCAGGGCATCCTGCGGGAACGTTTCGCGGACGTGTTCACCGACGCGGTGCGGGCCGGGCTGCTGCGGCTGCACGGCTACCGGGCCGAGGTGGTCGAGTTCGTCGACTCCCGGCACACGCCGCGGAACCTGCTCATCCGTGCCCGCCGCACCGGTGCCGCACCGACTGACGACCAGCGGGCCGAGTACCGGACGCTTGTCGAACAGTGGGGCGTCGTGCCTCGCCTGGCCACCCTGATCGGCGAGCCGGCCGGCGAGCGGACCCCGGCGGTCGCCGGCCGGCAGTGATTACCCGACCCGGGCCCCCGCACCGGCACTATCTGCCGAGTCAGTCTCGCCGACGGGACGGTCTGGTCGATCAGTCAATTGCTTCTGGCGGCCGGCGTACTACCCTCGAACTGCGCACCGGCCGGGTGCCGGTCGGGAGGGAAGACCCGCTGGAATGGCTTCGGGAGAGGTAACGCCACAGGCGGCGTTCGCACGCTTCGTGCGGCGTGCCATCGACGACGCCCGGGAGGAGCGCGGGTGGACGGTGACCGACCTGGCGTCTCACACGGGTGTCGGCCGCTCCACCGTCTTCCGCTGGCTGGCCGGTGACTGGCAGGACTACCCCGAACTGGCCAAGGTGCGCGGCTTCTGCGCCGCGCTGGACCTGCCCGTCGCGGCCGCGTTCCGCGCCCTCGGACTGCCCGACGCCGGGCCGTCGTCGCCGCGCCGGCGCAGCGACGACGGCCCGGTCGACGCCGACGTCCGGGTGATCCTGCAGCGGCTCGCCGACCCGGCCGTGCCCGCCGAGGAGAAGCACCACATCCGGGACCTGCTGCGCTACCTGGCGCGCCGGCCGATCCGCCGGGTGGGTTGACCGGTCAGCGGACGTCGACCGTGAACTCGGCGGTCCGCACCACGCCGGCGACCTGGAAGTCCAGGTAGAGGCGGTACCGCCCGGAGCCCGGAACGGTAAGCCAGAACCGCACCGTCCCGTCGACCAGGTCCGGCTCCGGGTGCACGTGCAGGTAGCCGAGGTCCCCCTCCCGGAGCGCGACCAGGTGGCCGTACGCCCCGAGGTACCGCTCCAGCGGGGCCGTGCCCCCGTCGGTGCCGATCCGGAAGGTCAGCGGCACCGACAGGCCGGCCTGCGGGTTGCCCTGGTAGTCGACGGCGAACCCGTCCACCGTCGTCGCGGTGGCCGCCGCCGGCAGGGCCCGAGGCTGGTAGTCGCCGGCCGCGACCAGGTCGGTCCCCAGGGTCACGGCGGTCTGCCTGCCGTCGTCGGCGAGGGCGGTGAAGTCGGCGTACGCCCGCCAGACACCCGGCCGCGGCAGCGTCAGCGGCACCGACCAGGTGCCGTCGGCCGCCATCGTCGGGTGCAGGTGCTGGTAGCCGGTCAGGTCGCGGCGCACCACGATCACGTGCATCGGCTTGTCGTGCACCACGGCGAACCGGGTCACCGGCCGCCGCTGCGCGTCCCGGATCTGGAACCTCAGCTCGGCGGGCCGGCCGGCGGCGAAGTCCACGGTCGACGGGACGACCGTGTACCCGCCCGCGCTCACCGACAGCCCGGTTGCCTGCGCCGCCAGGCCCTGGTCGGCACCGTGGTCGTGCGCCCCGGTGCCGGGTGCGTGGGCGTGGTCGGCAAGTGCGCTGTCGTAGCCGACCGCCCTGGCCGCGTCGCCGGCGCCGAGACGCCCGAGCCCGAACCCGAGCAGCACGGCGAGGATCAGCCCGCCCACCACCAGCGCCAGCCGGAGCGTGCTCCCGTCGGGCATGGCGGAGACACGCTCGGCGCGCGCGGCGTCGGGCGGCTGCTCGGTCATGCCGCCCACGCTACCGCCGGTCGCGCGGGCGCCCCGGCGGGTGCCGCTCGGGCGTGGCGACCGTCGCATTTCGCCGTACCTCGGAACTTTCCGGGACGGTCCGCGCGGCGAGCGCGCGGCTCAGCCGACGACGGCCAGGGCGAGCGGCAGAACGTCGGGCGCACCGGCCCGGCGCAGGTCCCGGGCGACGACGGTCATCGTCCAACCTGAGTCGACCAGGTCGTCGACGAGCAGCACCGGCCCGTCCAGGCCGGCGAGGGCACCGGTCAGGTCCGGCGGCAGGGTCACCGCGTCGTGCAGGGCACGTACCCGCTGGGCGCTGTTGCCGCGCGGGCCGCTCGTGGCGGACACCGCGGCGGCGCCGAGCAGCGGCAGCCGGCCCACCGCGGCGATCCGCCCGGCGAGCGAGCTGACCAGTCGGGGCCGGCGGCGCGACCCGACCGCGACCACCCCGACCGGGCGGCGCGGCCAGGGGTCGTCGCCGTGCGCCCACGCCTTGAGCACCTCGACCACGGCTGCGGCCACGTCGTCGGGCAGGTCGGCGTCGGCCGCGTCCGGCCCGACCAGCTCGCGCAGCCGGCCGCCCCAGCCCAGATCGGACAGGCGGCCCACGGCCCGGCCGGGCAGCGCCTGCTCCGCCGGGGCGATGCGCCCCTTGAGGGGTACGCCCACCGCCTCCATACCGGTCGGCCAGAGCTTCTTCGGCGGGATCTCGACGCCGGGGCGGCCGAGGAAGGTCTGCGCGGCTCGCAGGGCGGCGTCGGAGACGTCGGTGCGGAAGATCGGGCCGGCGCACCGGTCACACCTGCCGCAGTCGGCCGCGTCGGCGTCGTCCAGGCACTCCCGCAGGTAGCGCAGGCGGCAGCCGGGCGTGGTCGCGTACTCCCGCATCGCCTGCTGCTCGGCGGTGCGGGCGGCGGCGACCCGTCGCAGCCGGGCCTCGTCGTAGGTCCACGGCTCGCCGGTGGCCACCCAGCCCCCGCGCACCCGGCGGACCGCGCCGTCCACGTCCAGCACCTTGAGCATCAGCTCCAGCCGGGCCCGGCGCAGGTCCACGAGCGGTTCCAGGGCCTGGGTGGAGAGCGGCCGGTCGGTGGGCAGGGCGGCCAGCACCGCCCGCACCTGCTCCTCCGGCGGGAACGCGAGCGAGGCGAAGTACCGCCAGATGGCGGCGTCCTCGGCGCCGGGCAGCAGCAGCACCTCGGCGTGCGCGACCGCCCGACCGGCGCGGCCGACCTGCTGGTAGTACGCGATGGGTGACGGTGGCGCGCCGAGATGCACCACGAAGCCGAGGTCGGGCTTGTCGAAGCCCATCCCGAGGGCGCTTGTGGCGACCAGAGCCTTGATCTTGTTGTCGAGCAGGTCCTGCTCCGCGGCGCGGCGGTCCGCGTCCTCGGCCTGGCCGGTGTACGACGCCACGGCGTAGCCCCGGGAACGCAGGAACTCGGCGGTCTCCCCCGCCGCCGCGACGGTCAGCGTGTAGATGATGCCGGAGCCGGGCAGCTCGTCGAGGTGATCGGCGAGCCAGGCCAGTCGGTGGTCCGGGCCGGGCAGGTCGACCACGCCGAGCCGCAGCGACTCCCGGTCCAGGCTGCCGCGCAGGACGAGAGCGTCACCGAGCTGCTCGGCGACGTCCTGGGTGACCCGGGCGTTCGCCGTCGCCGTGGTGGCGAGCACCGGGGTACCCGACGGCAGGTTGCCGAGGAACGTGCGCAGCCGGCGGTAGTCGGGCCGGAAGTCGTGCCCCCAGTCGGAGACGCAGTGGGCCTCGTCGACCACGAGCAGCCCGGTGGTGGCCGCGAGCCGGGGCAGCACCGTGTCCCGGAAGTCCGGGTTGTTGAGCCGTTCCGGACTGATCAGGAGCACGTCCACCGCGCCGGCGTGGATCTCGCCGGTGATGTCGTCCCACTCGTCGAGGTTCGCCGAGTTGATGGTCCGGGCCGGAATGCCGGCCCGGGCCGCGGAGTCGACCTGGTTGCGCATGAGCGCCAGCAGCGGCGACACGATCACCGTCGGACCGTGCCCGCCGGCCTCCCGGAGCAGCGCGGTGGCCACGAAGTAGACCGCCGACTTGCCCCAGCCGGTGCGCTGCACGCACAGCACCCGCCGCCGGTCGACGACCAGCGCCTCGATGGCCCGCCACTGGTCGTCGCGGAGCCGGGCGTGTTCCCCGGCCAGCCGCCGCAGCACCGCCTCGGCCCGCTCACGTACCGCCGTCCGGTCCTCGCTCATCCGGCATTTCTACCAGCGGCCGACGACACCGACGACGCCGTCCGGCCGCCGGCGTGCCAGTATCGACGACGGCCCGTCCTGGTGGAGAGGGAGAGATGAAGTCATGACGCAGCGAACCGGCACCGCCGCACCGGCCCGCCGGGCCGTAACCGGCGCGACCGTCCTGCTGGCCGCCACGACCCTGCTGACCGGCTGCAGCGGCGACGGCGACTCGCCGGAGCCGTCCCGGTCGCCCGACCCGAAGGCCGCCCTGCTGGCCGCCGTGCCGGACGAGAAGGACCCGGCGTTCCTCTTCACCGGCACCGACGTCACCGGCACGGTCAGCGGCTCCGTCGACCCCGCGAGCAAGGGGATGGAGTTGAACGTCGTCCAGAAGGACGCCGAGGCCGGCTTCACCATGCGGATGTCCTTCCGCGTGATCGACCAACAGTCCTGGATGAAGGTCGACTTCGACGGCGCGGAGGAGTTGAGCACGCTGCTCAAGCTGCCCAAGCGGTGGATGGAGCTGGACGAGAGCAAACTGACCGACCCGAAGGGGGTGCCCGCGTACGAAGGCGCCGACCCGGGCAACGCCGGCGTGATCCTGCGGACGGCCGGCGGGATCCAGCAGCAGCCCGACGGGTCGTACCGGGGCACGGTCGACCTGACCAGCGGCCCGGACATCGCGGACGCGGTGGACGGCGTCGACGTGGCGGCGCTGGGCGACGCGGCGAAGGCCGTGCCGTTCACGGCGGTGGTCGGGCCGGACGGCAACCTGACCACGCTGACCGTCGACATTCCCGCCGCCGGCGCGCAAAAGGCCACGAAGTACGTGGTGAAGTACTCCGACTTCGGCAACGCCCCGGCGGTCACCGCACCCAGCGGCGACGACGTGGAGGCGGCGCCCGCCTCGGCGTACGAGCTGCTGAACGGCTGAGGCGGGGCGGTCCGCGCCGCCGGTGCGTCAGCGGCCGAGGACCGATCCGCCGTTGACGCCGAGGACCTGGCCGGTGACGTAGCCCGCGGCCGGTCCGGCGAGGTAGCGGACCGCCTCGGCGATGTCGTCCGGGGTGCCGGCCCGCCCGACAAGCGTGGCCGCCACCCGCTTGGCGTGCCCCTCGGGCGTCATCCGGTCGCCGAAGAACTCGGTGTCCGTGACGTAGCCGGGGCTGACCACGTTGACCGTGATCTGTTCCGGGCCGAGCTGGGCCGCCAGGTCGTACGCCCAGCCGTGCAGCGCCGCCTTCGCCGCCGAGTAGGGCCCGCCGCCGCCACGCTGCGCGGCGATCGAGCTGACCAGGACCACCCGCCCACCGGGACGGCGCAGCCGCGGGCGGAGCGCCTCGGTGAGCAGCACGGCGGTGAGCACGTTCGCGTCGAGGTTCGCCCGCCACTGGGCGGCGACCCCGGCGAGCGTGCCGCTGTCCCCGCCGAGGTAACCCCCGGCGTTGTTGACGACGGCGTCCACCGGCCGGTCCCCGACCGCCTCGACCACCCGGGTGAGCTGTTCCGGGTCGGTCAGATCGGCGACCACGGGCCGCACCGCACCCGGCCGGGCGAGATCCCACGAGATCCGGTCCGCGGCGGCCTTGAGCACGTCCTCCCGCCGCCCCACGACGAGCACGTCGAACCCGTCGGTGGCGAGCACCCGGGCGACAGCCGCCCCGATCCCCGTCCCGCCCCCACTCACGACCGCAACCCGCTCACCCATGCGCCGTCCTCCCAACGTCCGGACCCCGTCGATCATGAAGTTGTCGCTCTCGCACACGGCGTGTCGTGACTATAACTTCATGATCGACGGGGTGGTGGTTCCGCAAGCGGGCGCCGGTCAGGGGCGGGTACGGAGGGAGCGGCGGAGGAGGGCCAGGCGGGGGGCCAGGCTGGCGATGCCACCGGGGAAGAAGTAGACCGCCAGGATGAACACCGTGCCGAGCACGAACAGCGGCTGGGACAGCGGGCGGCTCAGGAACGCCGGGAGGGCGTCCACCGCGTCGCTGGTGCCGAAGGCGACCAGCCGGTGGTCCAGGTACACGTAGAGGATGCCGCCGAGCACCGGCCCCCACCGGGTGCCCGGCCCGCCGAGCACCACCATGACCAGCAGCGACAGGGTCAGCTCGCTGGAGGTGATGTGCGGGGAGGCGCCGCCGACGATCAGGCAGTAGACCACGCCGCCGCCGGCCGCGAGCCCGCCGGCCAGGGTGAAGGCGACAAGCTTGAAACGGTACGGGTCGAGCCCGAGCACCCCGATCCGGCGCTCGTCGTCGCGCAGGCCGGCGAGGACCCGCCCGGTCGGCGAGCCGCTGACCCGGTGCACCACGAACACCACGACGACCAGGTACGCCAGCGCCAGCCAGTACAGGTTGACCGTGTTCGTCACCCCGACCAGCCCCGCCGGGAGCCCGGAGACGTCCAGCGGCAGGCCCTCCTCGCCGCCGGTGAGCCCGCCGAAGTCGCGGGCCACCAGGATCGCGCCGACCTGGGCGAACGCCAACGTCACCATGGCGAAGGCGATGCCGACGGTACGCAGCGCCACCGCGCCGAGCAGGGCGGCGAGGATCGTCCCGCCGGTGATCGTGAACAGCGCGGCCTGCCACAGCGGCAGACCGGCCTTCGTGATCAGGATGTCGGTGCCGTACACGCCGGCGGCGAAGTAGAGGGCGTGCCCGAAGGAGAGCATTCCGGTCCGCCCGAAGAGCAGGTCGTACCCGGCCGCGAGCCCACCGAAGACCAGGCAGACGGCGAGCAGTTGCAGGGTGCCCGGCGAGTTCAGCGCGCCCTCGAAGATGCCCGGCAGGTGCAGCGTCGAGTACGGCAGCATCAGCGCGACCGCCAGCGGGACCAGCGGCAGGAACGGGCGTACCCGGTCCCAGCGACCACCGTCCGGCGTCAGCTCGGCCGGCACCGCGGCCGGGGCGGCGGGAACCTCGGGACTCTTGACCTCGGTCATGCCGTTGCCACCTTTCCGGCGATGCCCTGCGGGCGCAGCAGCAGCACCACGGCGAGCAGCCCGACCACGCAGATGTCGCCCAGGCCGGAGGTGCCGTAGTAGTTGACGAACTGTTGCAGCAGCCCCACCGCGACCGCCGCGTACGCGGACCCGACGACCGAGCCCATGCCGCCGATCACCACCACGATGAACGCGAAGATCAGCAGCGAGCCACCCTGGCCCGGCGAGACGGTGCCGAAGTAGACGCCGCCGAGGGCGCCGGCCAGCGCCGCCGCCGCCCCGCCGATCGCGAAGACCAGCGTGAACGCCTTGCGTACGTCGATGCCGAGCGCGGTGACCATCTCCCGGTTCTCCACCCCGGCTCGGATGATCAGGCCGTAGCGGGTCCACCGGAGGAAGGCCAGGATCGCGCCGAGCACGAGCACCGCCGCGATGATCAGCAGCAGGCCGCCGTTTGGCACGTTGGCTCCGAGCACGTTGGTGACCTGCCGGGTCCATTCCGGGCGCGGGAAGGTGCGCGGGTCGGCGCCCCAGGTCGCCTGGAGCAGCGCCACGCCGGCCAGGGAGAGACCGACGGTGACCAGCACCTGTTCGATGGTGCGCGAGTAGAGCGGCCGGATCAGCACCAGTTCGACCAGGACCGCCACAAGCGTGCCGGCGAGGACGCCGAAGGCGACGGCGACCACGAAGCCGAAGCCGTCCCCGCCGGCGCCGGGCAGGTTGCCCGCCGCCCACCAGGTCGCGTACGCGCCCACGCCGAGGAACAGCCCGTGCGCGAAGTTGAGCACGTCGGCGAGGCCGAAGACCAGGGACAGGCCGGAGGCGACCAGGAAGTAGAGCGCCGCCAGGCCGAGCCCGGTCAGCGTCAACAGGATGATCGTGTCCATCAGTGGTGCACCTCCGCGGAGCCGACCCCGAGCAGGGACTTCGTGAGCGCGGTCTCCAGCAGGAGTTCCTGGGCGTCGCCGGTCCAGGCGACCCGCCCGGCGGCGAGCACCACCGCGTCCCGGGCCAGCCGCCGCACCACGGCCAGGTTCTGCTCGACCAGCAGCACGGGCACCGACTCGGCCACCCGCTCCAGCACCTCGGCGACCTCGGTGACCACCTTCGGCGCGAGGCCCTTGGTCGGCTCGTCGATCAGCAGCAGGCGGTTGTCGTTGAGCAGCACCCGCCCGATCGCGAGCATCTGCTGCTGCCCGCCGGAGAGCGAACCGGCCCGCTGCCGGCTGCGCCGCTCCAGTTCGGGGAAGAGCGCGTAGACCCGGTCGTACGCCGGGGTGGTGCCCCGCCGCTCGGCGAGCCGCAGGTTCTCCGCGACGGTGAGGGCGGAGAAGACGCACCGGTCCTCCGGCACGTAGCCGAGCCCGCCGCGGACCAGCCGGTGGGTGGGCCGGGCCAGCAGGCTCTGCGCGCCCATCCGGATCGTGCCGCGCACCTCACCGGCGCGCGGGGTGAGCCCGACGATGGCGCGCAGCGTGGTGGTCTTGCCGACGCCGTTGCGCCCGAGCAGCACGGTGACGCCGGTGGGGGCGACCGTGAAGGAGACGCCTTGGAGGATGTGCAGCCCGGAGATCCGGACCGACAGGTCCTCGACGCTGAGTACCGGCTCGCTCATAGTGACTCCCCCAGGTAGGCCTCCTGGACGGTCGGGTTCGCCATGACCGTCTCCGGGGTGTCGCAGGCCAGCAGCGCGCCGTGGTGCATCACGGCGATCCGGTCGGCCAGTTCCAGGATGACGTCCATGTGGTGCTCGACCATCAGCACCGACCGGCCGCTGTCGCCGGTCAGCGAGCGGATCACCCGCACCAGCTCGGGCACGTCCTCGGCGCTGACCCCGGCCATCGGCTCGTCGAGCAGCATGACGCGGGGCTCGCCGGCGAGCAGCAGGGCGATCTCCAACTTGCGCTTCTCGCCGTGGGCGAGGGTGCCGGCGAGCGCCGTACCCCGGTGGGCGAGGCCGACGCGGTCCAGCGCCGCGTCGGCGGCGGCGGCGACCTCCCGGTCGGCCGCCGCCCGCCGCCACAGCTTCATCGAGCCCCCGCGGTACGCCTGCACGGCGAGCCGGACGTTCTCCCGCACGCTGAGCGAGCCGAAGACCGAGGACGCCTGGAAGGTACGGCCGAGCCCGAGGCGGGCCCGCCGGTGCGGCGGGAGGGCGCTGATGTCCTGCCCGTCGAGGGTGATCCGACCTTCCGTGGCCCGGCGCAGGCCGGTGATCAGGTTGAACAGTGAGGTCTTGCCGGCGCCGTTGGGCCCGATCACGCCGAGGAACTCCCCGGGTGCCAGGTCGAGGTAGACGCTGTCGACGATGGCGACCTCACCGATCCGCCAGGTCAGACCGCGGGTGGCGAGCATTGCGTCAGCCCTTCATCGCCACGACGGGCGGCGCGGTCTCGTCACCGGTGAGGCTCTTCTGCGCGGTGGCGGTGAACGCCTGGCCGCTGCCTTCGAGCTTCGCCTGGAACATCGGCTGGAGCAGGGCGTGGTCCTCCTTGCGGATGGTCAGCTGACCCTTCACGCCCTCGAAGCTCCACCCCTCCAGGGCGGTGATCATCTTCTCGACGTCGTCGCCGCCCTCGGCGATGGCGCGGACGATCATCTGCGCGGCGTGGAACCCGTCCGGGTGGAACAGGTCGAGCGTGCCACCGGGGACCTTCGCCTTGGCGGCCTTGGTCGCCTCGTTGTCGGTGGCACCGTCGAAGTAGTGCGACAGGAACGAGATCTTGCTGCCGGCCGCGCCGAAGGTCGGCCAGGAGGCGCGGATGTCCAGGCCGGTGACGACCGTGGTGGAGGTCAGCACGCCCTGCTGGTCGAGGGTCTGCCACATCGCGGGGGCGGTGGTGCCGGCCCAGGCGACGAAGAGCAGGTCCGGCTTGGCGGCCTTGATCTGGCTGGCGAACGGGGTGAACTCGGTCGCGCTGGCCGGTGCCCGGACGCTGCTGACGTTGGCACCGGCGCCGCCGATGACCGCCTTGACGGCGGCCTCGTTGGCGTCACCGAAGGCGCCGTCCTGAGCGAAGACGACAACCTTCTTGCCGGCCGCGTCGCCGATGAACGACTTCGCGGTCACCACGTCCTGGTACGACTGCCGGCCGGAGCGGAACGTGTACTTGTTCGCGCCGGTCACGCCGTCGGTGGCGGCCGGCCCGGAGATGAACAGCACCTTGTTCTGCGCGGCGATGGGGGCGACCTGGAGGGCCACGCCGGACGCCGTCGAACCGGCGATGATCTTGTGTCCCTTGCCGACCAGGTCCTTGGCCGCGGAGACCGCCTTCGCGGGGTCACCGGCGTCGTCGACCTCGGTCAGCTCGATGGCCCGGTCGCCGACCTTGTTGGTGCCCTTGGTTGCGTAGTCGAGGCCGGCCTTGAACCCCTCGATGTACTGCTTTCCGTAGCTGGCCAGCGCTCCCGACTGGGAGTACACCAGGCCAACCTTGACCGGCGCGGCGCTGTCGCCGCCGCCGGAGGCGGTTTCCTGCGGGCTGCCACAGGCCGTGGCGGCGAGCGCCGCGGCCATGATCGTGGCGGCGGAGAGGAACGTCCGCCGCGTCGTCCGGACCGTCATTGCGACTCCACGTGAGGACTCGGAGGTGGGGGAACTCATATGACGGCTCACGCTAGAAGTGACGTCACGCACGGGCTATGTGGCCGAAACACACAAGTAACAGGAGGTGGGTGGCCGTACGTTACAACGCCGCCGGTCGAGCGGTGCCGGCCGGTCGAGGCGACGGCCGCGGCCGCCACGGCGCATCCCGACGGTGTGTCGGACCCCGCCACCAACCCCAACCGAACGCCGTTCACCCCCGCCCGTCCCGGCACCGCACCCCACCCGACCGGACGACCGGCCCGCCGCCGGAGGGCGAACCTCGTCGGTAGGGCGCTTTGGAAGTGATGTCGTGGCTGGATCGCGTGCCGCGGTGCCGCCCGGTGGACCGGTGCGGGGGACCGGCGCGGGGCGATCGCGACGGTCAGTGACGCGGCGGGGTACAGGGGCCGTCGTGGTCGGCCGGGCGCGCGCACCGCCCGGCGCCGTCGAGGCGGGCGTCGCAGAAGACCCGATGGCGTACGAACTGCGCATCCTCCTCGGACACCGTCGTCTCCGCCGGGTCGATGTGCGGCAGGAAGCCGAGTGAACGGGTGATCGTCCGGGCGAAACGCTTCGCGGCGGCCAGGTCGGTGGCGAGTACCGGCAGGTGCACCACGAACCGCTCCCGGGTCACCGTCGCACCCCCGGCGTGAACCGGGCCTGCCAACTCCGCAGCGCCCGCTTGATGCGTACGTTCTCCTCGGTGACCGTGACCAGGTCACGCCGCGCCGCGGCCAGCTCGCCGGCCACCCGGTGCAGGAACGCGTGCACCTCGACCGGGTCCAACCCTCGGCGTACCGACCGGAACCGCCGTTCCCGCACCTGCCCCACGGTCAGGGGGCGGCACGATTCCGAGCGGTACCAGCCGCCATTCGGTGACCGTCCCGGCCGACCACGCTCCGGGCGGAACAGGTTGAGCAGGCTACGCACGCCGGACCTCCCTCGTCACTGCCGTCTGGAGGCGGTCCGGCCCGCCGATAGGGGACGCGGGCCGGACCGCCGGCCCCGCGACCGCAGCCCTCATCGGCGGTACGACCCCGGAGCCCACTTTCGGGCCCGACCCCGAGGCTTGCCGAACCAACCGGAGCCGGACACCGGTCAACCTACTACAGCAGGTACAGCAGGTCGAGCCCGGAACGTGGTCGAGGGGCAACTTATTGCAGTAGCTAGAGCAAGTCGGGCATGATCGGAGATGCCGAACCAACCGGAGTCCCAACCATGCCCACTGCACAGCCGTCATTCCGTCGCATCGTCGACGAGATCAGCGAGAAGATCAGGACCGGCGAGATGAAGCCGGGCGACAAGCTGCCGTCGACCAGCCAGCTCGCCGACATGTACAACGTCAGCACCGGCACGGTGTACCGCGCCCTGTCACTGCTGCATGACCGCCAACTGATCATCGGCCAGTCCGGCCGGGGAACCTACGTCGCGGAGCAGCCCGGTCGCTGACGCCGCCAGGAGATCACACTCCGTCGACGATCCACGGCGAACGGGGGCGACGGCCTCCGCGAAGTGCATGCCTGCGGCATCGCCGCACCCGGCCGCCCCGGAAACCCCACGCCGCCGGCGCGTAGTCGACCGACCACGACTCCGGGCGACCCACCGACGACATCAGTTCCAAAGCGCATGATTGCTCCACTCGACCGCACATGGGAGCCCGCATGCTCGTGTCAGGCTGGGACTCCGGCACCGAGTTCCATGCCACCGGGTGCGGAATGACAAGCCATTACCGGGCCGAGCGCGCGGCTGACGGCGGTTGATCGACTCGCCTTCATGGACGTCGGGGCGCCCGCGGCGGCGGGATAGCGCGACTTCCATGATGCCGAGATGGCCTTGAGGCAGGAGATGGAGGAAGGCGTCGGCCCGCCACCCCAAACCTGGGGTGGCGGGCCGACAGAGGGGCGGAACTTTCAGCGGCGGGGCAGGCCGGCGCGGGCCGCGACCGCCGTGTCCGGGTGGTCGGTGAAGACGCCGTCGAGGCCCAGGCCGTAGAAGAGCTCGTACTCGGCCTGGATGTCGCCGCGCGCGTTCGGGTCGGCGCCGATCCGGAAGTCCGCGGGAAGGAACTGGTTCTCGGCCCGGAAGGTCCAGGCGTGCACGATCAGCTTCGCCCGGTGCGCGTCGCGGACCAGGGTGGTCGGGGCGAGCAGCTTCCCGGCGCCGTCGCGCGGGACGATGAGGTTCTTGTTGGCCCCGATCCCGTCGGCGTACCCGGCGATCCACTTCAGGCCCGCCGGCGTGGCCAGGTCACGGTAGGTGCGAGCGTCGCCGGCGACGGTGAAGTCGTACGGGCGGCCGGAGGCGTCGAGCAACTGGGCCAGCTTGACGTCGATCATCCGATCCAGCTTCCGGAGGTTCGCGGTCTCGAAGGACTGGATGATGACCGGCGAGTTCCGGTGGGTCAGCTTGTTGCGCCGCAGCACCCGGACCAGCGGCTCCTCCAGCGGCAGGCCGATCGAGGCGAAGTAGGTCGGGTGCTTGGTCTCCGGGTAGACGCCGATCACCCGGCCCCGGGCCCTGCCCTCCAGCCGGGCCAGGTCGATGACCTCCTGGAGCGTCGGCACCTCGAACTGACCGTCGAAGGCCGTGTTCGCGACCCGGACCTGCGGCAGCCGCTCCTCGGCGCGCAGCGTCTTCAACTCGGCGAGCGTGAAATCCTCGGTGAACCAGCCGGTCACCCGCACGCCGTCGATGGTCTTCGTGGTCTTCCGGGCGGCGAACTCCGGCCGGGCCGCCACGTCGGTCGTACCGCTGATCTCGTTCTCGTGCCGGGCGACAAGCACACCGTCCCGGGTGGCCACCAGGTCCGGCTCGATGTAGTCGGCGCCCTGCCGGATCGCCAGCCGGTACGCCTCGAGCGTGTGCTCCGGCCGGTAGCCGCTGGCACCACGGTGACCGATGACGATCGGGCGGTCGTCCGCCCGGGACCGGTCGACGCCGGGGGCGGCGGAGGCGGTCACGGTCGGTACGGCCACCGCGGCCGTGAGCAGGGCGCAGGCCAGCCCGAGGGCGGAAAGGGTGCGTCGCAACGCCGTCTCCTGTCGTTCGTCGTGGACAACGGCCTCAGCAGAACCGGCGACGTTGACGGCGGGATGGTCGGCGGCTGGCCGGCGGATGAACCCTCCGGATGCCGTTTCCGTCTCCGCAGAGCGGGCGAAACCGGAAGATTGTCTGGTGCGCTGGCTGCATCGTCGCCCCGTCCGGCTGGTGCCGATCGGGTTCGCCGTGGCGATCCTGCTCGGCACCGTCGTGCTGATGCTGCCGGCCGCGACCAGCCAGCAGCGCTACACCCCGTTCATGACCGCGCTCTTCACCGCCACCTCGGCGGTCTCGGTGACCGGCCTGGCCGTGGTGGACACCCCGAACTACTGGACCGGGTTCGGCCTGGCGATGATCACCGTGCTCACCCAGATCGGCGGGCTCGGCATCCTGACCGGCGCGACCCTGGTCATCCTGGCGGTCGCCCGGCGGCTCGGGCTGCGCAACCGGCTGCTCGTGCAGGCCGAGACCGCCGAGTTCGGCCTCGGCGACGTCCGGCGCCTGCTGGTGCGGATCGCCGCCACCTCGCTGATCTGCGAGGCGGTCATCACCGCGCTCCTGACCCTGCGGCTGTGGGGCCGCTACGACTATCCGTTCGGCCGGGCGCTCTGGAGCGGCGTCTTCCACGCCGTCCAGTCCTTCAACAACGGCGGCTTCGCCCTCTACACCGACAACCTGATCGGATTCTCCCCGGATCCCTGGTTGACCCTGCCGCTCGCACTCGGTTCGATCATCGGCGGGCTCGGCTTTCCGGCCCTCTTCGAGGCCGTCCGCGAGTGGCGGCACCCCGCCGGCTGGGCGGTCGCCACCAAGCTCACCGTCTGGGGCAGCGTGGCCCTGCTGCTGCTCGGCTTCCTCGCCCTGTTGGCCGCGGAGTGGTCCAACCCGCACACGCTCGGCATCCACTCCTGGCCGGAGAGGATCCTCATCGCGTTCACCCAGAACGCGTTCATCCGCACCGGCGGCTTCAACGTGGTCGACATCGACGCGCTCGACGAGGAGAGCGTACCGATCATCATCGCCTTGATGTTCATCGGTGGCGGCAGCGCCAGCACCGCCGGCGGCATCAAGGTCAGCACGTTCTTCCTGCTGGCCTTCGTCATCTGGGCCGAGCTGCGGGGCGAACCGGACGTCACGATCGGTCACCGCCGCGTGGCCACCGCCAGCCAGCGTCAGGCGCTCACGGTGGCGCTGCTCGGCGTCGCGCTGGTCGTCGCCGGCACGGTGGCGCTGATCCTGCTGACCGAGGGAGTCCCCTACCACGCCGCGTTGTTCGAGGTGACCTCCGCCTTCACCACCACCGGGCTGTCGCTCGGCGTCGCGGCCGAACTGCCCGACAGCGCGCAGCTCGCGCTCATCGTCCTCATGTACATCGGCCGCGTCGGGCCGCTGACCCTCGGGTCGGCGCTCGCCCTGAACACCCGGCGGCGGCTCTACCGATACCCGGAGGAGCAACCCATTGTCGGCTAGGAGCGAGGAACGCAGCGGCATCGTCGTGATCGGGCTGGGCCGGTTCGGATCCCACCTGGCCGGCTCGCTGGTCCGGCAGAAGAACCAGGTGCTGGCGATCGACCGGGACGCGGCCCCGGTGCAGCGCTGGTCGGCCCAGCTCGACCGGGTCGTACAGGCCGACGCCACCCAGGAGGGCGTCCTCCAGCAGCTCGGCGTCGCCGACATCGAGCGGGCGGTGGTGGCGATCGGCGACTCGGTGGAGGCAAGCGTGCTGACCGTCCTGGCGCTTGTCGAGATGGGCGTGCCACAGATCTGGGCCCGGGCGACGTCGAGCCGACACGCCAAGATCCTCTCGTCGGTCGGCTCCCATCACGTGATCTTTCCCGAGCGGGAGGCCGGTGAGCGGGTGGCCCACCTGATCGTCAGCAAGATGCTCGACTTCATCGAGTTCGGTGACGACTTCGCGATCGCCAAGGTGCTCGCCCCGCAGAGCATGACCGGGCGGCCGCTCGCCGAACTGCGACCGGCCGACCGCTACGGCGTCCGGGTGGTCGGGGTCCGGCTCCCGAACGAAGAGTTCCGGTACGCCACCGACGACACCGTGGCGGTGCCGGGGAGCATGCTGATCGTGGAGGGCAGCATCGACAAGGTTCAGCAGTTCGCCGCGCTCAGCTGAGCGCCCGATGCTCAGTCGTCATCGTCGTCGTCATCGTCCTCGTCCCTTTCCTCCCCTTTTTTTGCGCCACCCCCCTTGCCCTTTCCCTTGTCGTCGTCCTTCTTGACCTTGGCAGCGGGGCCGGCCTTCGCCGGTGCCTTCTTCGGCGGCGCCTTCGCGACGGGCGCCTTCGTGGCGGGTGCGGTGCTCGGCGCCGTCCCCGCCACCCCGCTCACCTGGACCCCGCACAGCTCGTCGGCGATGCGGAACTCCACCGGCAGCGGGTTGACCCCGGCGTGCCGCCCGTTCAGCGTGAACGTCTCGGTCCCGCCCGGCGCCAGCGCGGGCCGTGCCGGCACCGGCCGCACATGCACCGTCCGGCCCTCCTGGCGCACCGGCGCCGGTGCCGCCTTCGTCACCGTCTGCTGGCCCGGGAACGCGAACGTGAGCTGCCAGTCGCGCAGCTCCCGGCGGCCCGTGTTGGTCAGCTTCACCTCGGCCGAGAAGTCCTTGCCGGTGTCGGTGCGCAGCGCGTACGCGACCTCGCAGGACAGCTTCTCCGCCGCGCCCATCCGTGCCTCGGTCGGCTGTTCGACGTCACCGCTGGCCGGGGTGCGTGCGGTCACCCCCCACAGCGCGGCCGTCACCGCGACCAGCCCGGCGGCGGCCACCCCGGCCTCCACCCGCCGACGCCGGGCCACCGCCCGGCGGTTCCGGGTCCGCGAGAAGGGCAACGCGTCCGTCGCCGCCGACCAGGGCAGGATCGTGGTGCCGAGGTTCGCCACCGTCGTCGGGTCTTCCCCGCCGTCCGGCGCGGGCGACACCGGCACCGCCGGGATCATCCCCGCGGCGGTGGCCAGGGTACGTGCGACCTCGGTGGTGCTCGGCCGGTCGCCGGGGCGCTTCGCGAGGCAGCGGCGCACCAGGTCGGCGACGCCCTCGGGGAGTCCCGGAACCGGCGGCATCGGGTCCGGGTCGTTGTACATGTGCGCGCGCAGCATCTGCGTGGTGGTCTCGGCCCGCCACGGCAGCCGCCCGGTGAGCATCCGGTAGAGGAGCAGTCCCACCGCGTACACGTCGGTCGCCGGCGAGACCTCGCCGTTGTCCAGCCGCTCCGGGGCCAGGTACGCGGGCGTGCCGAGCAGCGCGCCGTCCGGGCCCTTCTCCTTCTCCCCAACCAGCGCCGAGATGCCGAAGTCGACCACCTTCACGCCGGTCGCGGTCAGCATGATGTTGCCCGGGGTCACGTCCCGGTGCACCACACCCCGCGAGTGCGCGGTGGCCAGCGCCGAGGTGACCTCCGCGCCGATCGTCACCGCCTCCCGCCAGGGCAGCTCTCCGCGGCGCAGCCGCCCGGTCAGCGACTCACCGTCGATCAGCTCCATGACCACGTACGGCACGGTGAGCCCGACCTGCTCGGACTCGCCGTAGTCGTACACGTTCGTGATGTTGGGGTGGCAGAGCCGCGCCGCGGCCTGCGCCTCGATCCGGATCCGGTGCCGGAAGGCGCGGTCGCTGGCGAGCCGGGAGGCGAGGACCTTCACCGCCACCTGACGCCCGAGCACCTCGTCGTAGCCACGCCAGACCACGGACATGCCACCGGCACCGAGCTGTTCGATCAGCCGGTACCGGTCACCGAGCAGTTGTGCGCCGTCGCGGATCTCTCCACCCATGGGGTTCGTTGTTGCCCCGGACCGCCCGCCCTACACCTGCCGAACCGGATTCGCGGCTCGATGTCACCCGATCAGGCGGTCGCGAGCAGTTGGTCCGTCGGCGCGTAGTCGTCGGTCAGCACCAGCGCGTCCGCGACGAACCCGGCCAGCGCCTGGTCGCTCAGCAGGGCGACCCCCGGGTCCACCTGGTCGAGCCGGCCCCGGACGGCGTCCAGCGGCAGCGGCGCGTCCGAGGCGACGATCAGGAAGTTCGAGCCCTGCTCGCCGGCGAGCGCGGCGGGCGGGGCGATCAGGGCGACGTGCCGGAACTCGGCGGCCACCGTGGCCACCTCGCTGCGGATGAACCGCATCGGCGGGTAGTCGATCACGTTCTGCACGTACACGCCGCCGGGGCGCACGACCCGGCGGACCTCGGCGGCCATCTCGCGGGTGGCCAGGTGCCACGGCACCACGAGATGCCCGAACGCGTCCCCCACCACCAGGTCGCGGCTGTCCGACGGCTCGTCGGCGACGAGCATCCGGGCGTCACCCACCACCGCGCGAAGGTCCGGCCCCTGGCGTACGCCGAGCTTCTCCTCGCCCAGCTCGACAAGCCCACCGTCGATCTCGAACACCACGTTGTCGGTGCCCGGCCGGGTGGCGGTCAGGTACCGGGGCACGGTGAACCCGCCCCCGCCGAGGTGCAGCGCGTCCAGCCGTTGCCCGGCCGGCGCCGCCACGTCGGCGACCGCCCCGATCCACTTCGTGTACGCGTACTCCAGGTGGGTCGGGTCGGTCAGGTCCACGTACGAGTGCTCCGCGGAGTTGAGCAGCAGGGTGCGCCCGCCGTCCCGGCCCGGGTCGGCCTCGATGCGGGCGCAGTGGTAGGCCGTCTCGATGTCGCACGGGTCCGGTGCGACGGTGGTCAGACCGGCGCCGAGCAGCCCGAGCACCGCCAGGCTCGCGCTGACCCGCGCCGGCCCGGTCAGCTGGGAGCCGGCGGTGCGGCGCAGCCACACGCCGAGGGCCAGCCCGGTGACGCCGAGGGACACCGCCAGGCCCAGCAGGATCACCGTGCTGGGCAGCGCAGCCACCAGCACGAACCCGGTGACCAGGGTGGCCGTGACCGCGCCCAGGGTGCCGATCGAGGAGAGCCGGCCGACCACCTGGCCGGTCCGGCGCAGGTCGGCGAGCTGCAGCTTGACCACCATCGGGGTGACCGCCGACAGCAGCATCGCCGGCACGAACACGGCCAGCGCCACGAGCAGGAGGATCGCGGAGGCGGCGCCCCCGCGCAGCACCTCACCGGCGTACCGGACGGCGGGCAGGGTCACCGCCGTGGCGATGCCGGCCAGCACCAGCGCCGGGGCCAGCAGGGTACGCGGGTCCCGCCGGTCGGCCAGCCACCCGCCGGCCCACGCCCCGTACGCGATGGCGGCCAGCGCGATGCCGATGACCGAACTGGTCACCTGGAGGGTCACCCCGACGTACGGGCCGACCAGGCGCAGCGCGGCGGTCTCCAGCACCAGGACCGCGCCGCTGGAGAAGAAGACCAGGAACGCGGCGAGCCCGTTGGGCAGGGCCCGCCCGGACGCCGGTACGGGCCGGGCCGGCGGGACCGTGACGTCGGAGGATGCAGGGTTCACCCGCGCGATGGTACGCAGCGAAACTGATCGCCCGGGTCAGTACATCGAAACGTGAACATGGTTTGTGTGGTCGGCGGCCGGACTGCCGCCACCGCTGTACGCCCGCCAGCCGGTGTTCGGCATCCAGATCTGCCGGTACCAGATCACGTACATCACACCCAGCCGGCTCGCGTTGCTCTTCAGGTACGCCGCCAGCTTGTCGCCGTACGCCTTGTCCCCGCCGGTCGCCGAGACGTTCTCGAACCCGCCCGGGGCGGCCGAGAAGTCGCAGGCCTTCCCCTTCGGGTGCTCACCGTCACCGCCGCTGCGGAAGCAGGAGACGTGCCGCTTGAAGCCGGCCGCCTGGGACTGCTTGAGCATGTGGAACGTCCGCGGCGAGATGCAGCCGGAGGTGGTCGGGTCGTCCACCGAGCAGGACTCCGACGGCCAGGAGCCGTCCGAGTTGCGCGGAGCCGGTTTGGCGCTGGCCGCCAGGCTGCCGAACCCGGAGCCGCCGCCCGAGCTGACCGCGGCGAGCGCCGCCTCCGCCGCCTTCTTGTTCTTCGCCAGCACGGCGACCTGCTTCTGCTGCTCGCGCACCTCGGTGTCGAGCGCGATCCTGGCCTCGTTCGCCGCCTGCCGGGCCTCGGTCAGCTCGCGGACCTTCCGGCCGTCCCGCTGGGCCATCGTGTCCAGGCTCGCGACCCGCTCCAGGAACACGTCCGGTGAGGTGCTCTCCAGCAGCATGGCCGCCGAGGTGAGCCGGCCCAGCCGGTACGACTGCGCGGCCACCTCGCCCACCTGCGCGGTCAGGCTCACCATGCGTACCTCGATGGCCTGCATCTCCGCCGTCAACGCCTTCTGCCGGCGCTTGGAGTTGTCCAGCTTGGCCGTCGCCTCGATGTGCGCCTTGGCGGCGGCCGTCAGCGCGTCCCGCAGCTTCTTGGTGCCACCCTCGTTGGGCTCCGCGTACGCGGGCACCGCGCCGAGGAGCACCACGACGGCGGCGAGGAGTGCGACAAGCGGGCCGCGACGCCCGCGGGGCAGGGTCGTACGCACGGTGCATCCTTCCGTCATCCGCCGGCCCCCGTGGTTGCCACTGCGCGGCGGCGGCCCCGCCGGCGCCGGGCGGCGGCCTGCTGGCGGAGACCGCCGGACACGATACCGGACCGGCCGCCCCTGACCAGGCTCCCGACCCGGCGGACCATCGAACATCGACGCTCCGTCGCGGCGGCGGTCACGCTCCGCCGAGCAACGCGTCCCGGACCTCCGTCCAGACCCGCTCGCTCGCCGCGACGAGCAGGCCCTCGCCCTCGTCGGCGGGGTGGTAGTCGGTGCCGTCGAACCGCCGGGCGACTCCCCCGGCCGCCCGCACCAGGAGGGTGCCCGGCGCGTGGTCCCACGGCAGGGTGCGCCAGAAGAGCACGAACTGCTGCTCGCCGGTGAGCACGTCCAGGTACTCCCGTCCGGCGCAGTGCTGGCCGGGTAGCAGCTCACCCAGCCGCTCGCCCCCGGCCTCCACCCGGCTTCGCGCGGCCGGGGGCAGGAAGCGCGACATGGCGGCGCCGCGCAGCCCACCGGCCCCGGCGGGCACGGTCGTCCGCACCGGGCGCCCGTCGACGTACGTCCCCTCGCCCGCCAGCGCGACCGCCATGGTGTCGGCCAGCGGGTCGAACACCCACGCGCCGACCGGCTGCCCGTCGGTCAGCAACGCGACCATCAACGCGAACGGCCGGCGGCCGGCGGCGAAGTTGGCGGTGCCGTCGACCGGGTCCACCAGCCACACGTCGCCCGGCTGCCGCAGGTGCCGCAGCAGCGCCGGGTCGTCGGCGACCGCCTCCTCGCCGACCACCACCGACCCGGGCCGCAACCGGCGCAGGCCGGCCGAGATCAGCTCCTCGGCCTGCCGGTCGGCCACCGTGACGAGGTCACCGGGGGCCTTCTCCGCGATGTCGGCGTCGTCGAGCTTGCGGAACAGCGGCAGCACAGCCTGGTCGGCCGCCTCGCGCAGGAGCTCACCGACGTCGTCGAGCAGGGTGTCAGCCACGCGGCGGCAGCTTGACCACGCTGACGAAGAACTCGTCGATCTGCCGCACCACCGAGATGAACCGCTCGAAGTCCACCGGCTTGGTCACGTACGCGTTGGCGTGCAGCTGGTAGCTGCGCAGGATGTCCTCGTCGGCCTGGGAGGTGGTGAGGACCACGACGGGGATCCGGCAGAGCTCCTCGTCCTTCTTTATCTCCTCGAGGACCTCCCGCCCGTCCCGGCGGGGCAGGTTCAGGTCGAGCAGGATCAGGTCCGGCAGCACCGCGTCGCTGTACGGGCCCTCGCGCCGCAGGTACGCCAGAGCCTCGGCACCGTCGGACACCACCGTGAGGCGGTTGCGGAGCTTGTGCTCCTCGAACGCCTCCTGGGTCATCAGCACGTCGCCCGGGTCGTCCTCGACCAGCAGAACCTCGATCGGGCTGTTGCCGTCCGCCGGTGCGGTCATCCCACCGTCTCCCTCATGTCACCCGTTCTACCGTCTCCCGGCGCCCCGCCGGGGCCGTCCACGCCATCCGTCCGGCCTCCGTCGCCGTCGCCGGCCCCGCTGTGCGTGGCTCCCGGCTCGTCCGCGCCGGCCGGCGCAGTTTCCCCGGCCGGCGCCACGGTCCCGTCGCCCTCCGCCACGCACTCCGCAGTCTCGACGTCCTCGGGCAGCGCGGGCAGCGTGAAGCGGATCGCCGTCCCCTCCGGGACGCTGGTGTCCACCCAGACGCGGCCGCCGTGGTACTCGACGATCTTCTTGACGATGGCCAGCCCGATGCCGGTGCCCGGGTACGCGTCCTTCGCGTGCAGCCGCTGGAAGATGACGAAGATCTTGTCGGCGAACTCCGGCTCGATCCCGATGCCGTTGTCCTGACAGCTGATCTCCCACTCGTCGCCGACCAGCCGGGCCGACACGTGCACCTTGGGCGGCACGTCCGGCCGGCGGAACTTCACCGAGTTGCTGACCAGGTTGGCGAGCAGGTTCGTCAGCAGCGGCTCCTCGCCCCGGATCACCGGCAGCTCGCCCCAGGTCAGCTCCGCGTCGGCGTACTGGCGGGCGGCCTCGGTCTGCCCCGCCACGTCACCCATCACCTTGTTCAGGTCGACCTCGGTGAAACCGACGGTGAGACGTCCGATCCGGGAGAAGGCGAGCAGGTCGTTGATGAGGCGCTGCATGCGCTGCGCCCCGTCCACCGCGAAGGCGATGTACTGGTCGGCGCGCTCGTCCAGCTGGCCCGCGTACCGGCGCTGGAGCAACTGGCAGAAACTCGCCACCTTGCGCAGCGGCTCCTGCAGGTCGTGCGAGGCGACGTAGGCGAACTGCTCCAGGTCGCGGTTGGAGCGGGTCAGCTCCTCGGCCTGCTTCTGGAGCTGGCTGTTGACCCACTCGATCCGCTCGCGGGCCTCGCGTACCTCGTCGAGATCCCGGGCGATCTTCAGCCGCATCGCGTCGACGTCGCTGGCGAGCCCGACGAACTCCGGCGGGCCGGAGCCGGAGATCCGGTGCCGGTAGTCGCCCTCGGCGACCTCGCGCACCTGCCCGGCGACGTCGGTCAGCGGCCGGATCACGATCCGGTCCAACGAGACCAGCAGCACCGCACCGGCGACCACCACCACCAGCGCCGCCACGATCAGCAGGACGACAAGCATCGTGCTGGTGCGGTAGATGTTGTCGGCCCCCACCTCGCGCTCGGCGAGGATGCCCTGCTGGAGGAGGGCGACGGAGATGCGGATCGCGTCGAAGAGCTGCCGGGTCTGTTCGCCGATCAACGCCTGGCCGGCCGCCGTGCCCTCGTCGCGGGTCGCCGCGATGACCGGGTCGGCGACGGTCCGGCGCCACTCGGCGGCCCGCGCCTCGACCTCGCCGAGCTGCCGCTCGAGTGCCGGGTAGGGCTCGAGCAGTGCCCGCATGTCCCGGACGAGGTCCTGCTCGCGCTCCAGGCTGGCAGCGTAGGGCGCGAGGTTCTCCGGGTCGGCGGTCACGGCGTAGCCGCGGACGGCGGTCTCCTGGTTGACCAGGACCGCGAGCAGCTCCTGGGACTGGGCGCGCGCCGGGCCCCAGCGGTCCAGCACCTCGTGGGTGTACTCACGGTTCTGTGCCGCCACCGCGATGACGGCGGCGACGAGGATGCTCAGCAGCACGCCGACGACGGCGAGCAACGCCACCACCCGGCGGCGCAGGGTCCAGCCGTGGTCTCTTGTCCTCACCGGCCACCGCCGCGACTCACCAGCAGCATGGCGACGTCGTCGGCCAGCGGACCGCCGTTGAGCTGCTCGGCGCTGCCGACCAGCCAGGCCGGCAGCGCGGGCAGGGTCACCCCGGTCGCGGCCGGGTCGGCGAGCAGGCCCACCAGGCCGTCCACGTCCAGCCGCTCGTCGCCCTCGCCCACGCGTCCCTCGATCAGGCCGTCGGTGTACATCAGCAGGGACCAGTCCTCGGTGTCGAACTCCAGGTCGTACGCGACGGGGCGGCGCGGACGCACGCCGAGCAGCAGCCCGCCGGGCGCCGGAACGGGCGCGACGCGCCCGCCGGTGAGCAACAGCGGCGGCGGGTGCCCGGCCAGCCGGACGGTGGCCCGGTTGGCGGCCAGGTGCAGCCGGACGGTGGCGACGGTCGCGAAAATCTCCTGGAGCCGGCGTTCGCTCATCAGCACCTGCTCCAGCGCCGGCAGGACCTCGTCGTCCGGCACCCCGGCGAGGACCAGCGCACGCCAGGCCACCCGCAGCTCGACCCCGAGCGCGGCCTCGTCCACCCCGTGCCCGCAGACGTCACCGACGATCAGGTCGACCCGGTCGGGGCTGGTCTGCACCACGTCGAAGAAGTCGCCGCCGATGAGCGCCGCGTGCCGGCCGGGCCGGTAGAAGGTGTGCACCGCCACCTGGTCGGTGGTCATCAACGGCTGGGGCAGCAGGCCACGCTCCAGGCGCGCCGACTCGGCCTGGCGCAGCTCCACCTCACGCAGCCGGCGGGCGTTCTCGTCGGCGCGCTTGCGCTCGACCGCGTACCGCAGCGCACGGGTCAGCAGCACCCCGTCGACCTGGCCCTTGACCAGGTAGTCCTGTGCGCCCTCGGCCACCGCGACGATGCCGAGGTGCTCGTCGGACCGGCCGGTGAGCACGCAGACCGCGGCTCCGCTGGTCATCTCCAGCACCTGGCGCAGGCCGTCGATGCCCTGTGCGTCGGGCAGCCCGAGGTCGAGCAGGACGCAGTCGACGCCCATCACCCGCTGGCGGGCCTCGCTGAGACTGGCGGCCACCAGCAGGTCGATGCCCGAGTTGGTCTCGGCGAGCAGCTCGCCGACCAGGAAGGCGTCACCCTCGTCGTCCTCGACCAGCAGAACCCGCAGCCGCTCGCCGGGCGGCACGCTGGCATGGTGCCCGAGACCGCCGAGCGCGTCGGCCCGGGGCACGACGGACCGACCGGCCAGGCCGGTCCCCCGGTGCGGCCGGGTCACCGCCGCGAGACGCGGGAGATCGCTGGTGATGTCGGGCTCCTTCCGAGTGCCCTGCTGATCCTGTATTAGACAACGCTCGCACACAACACGACGGGCTCGGCTCGGCCGCCGATGCCGCCGATCACCCGCGAGGAAGGGACAGAGCGGACGAATCCGGCACCGGGAAGGCCCGATCACCCGTACCGGGAGTCCCGCCACCCGGGGCCGGGGTGCAGGATGGTCCCACCCCCATCCCCGAGGAGTCCCCGTGGGCGTCCCCTCCCTCCCGACCAGGAAGCGCGCCACCGCCGGTGGGCCGCCGCTCGTCCGCGCCGCCGACCGGGCGCTGGCCCGTCCCCGCCGGCGTCGCCTGGCCGCCGTGGCCGCGCTGGCCGCGCTCGTCGCCGTGGGCGCCGCCGCCCTGATCGACCTGCGCCCGCCCGCACCACGCCCGGCCGACGCGCCGGCCGCGGAGTTCAGCGCCGCCCGGGCGTACGAGCACGTCAAGGTCGTCGCCGCCCGCACCCACGTGGCCGGCAGCCCGGCCAACGACCAGGTCCGCGAGCACCTGCTCGGCGTGCTGCGCGGTCTCGGCCTGGAGACCGAGGTGCAGGACGCGGTCGCCCCGGAGGCGGGCCAGCTCAGCGGCGCCGCCGGAGGCGCCACGCTGGCCCGCGTCCGCAACGTGGTGGCCCGGCTCCCCGGCACCGACCCGACCGGGAAGGTCTTCCTCGTCGCCCACTACGACTCCGTGCAGTCCGGGCCCGGCGGCAACGACGACGCCGCCGGCACCTCGACGATCCTGGAGGTGGCCCGGGCGCTCACCACCGGCCCGCGCCCCCGCAACGACGTGGTCTTCGTGCTCACCGACGCGGAGGAGGCCTGCCTGTGCGGCGCGTCCGCGTTCGCCGCCGGCCACCCGCTCGCGGCGGACGGCGGTGTCGTGCTCAACCTGGAGGCCCGGGGCTCGACCGGGCCGGTGATCATGTTCGAGACGTCCGAGCGGAACGCGGCTCTCGTCGACGCCTTCGGCCGGGCGGCACCGCACCCGGTGGGGACCTCGTTCGCGGTCGAGATCTACCGGGCCCTGCCCAACGACACCGACTTCACGGCGTTCCTCGACCAGCCCGGCTTCGTCGGGCTCAACTCGGCGTACATCGACGGCGGCGCGATCTACCACACCCCGCTGGACACGCCCGCCGCGATGAACCGGGCGAGCCTGCAGCACCACGGCGACAACACCCTCGCCCTGGCCCGCGAGTTCGGCCGGCTCGACCTGGCCACGCTCGACACCGGGCAGGACGCCACCTACTTCCCCGTGCCCGGCGGGCTGGTCCGCTACCCGGGCTGGCTGGTGCTGCCGCTGGCCCTGGCCGCGCTCGCCGGCGTGGTCGCGCTCGGCTGGCTCGCCCGGCGTCGGGGCCGGGTCAGCACCGGCCGGCTGGCCGCCGGATTCGGGCTGGGGCTGGTGCCGCTGGTGGTCGCGCCGGTCGCCGCGACCCTGCTCTGGGCGGGGATCACCGCGCTGCGCCCCGGCTACGCCGAACTGCTCGACCCGTACCGGCCCACCTGGTACCGGCTCGCCGTCGTGGCGCTCGCCGCCGCCGTCCTGCTCACCTGGTACGCGCTGACCCGCCGCCGGGTCGGCCCGGCCGCGCTCACCATCGGCGCGCTGGGCTGGCTGGCCCTGCTCGGGGTGCTGCTCGCGGTGCTGGTGCCCGGCGGGGCGTACCTCGCGACCCTGCCGGCGCTGGCCGGCGCGCTCGCCGGGCTGGTGGCGCTGGCCACCCGGATCGACGGTCCGTGGCCGGTGGTCGCGGTGACCCTGGCCGGCGCGGTGGGCGTGGTGATCCTGCTGCCCACCGTCGTGCTGCTCTTCCCCGCCCTCGGCATGACGATGGGCGGCGTGGCCGCGCTCGTCGCGGTGCTGCTCGGCCTGGCCGTGCTGCCGGTGGTCGACCTGCTGCACCCGCGCGCCGGCGGGCAGCGCGGGCTGGTCGCCCTCCGGGCCCGCCGGCTGGGCGCGCTGCCGGCCGCCGCGGCGACCCTGGCGGCGGTGGTGTTCGCCGGGATCGGGCTCGCCGTCGACCGGTTCGACGCGGCGCACCCCGTGCCGACCCACCTGATGTACGCGCTGGACGCCGGCACCGGCCAGGCCCGCTGGCTCAGCCACGAGACCGAGCCGCAGCCGTGGACGGACGGCTACGTGACCGGAGACCGCGTCACGGTCGGCGACGAGTTCCCGCTCTTCGGGGACGAGGAGTTGCTGACCGGTCCGGCGCAGGCCGCCGACCTGCCCGCGCCGAAGGTGGACGTGCTCGCCGACACCACCGCCGGCACCGAGCGCACGCTCCGGCTGCGGCTCACCCCGCAGCGCCCGGTCCGGCTGGCCGCCCTGCACGTGGACACCGGCACGGCGACGGTGCTCCGCGCCGAGGTCGCCGGCCGGTCGGTTCCGGTCGAGCCGCGCGAGGGCCGCTGGGGCTTCGGCGTCGTCTTCCACGCACCGCCGGCCGAGGGCATCGAGGTGACGCTGACGGTGACGCCCCGGGCGGGTCAGGTGGCGCTCCGGGCGATGGACGCCAGCGACGGCCTGGACGCGCTGCCCGGCTTCCGCCCCCGACCGCCGGACGTCGGGGTGGTCGGTTCGCACAGCTCGGAGATGCTCGCGGTGGCCCGCACGTACCCGGTGTGACCCGGCCCTGCGGGAGGCTGCCCCGGGGGGCGTGGTCAGTGAAGCAGTTCGCGCCACCCCGGGCTGGCACCGCGCCACGCCCCGGCGAGGATGCTGGCTGAGCTACGGCTGAAGCACTCCAGCACCTTCGAGCGGCCGCTGTCGCCACCGATCTGCGCCTGCACCTCCCAGCGCTGGCCGTCGGTGCGGATGTAGACATCGCGACGACCGCGCGCCGTCGTGTCCCCGTTCCACCAGTGTTCCTCGACGATCACCTGGCGACCGTACCAGCAGGTCGCCGGCCGGACGAGAGCCCGAGCGCGGCAACCTGCCCCACCCCGTCGGCCGACGACGCGGCGGCGTCGGCACTACTTCCAGCGAAAGTGCACGAAGAGCCGGCCGAAGTTCTTCGAGTCCTTCTCGACCCGGTGGTAGAGCGCCTTCACGTCCTTCTGATCGAGGAAACGCAGCACCCGCTTCTTGAGCTGCCCGGAACCCTTACCCGGGATGATCTCCACCAGGGTGGCCTTCTTCGCCACCGCCTCGTCCATGATCCCGCGCAGGGCCCGTTCGATGTCGGTGCCCTTGTTGTAGATGTCGTGCAGGTCCAGCTTGAGCTTCACGGCCGGGCCTCCGCCGGGTCGGGTTCCATGGCTGCCCATCGTAGGTCGGCGGGCGCCCCGAAATCAGTGGACAGCGTCGCCGCCGGTCGCGACCGTCGGGGGATGCGACAGGAGGACCTCTGGAACGCCGACGCGGCGCGGCGCTACGACACCCCGGGCACCGGCATGTTCGCACCCGAGGTGCTGGAACCCACCGTCAACCGGCTCGCCGCGCTCGCGGCCGGCGGCCGGGCCCTCGAGTTCGCCATCGGCACCGGCCGGGTCGCGGTCCCGCTCGCCGAGCGGGGCGTGCCCGTCACCGGCATCGAACTGTCCGGCCCGATGATCGACCAGCTGCGGACGAAGGCGGACGAGGCGACGATCCCGGTGGTCCGGGGCGACATGGCCGTGGCCACCGCCCCCGGCACGTACGCCCTGGTCTACCTCGTCTACAACACGATCTCGAACCTGCAGACCCAGGCCGAGCAGGTCGCCTGCTTCCGCAACGCGGCCCGCCACCTCGCGCCCGGCGGCCGGTTCGTGATCGAACTGTGGGTGCCGGAGCTGCGCAAGCTCCCGCCCGGCCAACCGGCCACCGTCTGGCACTACGAACCGGGCTACATCGCCCTGGACACGTACGACGTCCTGCACCAGCGGGCCGTCTCGCACCACGTCCGGTACGAGGCGGACGGCCGGGCACAGGTGTTCTTCAGCCCGCACCGCTACATCTGGCCGGCGGAGCTGGACCTGATGGCCCAGCTCGCCGGGTTCGAGCTGGAGAGCCGGCACGCCGACTGGGCCGGGGCGGAGTTCGACGCGGACTCCCGGTCCCACGTGTCCGTCTACCGCCTGCCGACCTGATCGGCGCCGCCGGCAGGCACGGCACGAGGGGGCAGCCCGGTCAGCGGCTGCCCCCCTCGTGCTCGCGTTCAGCGGCCGACCCGGGTCTCCACCCGGCGCAGCGCCGCCTGGTAGTCGTCGTTCTCGTGGTGCATCGCCGCCGCGATGCGCAGGTGCCGCAGCGCGTCCGCCGGCCGGTTCAGCCGCTCCAGCGTCCGGCCCAGCACGTGGTGGGCGTAGTGGTCGCTCGGGTCCCGGTCGACCAGCTCGCGGAGCTGCTCCTCGGCCCGGTTGAGCTGGGCCGACTGGAAGTACGCCCGGGCCAGCAGTTGCCGCACGGCGGCGTTGCCGGGCTCGACCTCGACGATCGGCTCGAGCAGCCGGGCCGCTCCGGTCGGGTCACCGGCTTCGAAGAACAAGGTCGCCCGCCGGTACTCGGCCAGAAGATCCATTCGACCCACCCCCTCGTGTCACGTCATTCCCCGACGCTGGCACAACGCCGGCCGTCCCGCGACTGTTCCCGGGTGGGAATTGCGCCGCTCAGGTGGAGCGTGCGCCGGCGAGATCCCAGGCGCGTACGCCGCCGACGATGCCCGCCGTGTTCGGCACCACCACCACGTCGTCGCCCATCCGCGCCAGCTGCTCGGGGCGGATCAGCCGGGAGTTGCCCCCGCCCAGGTAGAGCCGGTCCCACCGGAACACCGGACGGAGGCCCTCCACCACCTGCCGGACCCGCCGGGACCAGAAGGCGTCCCCGAGCCGGCGCCGCTCCACCTCGCCGACGTACGTGTCGTAGGTGGTGCCCCAGCGGACCGGGGCGTGGGACAGCTCCAGGTGCGGTGCGAGCACCCCGCCGTCGAAGAGCGCGCTGCCCAGACCGGTGCCGAGGGTCAGGACCAGTTCGCATCCGGTCCCGGCGACCACCCCGGCGCCGTGCACCTCGGCGTCGTTGAGCACCAGGGCCGGTACGCCGAAGGCGTCGGCGAGGGCGCTGCGCGCGTCGTACCCGGACCACTCGGCGACCAGGTCGGGGTCCACCCGGCTGCGCGGGCCGGACCGGGTGACGTAGTGCGGGGTGGCGACCACGACCCCGTGCCGGATCATGCCCGGCATGCCGACCGTGAGGCGGTCCGCCGGCGGCAACCGCGATCCCAGCTCGCGCAGTGTCTTGACGAAGAGTGCGGGCGCCAGCGGGTACGGGGTCGGGACCCGCAGTGGTCGTGCCCGCATGGTCCCCGCGGCGTCCAGCACGGACGCCTTGATCCCGCCCCCACCGCAGTCGATCGTCAGAGTCGTCACCACGCCGAGCAGTGTGCCCCGTCCCGCCGCCACCATCCGCATCGATCATGCACTTTGTCGGGGCGGAAACCGCAAGATCGCGGGGGCGGGGGCGGGATAGGGTTTCGGGCTGATGAGTGGGAATCTCGTAGTCAAAGGGCTGGCGGCCGGGCACGGGGAACGGGTGCTGTTCGCCGGGCTGGATCTCGTCGTGTCGCCGGGGGACGTCGTCGGGCTGGTCGGGCCGAACGGGGCGGGGAAGTCGACGCTGCTGCGTACGCTCGCCGGGTCGCTCCCCGTCGAGGCCGGCAGCGTCATGTTGAGCCCGCCCACCGCGAGCGTCGGGTACCTGCCGCAGGAGCCGGAGCGGCGGCCGGGCGAGCGGGTCCGGGACTTCCTGGCCCGGCGCACCGGCGTGACCGCGGCGCAGGCGGCCCTGGACGCGGCCACCGAGGCACTGACCGCGGGTGCGCCCGGTGCCGACGACGCGTACGCCGAGGCCCTCGACCGCTGGCTCGCGCTCGGCGGGCCGGACCTGGACGAGCGCGCCGAACAGGTCGCCGCCGACCTCGGGCTCGGCGTCTCCCTCGACGCCGGGATGACCGGCCTCTCCGGCGGCCAGGCGGCCCGTGCCGGGCTCGCGTCGCTGCTGCTCAGCCGGTACGACGTCTTCCTCCTCGACGAGCCCACCAACGACCTCGACCTGGCCGGGCTGGAACGCCTGGAGGAGTTCGTCACCGGCCTGCGCGCCGGCACCGTCCTGGTCAGCCACGACCGGGAGTTCCTGACCCGCACGGTGACCCGGGTGCTGGAGCTGGACCTGCACCAGCAGCAGGTCAACCACTACGGCGGCGGCTACGCGGCCTACCTGGAGGAGCGGGAGGTGGCGCGGCGGCACGCCCGCGCCGGCTACGAGGAGTACGCCGAGACGCGCGCCGACCTGGAGGCGCGCGCCCGCACGCAGCGGGCGTGGATGGAGAAGGGCGTCCGCAACGCTCGCCGGAAGGCCACCGACAACGACAAGATCGGCCGGAAGTTCCGCTCCGAGGCGAGCGAGAAGCAGGCGGCCAAGGCCCGGCAGACCGAGCGGCTGATCGAACGGCTCGAGGTGGTCGAGGAGCCGCGCAAGGAGTGGGAGCTGCGCATGGAGATCGCCGCCGCGCCCCGCGCCGGCGCCGTCGTGGCCACCCTCCGCGACGCCGTGGTACGCCGTGGCGCGTTCACCCTCGGGCCGGTGAGCCTGCAGATCGACTGGGCCGACCGGGTGGCCGTCACCGGGGCGAACGGGTCCGGCAAGTCCACCCTGCTGGCCGCCCTGCTCGGCCGGCTGCCGCTGGACGCCGGGCAGTCCGCGCTCGGGCCTGGTGTCGTCGTCGGCGAGGTGGACCAGGCGCGCGGCCTGTTCCTCGGCGACACGCCGCTCCTGGACGCGTTCCGGCTGGCCGTACCCGATCTGTCGCCGGCCGACGCGCGGACCCTGCTGGCCAAGTTCGGCCTGCGCGCGGCGCACGTCCTGCGGCCGGCGGCGACCCTCTCCCCGGGCGAGCGGACCCGGGCGGCGCTGGCGCTGCTCCAGGGGCGCGGGGTCAACCTGCTGGTGCTCGACGAGCCGACGAACCATCTCGACCTGCCGGCGATCGAGCAGCTGGAATCCGCGCTGGCAAGCTACCCGGGCACGTTGCTGCTGGTCACCCACGACCGGCGGATGCTGGACGCGGTGCGCGTCAACCGGCGGATCCGGGTGGACGCCGGGCGGATCGCCGAACACTGATCCGGGCGCGCCCGGCCGCGCCGGGTGAGAATGGGCCCATGCTCAAGTGGGAGTACGCGCTGCTGGTGCGCCGCCGCCAGGCCGCCAGCAACGACACCGGCTGGGAGGTCGTCTTCAGCTGGTACGGCCCGGACGGCTCGATGGTCGACGTCACCCCGTACGGGGACACCGCGCTCGCCCACCTGAACCGCGCCGGTGACCAGGGCTGGGAGCTGGTGGCGATGAGCGAGGACCCGTCCCTGCCCGGCAACAACGAGCTACACCGGTACCACCTCAAGCGGCCCAGGCCGGCCACCCCGCAGCCGCGCTCGCGGATGCGCACCGCCGCCCGCCCCCGCCGCCCGATCCCCGGCTGACCCGTCGCCGGAGTCCGCTGCCGCCGGAGGCATGGCGGCGGTGGAAGCGGCGGCCCGGCCCGCCCGGAGCACGGGGCCGGGCATACCGGGCGCTGATGTGGGTAACGGGCGGCCGGAGGTGGGCCGATGGTCGCGCTGGCACTGACCCCGCCCTCGGCCGAGCGGCTGCGGGCGGTCGACGAGTTCCTCGCTGAGGCCTGGACGGACCAGGCCCGGCACGACGACCGCCTGCGGGACCTCGCCGTCGAGGTGCGCTTCGACCGGGGGGTGGCCCACCTGACCGGGGAGGTCGGCGGGCCGGACGACCTGCGTCTGGTGCGGGACCGTGTCGGCCGGCTCGCCGGGGTCCTGGCCGTGTGGTGCCGGGTCCGCGTCGGTGGGCGGGATCCGGTGGTCGTCGACCTGGGCTGCGGCCCGACCAAGCAGTGGCCGGGCAACCTGGGCCTGGACATCTTCCCGGCGCCGGGCGTGAACGCGGTGGCGGACCTGTCGCGGACCCTGCCGCTGGCCGACGACTCGGTGGACGTGCTCTTCGCCGTGCACATCCTGGAGCACCTGATCGATTTCCTGCCGCTTGTCGACGAGGCGCACCGGGTGCTGCGCCCGGGCGGCGTCCTGCACGTGATGAGCCCGTGGTGGGGCCACGTCAACGCGGTCGCGGACCCCACGCACGTCCGGCTGCTGGACGTCCAGACCTTCAAGGGCATCTGCCTGCAGCGCCCGCCCGGAACCCCGCGCTGGTACCCCCTGCACGCCGGTTGCGACGGCGCGTCGATCTTCGCCGACCTGACCCCGCTCCCGCCTGAAGCCGACGGCCCGACCCCCGCCCATCTGGCCCGCTTCTTCGCCTGACCGCACTCACCACCACAAGCCTGGTTGATCAAGAGGTTTTGGTCGCCGGGAGGCCCCACCGGACACGAAAACCTCTTGATCAACCGAGCTGGCGTCGCCGGGGGAGGGAGGAGAGTCGGGAGGGCGGGTCAGGTGGCGGGGGTGGTGGATTCGCGGGGGGTCAGGGCCCAGGGGGCGGGCAGTTCGCGGGGTGGTGCTGAGCGGTCCCGCAGGCGGCTGGCGAGGAGTTCCACCGCCAGTCGGGCGATGCGTTCCTTGTCCGGCGAGATCGTGCTGAGGGTGGGGATCGAGAAGCGGCCGTCCTCGATGTCGTCGAAACCGGCCAGCGCGACGTCCTCCGGCACGCGCAGGCCCGCCTCGTGGAGGGCCCGCAGGGCGCCGAGAGCGAGGGTGTCGTTGAAGCAGAAGACGGCGTCGGGGCGTACCCCCGAGTCGAGCAGGGACCGCATCGCCGCCGCGCCCACCGCGCGGTGCCAGGCCGGCGCGGGCGCCACCAGCGCTTCGTCGTACGCGATGCCGGCGTCGGCGAGCGCGGCGGCGTAGCCGGCGAGCCGGAGCCGGGCGCTGGCGCCCTCGGGGGTGCGCTGCGAGCCGATGGCGGCGACCCGGCGGCGGCCGAGTCCGATCAGGTGAGCGGTCATCGCCCGGGCGGCCGCCACGTTGTCGATGCCCACGTGGTCGGCGGGGCCGTGGTCGACGCGCTCGCCGAGCAGCACCGTCGGGGTGCCGTCCAGAAAGGTCAGGTCGTCGGCGGTGAGCGCGAGCGGGCTGAAGATCAGCCCGTCGATCATGTGGTCGCCGATGCCGGCGGCGCGCTCCTGCTCCCGGCCGCCGCCGGTCTGGTCGATGAGCACCGTCCAGCCCAGTTCGGCGGCGGCGACGACGACGTGCCGGGCCAGCTCGGCGAAGTACGGGATGTCCAGCTCCGGCACGGCCAGGGCGATCACACCTGTGCGGCCCTTGCGCAGGTTACGGGCGGAGAGGTTGGGCCGGTAGTTGAGCTCCGCGATCGCCTCCTCGACGCGGGCCCGGGTGTCCGGCCGGACGTGCACGTAGCCGTTGACTACGTTGGAGACCGTCTTGACCGACACGCCGGCGCGCTCCGCGACGTCCTTGAGCCTGTGTCGCACGACTGCCCTCCCGCGAGACGCTGGCCGCACTCTACCGTGTTACGAGCACCTCACGACCTCTTCTACAACGTTGCCTACAACGTTGTAGACGACAAGCCGGAAGGGGCGACCACGGTCACCCCTGACAAGGAAAGGTGGCACCCCTTGCCGACCGCGCAGCTCACGATCGACCCGGCGTTCACCATCGGCCCGGCGGACCGCCGGCTCTTCGGCTCCTTCGTCGAGCACATGGGCCGCTGCGTGTACGGCGGGGTGTACGAGCCGGGCCACCCCACCGCCGACCCACTCGGCCTACGCGGCGACGTGCTGGAGCTGACCCGGGAGCTCGGCGTCTCGGTGGTGCGCTACCCCGGCGGCAACTTCGTCTCCGGCTACCGCTGGGAGGACGGGGTCGGCCCGGCCGGCGACCGGCCGCGCCGGCTCGACCTCGCCTGGAAGACGATCGAGACCAACGCGTTCGGGCTGGACGAGTTCATGACCTGGGCCGCCGCGGCCGGCGTCGAGCCGATGATGGCGGTCAACCTGGGCACCCGGGGCGTGCAGGAGGCGTGCGACCTGCTGGAGTACACCAACCACCCGGGCGGCACCCACCTGTCGGACCTGCGCCGCGAGCACGGCGCCGAGAAGCCGTACGGGGTGCGGCTCTGGTGCCTCGGCAACGAAATGGACGGGCCCTGGCAGGTCGGCCACAAGACCGCCGACGAGTACGGCCGCCTCGCCGCCGAGACCGCCCGCGCGATGAAGCTGATCGACCCGTCGATCAGCCTGGTGGCCTGCGGCAGTTCCAACCGGGGGATGCCCACCTTCGCCTCCTGGGAGGCGACCGTGCTGGAGCACACGTACGAGCACGTCGACTACATCTCCGCGCACACCTACTACGACCCGTCCGACGGCGACCGGGCCAGCATCCTCGCCTCGGCCGTCGACATGGACAACTTCATCCGCGAGGTGGTGGCCACCGCCGACCACGTGGCGGCGAAGCAGCGCCACCGGCGCAAGCTCAAGATCTCCTTCGACGAGTGGAACGTCTGGTACCACTCGCGCCTCCAGGCCGACCTGGACCGGCGCGGCTGGGTGGAGGCCCCGGCGCTGATCGAGGACGACTACACCGCGCTCGACGCGGTGGTCGTCGGCGACCTGCTGATCACCCTGCTCCGGCACGCCGACCGGGTGGGCATCGCCTGCCAGGCCCAGCTCGCCAACGTGATCGCCCCGATCCGGACGCGCACCGGCGGCCCGGCCTGGCGGCAGAGCATCTTCCACCCGTTCGCGCTGACCGCCCGGTACGCCCGGGGCACCGTCCTGCGCACCGAGCCGGTCTCCCCCACCTACGAGACGGCGCGGTACGGCGAGGTTCCGGTGCTGGACACGGTCGCGGTGCACGACGACGGGACCGGTGTGCTGACGGTCTTCGCGGTGAACCGCGGCGAGACCGACCTCCCCCTGGACCTCGACCTTCGCGGGCTGCCCGCCCTGCGCGGGCTGGACCACACGAGCCTCGCCGCCGGCGACGACCCGGCGGCGACGAACACCGAGGCCGAGCCCGAGCGGGTGAGCCCCCGACAGCTGGCCATCCCCACCGCCGACGCCGGCCGGTCCGCGGTGCTGCTGCCGGCCATGTCCTGGAACGTGCTCCGCTTCGCCCCCGTCGGCGACTGAGCCGGCACGTCCTGACCCTGCTACGCCGCCCGGTGCTCGCACCGGGCGAGCGGTGGCGACGGACGGTGCGGGGCCGAACACGACCGGTACGGTGATGCCCACCACTTCGGCGACGGTGAAATCCGACGGACGGATCGATCCGGCGCAGACCCTTGCGCCCGGCCCGTCCGGTGTGAAAATTTCCTACCAGCGGCACTACGTTCAACGGCGGTTGTTGCCGAGAACGCCGCGTCGAACCCTGTCACGGGGGCCCAACGAAGGGACACACCGTATGAAGGCATCTCGGCTCGGCGCCGCCGGGCTCGCCGCCGCGCTGCTGGGGGCGTTCGTCGCCGCCACCCCCGCGGCCGCGGCGACCGACGCGGCCAGCGCCGCCAACAGCACCACCTGCGTCACCGACCCGGCCACCCCGAAGCGGCAGTTCCGCGCCATGTGGATCGCGTCGGTCACCAACATCGACTGGCCCACCAAGGGCTCCTGGACCGCCCCGGACCGGGTCGCGGCCCAGAAGGCCGAGTACCTCGGCTGGCTCGACCTGGCCGAGCGGCTCAACCACAACGCCGTGGTCGTGCAGATCCGGCCGACCGCCGACGCGTTCTGGCCGTCACCGCACGAGCCTTGGTCGGAGTACCTGACCGGGGAGCGCGGCAAGGACCCGGGCTGGGACCCGCTGGCCTTCGTCGTCGAGGAGGCCCACAAGCGCAACCTCGAGTTCCACGCCTGGTTCAACCCGTACCGCGTCTCGATGCCGGCACCGAGCGGCGCCGGCGCCGACATCAGCAAGCTCGCGCCGAACCACCCGGCCCGCGAGCACCCGGACTGGGTCTTCGCGTACCCGCCGGCCGGCGTCGCCGGCAGCCGGCTCTACTACAACCCCGGCATCCCCGAGGTCCGCGAGTTCGTCCAGACCGCGATGCTCGACGCGGTCAAGCGGTACGACGTCGACGGCGTCCACTTCGACGACTACTTCTACCCGTACCCGAGCGGCACCCACCAGGTGCCGGACGACGCGACGTTCGCGCAGTACAACCGGGGCTTCACCGACAAGGCCGACTGGCGGCGCGACAACATCAACCTGCTGGTCCAGGAGATGAACGCCAAGATCAAGGCCGAGAAGCCGTGGGTGAAGTTCGGGGTCAGCCCGTTCGGCATCTGGCGCAACAAGTCGGTCGACCCGCTGGGGTCGGACACCACCGGCAGCCAGTCGTACGACATCATCTCCGCCGACACCCGCAAGTGGATCAAGGAGGAGTGGATCGACTACGTGGTGCCGCAGCTCTACTGGTACATCGGCCAGTACCCGGCCGCGGACTACGCCCGGCTGGTGCCGTGGTGGGCCGAACAGGTGCGCGGCACCCGCGTGCAGCTCTACATCGGACAGGCCGACTACAAGAGCGGCGAACCGGTGTACGGCTCGTTCTGGATGAACCCGCGGGAGCTGTCCGACCACCTCACGCTCAACCGGCAGTACCCGGAGGTGCTGGGCAACGTCCACTTCTCGGCCGTCCAGGTCCGGGCCAACCGGCTCGGCGCGACCGACATCTACGCCGGCGAGCACTACTCCCGCCCGGCGCTGGTGCCGACCATGTCGCACCTGCCGGCGAAGCCGCTGCTGATGCCGGTGGTCACCGGCGCGAGCCGGCAGGACGACGGGGTCCGGCTGCGCTGGCTGCAGCCCGCCGACGGGGTGGGCCCGCTGGGCACCGCCACCTCGTACGCGATCTACCGGTTCGACGGCCTGAAGCTGGCCGGCAGGTGCGACGTCGCCGACGCCGCGCACCTGGTGGACACGGTCCGGGCGAACCCGGGCGACGTGCAGTCCTGGACGGACACCACGGCCGAGGCCGGCAAGCGGTACACCTACTACGTGACCGCGCTGGACCGGCTGGCCAACGAGAGCCCGCTCAGCCCGCCGCGTTTCGTCCACTGATCCCCTGACCGGATGCCCCGGACGCCGCCGGCGTCCGGGGCATTCGTGTGTTTCAACTCATGTCACCAATTGTTCATGAGGGCACAAGATCCCGGGACGTCACTTCATCGACACTAATCAACACCCGGTGACCCGCCGGTAACCAAGAGTCCGCACATCCCCGCGGAGGTTGCCATGTCCCGTCGTCTCGCCACCCTGTTCACCTCGATCGGGCTCGCCCTCCTGGTCGCGCTCGGTGCCGCCAGCCCCGCCGCCGCCGTCACCCGCGACCAGAAGCTCTCCGTCCTGTACAGCTGGACCCAGCCCAGCGCCACCAGCTACAACGCCTGGAACGCCGGTCGACTGAACAAGGCTGCCTGGGCCGACTACACCTTCGACTGGTCCACCGACTACTGCTCGTCCAGCCCGGACAACCCGCTCGGGTTCAACTTCACCCTCTCCTGCTACCGGCACGACTTCGGGTACCGCAACCACAAGGCGATGGGTGTCTTCTCGTCGCACAAGTCCCGCCTCGACAGCGCCTTCTACGAGGACCTCAAGCGGGTCTGCGCCACCTACAACTCGGTGGTCCGGCCCGCCTGCCTCAGCCTCGCCTGGACCTACTACCAGGCGGTCCGGGCCTTCGGCTCGGTCGCCGCCGTGCAGCAGGCCGACATCGACCGCGCCGCGAAGATGAAGGCCGACGCCGAACGTCGCGCCACCACCCGCCGCTGACCGACCCCCGTCCCACCCCCGAGCGCTCCGATGCGTGATCAAGAGGTTCTGGGCACTTGGCACCGCGCCGACGCACCAGAACCTCTTGATCAACCGGTGGCGGCGCGGGTGGTTCAGGCGTGTTCGGTGTGGGGAGTGGGGGTGCCGGTGGGCTGGCGGGGCGTGGGCTGGCCGGTTCCGGTGGCGAAACGGGTCGAGTCGGCCGCCAGATCCGGGTGCTCGACCCCGAGCGCCAGCGCCGCCGCGTCCTCCAGGCCCAGCTCCGCGCCCTCGGCGTACGCGCCGTCGAACGCGGCGTCGCCGAGCGCCTCCCGTACCTCCGCCTGCCGCTGCGCCCAGTACGCCCCGTAGATGCCCGGTGTGGAGCGCAGTGTCGCCCTGGTCGCCTGCGCCGCGCCGAAGAGCCGCGCGGCGGTGAGCCGGTCGCCCCCGGCGGCGCACCGGACCGCGATCGCCTGCAGCGTGTCGCAGGCACGGCGGTGGAAGCCGTGCGCCATCCGGGACCGCAGAGCCACCAGCAGGTGCTCGTGCGCGGCGATCAGGTCGCCCCGGGCCAGCGCCACCAGGCCGAGCAGCATGTCCACGGTGCGGCGACCCCGCTCCGCCGGCCGGGCCGCCTCGACCGGCCGGGCCGCCCCCAGCAGCTCCGCCGCCTCGTCCAGGGCCCCCCGCCGCCAGAGCAGCTCGGCGAGGCTGAACACCGCGAAGAGGGCGTCGCCCACCACGTCCTGCCGGTGCGCCCAGTCGATGACCTCCCGGCACACCCGCTCGGCCTCGGCGAACTGTCCCATGTCGACAAGCGGGGCCGCCCGCCCCGCCAGGACCCGGGCCAGCAGCCCGGCGTCACCCGCCTGCCGGGCCGCCTCCTCCGCCCGCTGCGAGAACCGCAGCTCCTCGGCGAACTCGCCGTCCGCGCCGGCGTGCAGCGAATGCATGTGGTACGCCGCCGCCAGCTCCGCGTCGGGGATCCGCTCCCCCGTCTCGGCGATCCGGCCGTACAGCCGGGACAGCCAGAGCCGACCCTCCCGGGCCAGGCCGCGCTCCCGCCACCACTGGTCCAGCCCGCCCGCCAGGGCCAGACCGGCCCGGGGGCTGCCACCGGTTGCGCACCAGCGCAGCGCGGCACGCAGCTCCCCGGCGAGCGGGTCGAGCGCGTACAGCGAGAGGGTGACCGGCCGGCCGTCCGGCCCCAGGTGCAGCCGCTCCAACGCGTGCGCGGACCAGGCCACGTGCCGGTTCCGCGCGGCCTGCTCCTCGCCCGCCTCTACCAGCCGGCGGGCCGCGTACGCGCGGATCGGGTCCAGCATCCGGTAGGTGCTGCCGGCCGCGTGCGGCTCGGCCAGCACCATCGACTTGTCCACCAGCACCGAGAGCGGGTCGAGCGGATCGTCCCCGAGCAGCCACTCCACCGTGGCCAGATCCACCGGACCGGCGAACACCGCAAGCCAGCGCAGCAGCCGGGCGGCGCGTGGGCCGAGCGTCCGGTACGACCAGGTGACGGTGGCCTGCATGGTGAGGTGCCGCTCGACGGCGGACCGCTGCACCGCCCGGCTGGCCGCACTGGGCGGACTCGCGCCGGCCGCCGCCGCGACCAGGTCCACGGTGTCCTGCTGGTTCCCCGTCCAGCCCCGCTCGGCCGGCGGCGGCTCCGGATCGTCCCGGCCGGCGTCGAGGGTGCCCAGCACGTCGTCGAGGCGCTCGGCGAGCTGCCCGACCGAGAGCACCCGCAGCCGGGCGGCGGCCAGCTCGATGGCCAGCGGCAGCCCGTCCAGCCGCTGCACCACCCGGCGCAGATCGGCCGACTCCGCCGGGTCGGGCTGCCGCCCGCCCCGGGCCGCCGCCGTCCGGTCCAGCAGCAACGCGACGGCGTCGCTCTCCGCGCCGTCGACCGGCGGGTCGACCGACAGCGGAGGGATCCGCCACACCACCTCGCCGGGCAGCCCGAACGACTCGCGGCTGGTGGCGAGGACCCGCACCCCCACCCCACCGGCGAGCAGCCGGGAGATCACCTCGGCCGACGCCGCCGGCTGGGCGTCGCAGGTGTCCAGCAGGACGAGCATCCGGCGGCCGGCCGCGTACTCCACCAGGGTGTCCACCATCGGGCGGCCGGGCTCCGGGCGCAGGCCGAGCACCGCGGCGATGGCGAAGGCCACCAGGCCCGGATCGGTGACGGTGGCGATGTCGACGAACCAGGCGCCGTCCGGGTAGGACTCGACCAGGTCGGCGGCGAGTTCCACGGCGAGCCGGGTCTTGCCCGTGCCGCCCGCGCCGAGCACCGTGACCAGCCGGTGCTCCTCCACCAGTCGCCGCAGCTCGGCCCGCTCCGCCTGCCGGCCGACGAACGACGTGATCTGCGTGGGAAGGTTGTGCGCCACCGCGTCGGCGGTGCGCGGGCGCGGGAACTGCCGCTCGAGGCCGGGGGCGACGAGCTGGAACAGCCGTTCCCGGTCGTCGAAGCCGCGCAGCCGGTGCAGGCCGAGGTCGAGCAGGGAGGCGCCGCTCGGCAACGGGTCGGCGTGCCGGGCGGTCGCCGCGGAGCAGAGCACCTGCCCGCCGTGCGCGGCGGCGGCGACCCGGGCCGCGCGGTGCACCTCGGGGCTCGCGTACTCGCCGTCGCGGGGCTCCGCCCAGCCGGTGTGCAGGCCCATCCGCACCCGCGGCACCGCGTCGGCGGTGGGCCACTCGTGGCTGGTCAGCGCACGCTGGGCGGTCAGGCAGGCAGTCAGCGCGGCGGACGCATCCCCGAAGGCCAGGAAGAACGAATCCCCCTCGGTGAGCAGCTCCGCCCCCTCGGTGGCGGCGAGGGTCCGGCGCAGCAGCCGCCGGTGCTCCCGCAGCACCGGCCGGTAGTCGGGGCCGAGCAGCTGGGCCAGCCGGGTCGAGCCCTCGATGTCGGTGAAGACGAAGGTCACCCACCCGGTCGGGAGGTGGATCCGTGGCGACATGCGTGGAACCTCCGCCCGTGACGTCGGGTTCATGCTGCCTGAACCCGAGCCGTCACGCATCGTGAGAACGGCCGGCCCGGCTCCGCACCAACGTGCCACTACGTGCACTCGCGAGCAAGCGCCTCGGGGACGCTGGCGGACCGGGAGTCCGTCTCAGCAGCCGCAGGCGCCGCCGCAGCAGCCACCGCCACCCGACGTCGGGGCGGCGGCGCCCGCCCCGCCGCGACCGGTCACCGCCACGGTGGAGAGGAGCTTCACCGTGTCGTCGTGCCCCTGTGGGCACGGTGCCGGCTCGCTGGCACGCGCCATCGGACGGTTGACCTCGAAGGTGTCGCCGCAGGCGCGGCAACGGAACTCGTACCGGGGCATGACTCCAGCGTACGACCGGTCCTGACGCCCGGGCGAACATGGGTGATACTCGACGGGTGGTGGACGGCGAGGACAGGCAGACCCTTCGGCCCCTCCGACCGGCCGCGCCGGCCGACGGGCCACTCGCCGAATCCGGCGCCGCCCCGGACGAGCCGGCCGCTTCGGTGCCCCGTCCCCGCCGACCGTGGCTGCGGCCACCGGCACCGCCGACCGACGGCCCGACGCCGGACGCCCCTGCCGCACCGCCGACGGGCACGGCGGCGGAGGCGACGGCCACGACCGGGACGGCGGACGACGGTACGGCCGGCGGCGCACCCGCGCGTACCGGTGACGACCTGACGGTGACCAGGGTCGACCCGCTGCCGCCGGTGGACCCGGCCGACCCGGACCGGCCGGCGGCAGCCCGGCGGCGCCGGGTCCCCTTCGCGCACGCCGTACGCACATCGCCCGGACGGCTCGCGGCCGGCGCGACACGATCGGTCCGCGACTGGTCGAGGCGCCCCAGCGGCCGGCTCACCCTGCCCGGCGTCTTCCTGCTGTTCTTGGTCGCCGCGACCGCTGCGGCCGGTGCCCTGCTGGTGCCCGCCGCCGTGCGCCCCCGGGCGGTCGCCGTCGACGCCGGCGCGCCGAGCGCCACCGCACCGACGTCGGCTCCCGACGCGCCGCTGCCCGGCACCATGCCCCCGCTCGGCGGGCCCTCGATCACGCCGCCCACGGGTGGGACCGTCCCCGTTCCCACGTCGGGCACCGGCCGACCCGCGGACGCGCTCGCCGGCTGGGCCGGCCAGATCGGGCCCAAGGTCGGCATCGAGCCGCTGGCCATGCAGGCGTACGGCTACGCCGAGCTGGTGCTGGCCCAAACGACCCCCAGCTGCGGTCTGAGCTGGACCACGCTTGCCGCGATCGGGCACGTCGAGTCCGCGCACGGGCAGGCCAACAACGCCCGGCTCGGTCCGGACGGCCGGGCCACCCCGGAGATCATCGGCCTTCCGCTGGACGGGCAGGGCGGCCGGATGCTGATCCGGGACACCGACCGCGGGACGCTCGACCGGGACACGACCTACGACCGGGCGATCGGGCCGATGCAGTTCATCCCGACCACCTGGCAGGAGGTCGGCGCCGACGCGGACAACGACGGCCGCAAGGACCCGCACGACATCGACGACGCGGCCCTCGCCGCCGCGAACTACCTGTGCAAGGGCGGCCGGAACCTGAGCATCGCCGGCGACTGGTGGAACGCCATCCTGTCGTACAACGACGTCCGGCGGTACGCGCAGGACGTCTTCGACAAGGCCAACCAGTACGGGCGGGCCAGCCGTACGTGACGTGACCGTCCGCGCACATTGGAGAACTGGACACTTCCCCCGGGCAGCGGTTAGCGGCAAGCTAGACGGGTGATGGTGCGCGAGTGGGACCCCAGGACCGCGTCGTCCGCCGAGATCGCGTCGCTGCTGGACACGCTGAACGCGGTCCTGGCGGCCGATCTCCCGCAGGATCCGCCGTGGCGGGAGAGTTCCCTGCGGGAATACCTCGCCGAGGTGATGCCGGGTGAACGGCGGATCTCCTGGATCGCCCAAGCGGAACCGGCGGTCAACGGCACCCCGGGAAAGGTCCTGGGGCAGGTCCACGTGCTGCTGCTCGGCGACATCGGCGTGCTCGAGGTGCTGGTGCACCCTTCGGCGCGTCGCAGCGGTCTCGGCCGCGACCTGGTCCGGACGGCCGCCCGCCGGGTCTACCAGGAAGGGTTCCAGTCGATCGGCGTGGAGGTCGTCGGCGACACCCCGTCCGTCGCCTTCTACGAGGCGCTCGGCTTCGCCAAGGAGTACGTGGAGACCCGCAGTGTGCTGGACCTGACCACGGTGGACTGGGCCGAGCTGGGCCAGATGGCCGGCGGCGTCGGCGCGGGTTACCACCTGGAGTTCCACCCGGGCGGGCCGCCGGACGAGCTGATCGAGGCGTACGCGCGGGCCAAGGCCGAGGTGCGGGACATCGACGACGGGGAGCTGCGGCCCAGCTCGTACGATCCGCAGCGGCTGCGCGACAGCCTCGACTGCCTGCACCGGCGGGGCATGAAGCCGTACATCGTGCTCGCCCAGCACGAGCAGACCGGTGAAGTGGCCGGCCTGACCGAGGTGGTGGTGCCCGCACAGCACCCCACCCGCGCCGACCAGTACGACACGATCGTCGTGCAGGACCACCGCGGCTACGGCATCGACCGGGCGATCAAGGCGCGCATGCTGATGGAGCTGCGGTCGGCCGAGCCCCAGCTGGCCGAGGTGCAGACCTGGAACGCCCAGGCCAACGAGGCGATGCTCAAGGTGAACGCGGAGCTGGGCTACCGCCCCGACCGGGAGTGGTGCGAATACAGCGTCGACGTGGCCGAGCTGGTGCACCGACTCGACGCCGCCCGGTGAGAAGTTCACGAAACGGTTCATCGGGGGATGGACGGCGGTCAACCATGCCCCTTAACGTGCGTTAGTTCTGTCCACCCACCGTGGAGGCTCAATGCGCCCGCGCCGCACACTCGCCGCGCTCGCGACCGCCACCGCCGCCGTGACCGTCACGGCCGTCGGGGTCGCGCCCAGCGCGGCCAGCGCCGCGCCCACCGACCTGTTCATCTCGGAGTACGTCGAAGGCTCGTCCAACAACAAGGCGATCGAGCTCTTCAACGGCACCGGCGCGCCGGTCGACCTGGCCGCCGGCGGTTACCAGCTGCTGCTCTACTTCAACGGCTCCACCACGCCGACGTCGTTCGCCCTGACCGGCACCGTCGCGGCGGGTGACGTCTTCGTCTTCGCCCACTCGTCGGCGAACGCGGCGATCCTCGCCCAGGCCGACCAGACCACCGGCGCCGGCCTGTTCAACGGGGACGACGCGGTGGTGCTGCGTCGCGGTGAGACCGTGCTCGACTCGATCGGCCAGGTGGGTGTCGACCCCGGCACCGAGTGGGGCGGCGGCGCCACCAGCACCGCCGACAACACCCTGCGCCGCCTGGGCACCGTCACCGCCGGCGACACCGACCCGACCGACGCCTTCGACCCGGCCGCCCAGTGGGCCGGCTTTCCCACCGACACGGTCGACGGTCTCGGCGCGCACAGCACCGACGGTGGCGGCCCGGTCGACGTACCGGCCACCGTCACCTGCGGCGGCGCTCTGGTCACCCCGGCTGGCACGGCGGCGACCCGGGAGGTCAGCGCGACCGACCCGGACGACCGGATCGTCGACCTGACCGTCACGTCGGTCACCCCGGGGCCGGCCACCGGCTCGATCAGCCGGACGGCCGTGACCCCGGCCGACGCGGTCGGCGGCACCGCCCGCGCCACCGTCAGCGCGAGCGCCGACCTGGCGGCCGGGGCGTACTCCGTGGTCCTGACCGCGACCGACGCCGACGGCGCCACCGCGACCTGCACCCTCACCGTGCAGGTGACGCGGGAGCTGACAGTCGGCGAGGTGCAGGGCCCGACCACCGACGCCGAGTCCGGCGCGGCCGACCGCTCGCCGCTCGCCCCGGCCAGCGGCAACGGCACCAGCAGCAGCCTGTACGACGTCCGCGGGGTGATCACCCAGCGCACCCTGGCGCGCGACTCGTCCGGCCGGGACCAGCACGGCTTCTTCCTGCAGAGCCGCGCCGACGCGACCGACGGCGACCCGGCCAGCTCGGACGGCATCTTCGTCTTCATGGGCTCGTTCACGTCGCTCATCGGCGGGTACGTGCCGACGGTCGGCGACGAGGTGGTGCTCCGCGCCCGCGTCTCCGAGTACTTCAACATGACGCAGCTCTCCAGTGCCTCGCTGGTCCGCCGGGTCGCCGCCGGCCTGGACGTGAACGCCGTGGTCGCGGTCACCGACGCGGTACCGCCGGCCGACCTGGCCGACGCGCAGCGCTTCTGGGAGCGGCACGAGGGTGCCCGGCTGCGGGTACGCGCCGGCAGCGGCGCGGTGAGCGGACGGAACGTGTTCGCCTCCACGGCCGACTCCGAGACGTGGCTCGTGGACCGGGACGACCCGCTGCTCGACCGCACCGACCCGTACGCCCGCCGCGTCTTCCGGGACGTCCACCCGCTGGACAACGACCCGACCCGGGGCTTCGACGACGGCAACGGTCAGCGGATCATGCTGGGCGGCATGGGCGTGAAGGCGGCCGCCGGGGACAACACGGCACTGCTGCCGCCGGCGCACACCTTCGACACGCTGACCGCCGACGCCGTGGGCGGCCTCTACTACTCCTTCGAGAAGTACGGGGTCCAGGTCGAGTCCGCGTCGTTCGCCGCCGGCACCGACCCGTCGCGGAACAATCCGCCGAAGCCGGCCAAGCGGTCGGAGGAGTTCGCGGTCGCCACCTACAACGTGGAGAACCTGTACGACTACCGCGACGACCCGTTCGACGGCTGCGACTTCGCCGGCAACTCCGGGTGCACCGGGGTCCGCCCACCGTTCGACTACGTGCCGGGCAGCGAGCAGGAGTACCGGGACCAGCTCGCCGCGCTCGCCGACCAGATCACCACCGACCTGCACTCCCCCGACCTGATCCTCGTCCAGGAGGCCGAGGACCAGGACATCTGCACGGTCGAGGGCACCGAGCTGGTCTGTGGCTCCACGAACGACGCGGACGGCGCGCCGGACACCCTCCAGGAGCTGGCGCTCGCCGTCGCCGCCAACGGCGGTCCAGCCTACGCGGCCGCGTACGACCGCACCGGCGCGGACGACCGGGGCATCACCTCGGCGTTCCTGTACCGCACCGACCGGGTCGCACTGGCCGCGGTGACCGCCGACGACCCGCTGCTGGGCTCCTCGCCGACGGTCCAGTACCGCGCGCCGGGGCTGCCGTCGAACGCGGACGTGCAGAACCCGAAGGCGCTCAACGCCGTGCTGCCGTCCGACGTGGACACCTCGACGGGCCGCGACGGCGACAACGTCTTCACCCGCGCGCCGCAGCTCGGCAAGTTCACCGTGGCCGCCGCGCCCGGCTCGACCGAACGGTTCAACGTCTGGGCGGCGAGCAACCACTACTCGTCCGGGCCGGACAGCCGGGTCGGGCAGCGCCGGGAGCAGGCGGCGTACGGTGCCGCGATCGTGACCGCGATCGAGGCGGCGGACCCGCACGCCCGGGTGGTGTACGGCGGGGACTTGAACGTCTTCCCCCGGCCCGACGATCCCATCGCCACGGCTGCCGACCCCACCCCGTCGGACCAGCTCGGCCCGCTCTACGGTGCGGGGCTGCGCAACCTGTGGGAGGACCTGCTCGCCGACGCGCCGTCGTCCGCGTACTCGTACAGCTTCGAGGGGCAGGCGCAGACGCTGGACCACCTGTTCGTGAACGAGGCGCTCTACGGCGACCTGGTGGAGATGCGGGCCGCCCACATCAACGCCGACTGGCCGGCCGAGCACGCCGCTGACGGCTCGCGCGGCTCCAGCGACCATGATCCGCAGGTCGCCCGGTTCCGCTCCCGGGCGGCGCTGAGCGTCGCGGACGCGTCGGTGGTCGAGGGCGACCGGGGCACCTCCCAGCTCGCCTTCGACGTCACCGTCTCGCGGCCGCTGTCCCAGCCGGTGCTGGTCTGCGCCGCGACCTACGGCACGACCGCCCGGTCGGGCTCCGACTACGAGTCGTACGTGGGGTGCCTGACGCTGGCGGCCGGCCAGACGAGTCTCACCGTCCCGGTGACCGTGCGCGGTGACCGCAAGCGGGAGGCCGACGAAAAGCTGACGCTGCTCGTGGCCGGCATCCCGGGGCTCCGTCTCGCCGACCCGCTCGGTACCGGCACGATCATCAACGACGACTGACGACGGCTCACTGTCCCGGCGGCCCGCCGGCCCGGCCCTGTTGCCGGGTTGGCGGGCCGTCAGCCGTACCGGTCCGGGTTCGGCGGCCGTGGGACGGCACGGTTCTGGGCGACCCGCACCTCCCAGACGCTCAGGCGGCGCCGCATCTCCCGCTCGACCGGGCAGCGATGGTACGTCTCGGGTGGGCGAGCCAGCCCGTAGATGTCCGCCCACCACTCGCCGGGCTCCGGATCGAGGATCGTGTCGAGATGAGCGGGATAGCGCCGGCCGGCGCCGTCCCTCGTGTCGTCCCAGACCGCCATCGGCTGGATGATCCGCCCGTTCTGGTCCACCACGACGAGGTAGAGCCCCGCGGCTCCCAGCAGCCGATCCAGCACTGCGAGGCTGGGTGCCAGGTTGCCGGCCTCGACCCGGGCGACGGTCGACGGCGCGACCTTGGCGAAGCGGGCCATGCGGTTCTGGCTCAGGCCGAGGATGCGGCGCGCGCGACGGACGAGCCCCGCGACGGGGAACGGACCGACGGTCGGCCCGGGATCCGGCGGGTCGAAAACGTCCGGCAGGTCGGCGGAGGAGGTCATGGCGAGACTGTCCCGCCCCGTCGACCGACGCGACAACCCCTGTGGATAAACCTGTGGATAATGGCGTGTCGCGCAACCGAGCAACCCCTTCCTCGCCCCCTTTGCTCTGCTTCAACCCACGCACTGGAATCTGGCCCCTTCTGTTGCGTCCATTGAGGCAGAGCAAAGGGGGCGGGTGGGAGGGTTGTCGCCGGCACGGCCGACGGCGGGAACCGATTCGGGGTCAGCGGCGTGTACCTGACATGGGAAGCGACGTCGCCTCGCCGATCCGGCCGCCCGACCAGCTCGGTCCGGCTCGGCCCGACGCCGACCCGGACGCCTCGTTCGAACGGTTCTACCGGACGCACGTCGACCGGATCCACCGCGCGCTCGCCCTCGCCACGGGGGACGTCGGCCTGGCCCGCGAGGCCGCCGACGAGGCGATGGCCCGGGCGTACGCGCGGTGGGACCGGATCCAGAAACTCGACAACCCCGCCGGGTGGGTCTTCCGGGTCGGGCTGAACTGGGCAACCTCGTGGTGGCGAAAGGTCCGCCGGGAACGCCCGCCCGCCCCGGACGACAGCGACGCGCCCGCGGCCGGGCCGGACCCGGTCGGGATGGCCGCCCGGTCGGCGTTGGACCAGCTCCCCACCGCCCAGCGTGCGGTGATCGTCTGTCGCGTCCTGCTGGACCTGTCCACCGCCGAGACGGCGGCGGTACTCGACCTGACCGAGGGCACGGTGAAGAGCCGGCTCTCCCGCGGTCTGGCGGGGCTGCGAACGGCGCTGGCTGAGAAGGAGTGACGATGGACGCCGTACCCGACGACCTGGCCGAAGCCGTGCACCGCGCCGCACGGACCACCCCGCCGCACGGTTCCGACCTGGCGGCCGTACGCCGCCGGGCGCGGGCCGGGCGGCGTCGGCGGAGCGCGGCGACGGCGGGTGGGTTGGCGTTGTTCGTGGCACTCGCCGCCGGGGCGGTGCCACTGCTCGCCGGCAACGCCCCGGCACCCACGAGCAGACCGGCGGCGACGTCGGCCGTCCCCGCCGCCCCCTCGTCACCGTCGCCGACGTGGACTCCCCCGGCGCAGCGGTTGGTGATGACGGTCGACCCCGCGCGCCACGGGCCCGGCGAGGACCTGCCGTTTCTCCCCGTCGAGGAGGTGCTGGCCGACGGCTCGGTACGACGGCACCCGGTGCCGGAGAACTTCAGCCTCGGCGCGGCACTGCCCGACGGCCGCCTCGTCGGGCTCGTGTACACCGATCTGCTGCCCGGCAGCCCGCGCGCCGACGGCCCCGACGTCGAGGGTCTGTCGATCAAGCTGGTGGTGCTCGGTGCGGACGGCGCCCTCGAACGCAGCCGCGAAGTGCGGATCAAGGGCCAGGGAGTCGAACTGATCGGCGCCGACCAACGGGTCGCCTACCTCGCCCGGGACACCGGCATCGTGACGCACGACCTCGCCACGGGCCGGGAGCGGATGCTGCTCCGGTCGTCGACCGCCGGCGTGGACCTGCTCACGGCGAGCCGGACCGACGTACGCCCGGACCTGCTTGTCGAACAGCGCGACGACGACGGCTGCCGCACCGACGTGCGCCGGACCGCCGACGGGGTGCGCATCGCTCGGCTGACCGTCGGCGGCGTCTGCGAGAACGGACTCCGACTCGCACCGGACGGCGCCCTCGTCGCGGTCCCCTACCGCCGCCTCGACCAGTCCCGTGACCGCCGGGAGCAACGACTCGCCGTCTTCGACACCGCCACCGGAGCCCTGCGGACCGATCAGGCGATCGGCAACCCCGCCATGACCCCCGGCGCGGTCCACGGCGTCGCCTGGTCGGACGACCTGACGGTCCGGGTCGCCTGGACCGGGCTACCGGTGAACGCCGGCCGGGACGTGGGGGTCGATGCCCTGGTCCGCGAGGTGACGACCGTCCGGGTTCAGTAGCGCTGGCGGAGCAGCCCGGCGGCCTCGACCGCCCAGTAGGTGAGGATGATCTGCGCGCCCGCCCGACGGATCGAGGTGAGCGTCTCCAGCATCACCCGCTCGCGGTCGATCCAGCCGTTCGCGGCGGCCGCCTCGACCATCGCGTACTCGCCGGAGACCTGGTAGGCGGCGACCGGGACGTCGACCGCGGCCCGGACCGCCGAGACCACGTCGAGGTACGGCAGCGCCGGCTTGACCATCACGATGTCGGCACCCTCGGCGACGTCCAGCTCGACCTCGCGCAGGGACTCCCGCAGGTTCGCCGGGTCCTGCTGGTACCCACGGCGGTCGCCCTCCAGCGCCGACTCCACCGCGTCGCGGAACGGGCCGAAGAACGCCGAGGCGTACTTCACGGCGTACGCCAGGATCGTCACGTCCTGGTGGCCGGCGGCGTCCAGCGCCCGGCGGACCACGCCGACCTGGCCGTCCATCATCCCGGACGGGCCGACGACGTGCACCCCGGCCTCCGCCTGGGCCACCGCCATCTCGGCGTACGCGGCGAGGGTGGCGTCGTTGTCCACCGACCCGTCGGGGGTGAGCAGGCCGCAGTGCCCGTGCGAGGTGAACTCGTCCAGGCAGAGGTCGCTCATCACCACGGTGGCGTCACCCACCTCGGAGACGACGTCCCGGATGGCGACGTTGAGGATGCCGTCCGGGTCGGTGCCGCCGGAGCCGCGCTCGTCACGCGACTCCGGCACCCCGAAGAGCATGATCCCGCCGACGCCGGCCTGGACCGCCTCCACGGCGGCCTTGCGCAGCGAGTCCCGGGAGTGCTGGAGCACGCCCGGGAGCGACGCCACGGCCCGCGGCTCGGCCAGCCCTTCCTTGACGAACATCGGCACGACCAGCTCGGCCGGGTCGACGCGGGTCTCGGAGACCAGCCGCCGCAGGGCCGCGTTGCGGCGCAGCCGGCGGGGCCGGATCTCGGGGTACGGCACGGGAGCCTCCAGGGTCAGCGGAACCTCAGGGCGGTCGGCCCCTGCACCTTCGAGCCGCGACGCTGCTTCGCCGGCATGGCGGCGAGCTTCTCCCGCAGCTCGACGGCGTAGGCGGCCAGCGCCTCCACCAGGTCGGGAACCGAGGCGTGCGGCGGCTGCACGTCGACCCGCAGGCCGAACTCGGTCGCGGTCTCCGCCGTCTTGGGCCCGATCACAGCGACAACGGTACGCGCATGCGGCTTCCCGGCGATGCCGACCAGGTTCCGGACGGTGGACGACGACGTGAAGAGCACCGCGTCGAACCCGCCGGACTTGATCGCGTCGCGGATCTCGGCCGGCGGCGGCGCGGCCCGCACCGTGCGGTACGCGGTCACGTCGTCGACCTCCCAGCCGCGCTCGGTGAGCCCGGCGGCGAGCGTCTCGGTGGCGATGTCGGCGCGCGGCAGCAGCACCCGGCCGACCGGGTCGAGCACCTCGTCGTGCGGCGAGAACTCGGCCAGCAGGCCCTCCGACGACTGCTCGCCGGACGGGATCAGCTCCGGCTGGATGCCGAACGCGCGCACCGCGTCGGCGGTCGCGTCGCCGATACAGGCGATCTTGACGCCGCCGAAGTGCCGGGCGTCGAGGCCGTGCTCGGCGAACTTCTCCCACACGGCCCGGACGGCGTTCACCGAGGTGAAGATCACCCAGGCGTACCGGCCGTCGACCAGGCCCTTGACCGCCCGCTCCATCTGGGCGGGGGTACGCGGGGGCTCGACCGCGATGGTCGGCACCTCGCAGGGGATCGCCCCGTACGCGCGCAGCCGGGCGCTCATCACGCCGGCCTGCTCCTTGGTCCGGGGTACCAGCACCTTCCAGCCGTACAGCGGGCGGTTCTCCCACCAGCTGAGCTTGTCCCGCTGGCCGACACCGTCACCGAGGGTGAGCACGACCCGGCCGGTGAAGCCGAGTGCCGCCGCGACGAACGAGTCCACGGTCGACGTGGTCGTGTACTGCGTCTCACCGGTGCCGTCGCCGGTCACGCCCACGGCGGTCGTGCCGTCCACCCCGGCCGCGAGCAGCCCGTCGCGGATCGCGGCGAGATCACCGGCGTCCACCGCGAGCGCCAGCGAGCCCCGTGCGACGGCGGCGGCCAGCGCCTCGAAGTCCAGCGTGGTGACGTCCTCGATGTCGGCCGCCGTGCGCACGCCCGGCAGCGGCACACCCGCGTACGTGGCCACCCCCTCGGCCTGGCCGACGCCCGGGACCACCTCGAAGTGCGCGGCGGTACGCGCGACCGCCTGCACCTCCTTGACCACCGAGTCGTGGCCGAACGGGTCGCCCGCGACCAGGTGCACCGCGTTCAGCCCGGAGCGCGCCGCCGAGATCAGCACCTTCGCCACGTCACCCGGCGCGCCCTCCGCCGGGCTGAACTGGGCGTCCTCCTTCGCCTGGGCGCGGACGACGTCGAGCAGCGACTCGGGGACTCCCCGGTCGTACACCACCTGGTCGGCGTCGACCAGGGCGTCGTGCGCCCGGCGGGTCAGCAGGCCCGGGTCGCCGGGACCGGCCCCGACGAACGCGATGCGGCCTACGGGCTTACGGGTGCGGGTCATTCTGTGCTCCCAAATTGCTGGGTCCCCGGGCCGGTGTGTCCTTCCTGGCCGAGGATCGAGTCGGCGCCGAGGTCGAGGAGTTCGGCGGCGAGTGCCTTGCCGATCTCCGCCGCGTCGGCGGGCGTTCCGGTGCGGGACAGCCGGAGGTCACGGGTGCCGTCCGGGCTGATCACCGCCCCGCGCAGGTAGATCTCTTCACCCGAGTCGCCCTCGGCGAGCTCGGCGTAGGCGGCGACCGGTGCGCTGCAGCCGGCCTCCAGGGTGGCCAGCAGCGCCCGCTCCGCGACGACGGCGGCGCGGGACGGTGCGTGGTCGAGCACGGTGAGCAGCCCGACCAGGTCCTGGTCGTCGATTCGGCACTCCACGGCCAGCGCGCCCTGGGCGGGCGCCGGCAGCATCAGCATCGGGTCGAGCGTCTCGGTGATCACGTCGGCCCGGCCCAGCCGGGCGAGCCCGGCCCGGGCCAGCACGACCGCGTCCAGGTCGGCCTCCGGGCCGAGCACCCGCGCCAGGCGGGTGTCGACGTTGCCCCGGATCGGCTGGACCTCGAGCTGCAGCCCGAGCGCGTGCAGCTGGGCGATGCGGCGCAGCGCTCCGGTGCCGATCCGCGCGCCGGGCGGCAGCTCGGCGAGCGTGCGGCCGTCGCGGGCGATGAGGGCGTCGCGCGGATCCTGCCGGGGCGGCACGGCCGCGACGTGCAGGCCGGGCGCCGCCGCGGTGGGCAGGTCCTTGTACGAGTGCACCGCGAAGTCGATGGTGCGCGCGGCGAGGGCGTCCCGCAGCGCCGACACGAAGACGCCGACGCCGAGCCGGTGCACCGGGGCGTTCGACCGGTCGCCGGCCGTCACCACCTCGACCAGCTCCACCGGACGCCCGGTGGCCGCGGTTAGGGCCTCGGCGACGTGCCCGGACTGGGCCATCGCCAGGGCGCTGCCCCGGGTCCCGAGGCGCAGGGGCGTGCTCATCGCTCACCTCCGGTGGGCGGGTAGTCGTCGACGGTGGCGTCCACCACGTCGGGGACCGTGTCGACCGGGGAGGTCTGCGGCACCTCGAGGTCGAACAGCTCGCGCAGCAGGGCCGCGTACTGGTCGCCACCGGGTTCGGCGGCGAGCTGGCGGACCCGCACGGTTGGCTGGTGCAGGAGGCGCTGCACGACCCGGTGCACCGTCCGGGCGACCTCGGCGCGCTGGTCGTCGGTGAGGTCGGGGCGCCGCTGGGCCAGCCGGCGCAGCTCGGCGCTGACCACGTCCTCGGCGCGGCCGCGCAGCGCGGCCACGGTCGGCGCGACGTCGGCGCCCCGCAGCCAGGTGAGGAAGGCGTCGACCTCGGCGGCGACGATCTGTTCCACGGCGGCGGCGTCGGCGGCGGCCGGGCCCTCGGCGACCAGCGCTGCCATCCGGTCGATGTCGATCACCTCGACGCCGGGCAGGCCGGCGACGCCGGGCTCGACGTCCCGCGGTACGGCGAGGTCGAGCAGCACCAGCGGCCCGCGGTCGCGGTCCCGGGCGGCGAGCGCCCGGGTCACCACGTCGCGGGTGAGGACCGCCTCGGTGGCGGCCGTGGCGGCGACTACGATGTCCACTGTGGAGAGCGTGGTGGTCAGCTCGGCCATCGGAGCGGCGGCGGCGCCGTACGACTCGGCCAGCCGGACGGCCCGGTCGGCGCCGCGGTTGGTCACGGTGAGCGGCCCGGCGCCCAGCCGGGCGAGGGTCGCCACACCCAGGGAACCCATGGCCCCCGCGCCGACGACAAGCGCCGGGCGGCCGGCCAGGTCGCCGTCGAGCAGCTCGGCGGCGAGGTCGAGGGCGGCGGTGACCACGCTCTGCCCGGCCCGGTCGATGCCGGTCTCGGAGTGGGCGCGCTTGCCCACCCGCAACGCCTGCTGCATCAGCTCGTGCAGCAGCCGGCCGGCGGTGTCCGCGCCGGACGCCCAGTGGTACGCGTCACGGAGCTGGCCGAGGATCTGGGCCTCGCCGACGACCATCGAGTCCAGCCCGGCGGCGACCCGGAAGACGTGGTCGACCGCGGCGGCGTCGAAGTGCACGTAGAGGTTGTTGGCGAGAGCGGCGGGCCGGCAGCCGGCCTGCTCGGCCAGGACGACGCAGATGTCGCCGAGGCCGCCGTGGAAACCGGACACGGCGGCGTACACCTCCACCCGGTTGCAGGTGGAGACCAGGACGGCCTCGGTCACGTACGGCTGTGCGATCAGGCGGTCCAGGGTGCGGGTGAGGTCGGCGGGCGCGACCGCGAGCCGCTCCAGCGTGGCGACCGGTGCGGTGCGGTAGGACGCGCCGACGACGATCAGTTTCACGTGCCGGTCGCCTCCTGCGGGTCGTTGACCGCGAGCCCGCCGGGCAGGGCGGTGAGGGTGGACCCGCCGGTGGCGGGGAGCGCGGTCAGGGACGCCTTGCGGTGCTCGTGGAAGGACAGGATCTGCAGCTCGATCGCGAGGTCGACCTTGCGCACGTCGACCCCGTCGGGCACCGAGAGCACGCAGGGCGCGAAGTTCAGGATGCTCGTCACGCCGGCGGCGACCAACTGGTCGGCGACCCGCTGCGCGGCGGCGGCCGGGGTGGCGATCACGCCGATGGCGATCGACTCCTCGGCGGCGACCCGGGGCAGGTCGTCGACGTGCCGGACGACCAGGCCGCCGATCTCCTCACCGACCCGCGAGGGGTCGGCGTCGAAGAGCGCGGCGATGCGGAAGCCGCGGGTGGCGAAACCGTCGTAGCCGGCCAGGGCGTGACCGAGATTACCCACACCGACCAGGGCGACCGACCGTCGCTGGGTGAGCCCGAGCACGTACTCGATCTGCTCGATCAGCAGGGCCAGGTCGTAGCCGACGCCGCGGGTGCCGTACGACCCGAGGTGCGAGAGGTCCTTGCGGAGCTTCGCGGAGTTCACCCCGGCGGCGCTGGCCAGGCCCTCGCTGGACACGGTTTCGTGACCGGTCTCAGCCAGGTTGTGCAGGGCACGGAGGTACTCGGGGAGCCGGGCCACGGTCGCCTCCGGCAGGTCCGGCAGCGCCGGCACGGCGGCGGGGCGGTCGGGCCCGCCTGGCGGGCGGTGCTGACTCATGAGACTCCGTGCGGTGCGATCCTGGGCCAACTCCGCCGGTCGGCCGCGTCGGGACTCCCGCTGGCGACCGAGGTTGCCGGCTGTGCTAGCAGGGCGCGTCGGAACTACAGGGTAGGCGCTTGTGAAGACACGCACAAATCGCGATCTTGGTCGCGTGCGACGCGGCGTCACCAGGCCCTCCATTCCGCAAGATCGATCTGGCGGCTCTCGCCCACGCCGCACGGCGATTATTGCTCAATTACGACTTCTCTGACCAATCGCGCGCGGGCGCGTCGCTCCACATCACAGCAGGTAGGGCCAGCACCCCCAGGCAGAGACCGGCGTACGGGATGGGAGCGGGCCGCACGCCTACCTAGCCTCGGTGACATGACCGCCGTACCCGTCGCCACCGCGCCGTCGCCCACCACCCCGGCCCGCAGCCTCGTCCGCCAGCTCCTGCGCGACTCGGGCTACGTGCTGTTCGGCCTGCCCCTGGCCCTTGTCGGTTTCGTGCTGGCCGTGGCCGGGATCTCGCTCAGCGCCGGCCTGCTGGTCACCACGCTCGGCCTGCCGGTCCTCGCCGGCACGCTGTACGCGGCACGGGTGCTGGCCGACGTCGAGCGGCTCCGGCTCCCCGCCGTGCTGCACCAGCCGCGGGTCCGCCCCGTCTACCGGGCACCCGAGCCGGGCGCGGGCTTCTGGCGCCGGGTCCTGGTGCCGATGCGCGACCTGCAGTCCTGGCTCGACCTCCTGCACGCCCTCGGCAAGCTGCTGGCGGCACTGCCGACCTTCGTGGTGCTGCTCGTCTGGTGGGCGCTCGCGGTCGCCGGCACTCTCTACGGCGCGTACGACTGGGCGATCCCGCGCGGCCCGGGCGACCAGGACCTGAGCGAGCTCCTCGGGATGGGCGACGGCTCCGGTCCCCGCATCTTCCTGAACACCGCGATCGGCGTGTTCGCCCTGTTCACCCTGCCGCTGGTGGCCCGCGCCTGTGCCCGGATCCAGGGCGGCCTGGCCCGCTCGCTGCTGACCGGGGTGGCGGAGATGCGCAACCGGATCACCACCCTCGAGGAGCAGAAGCGCGCGGCCGTCTCGGCCGAGGCCAGCGCACTGCGCAAGCTGGAGCGGGACATCCACGACGGTCCGCAGCAGCGGCTGGTCCGGCTCGCCATGGACCTCAGCCGGGCCCGCGAGCAGCTCGCCTCCGACCCCGAGGCGGCCCGCCGGACGCTTGACGAGGCGGTCGGGCAGACCCGGGAGGCCCTCGCCGAGCTGCGCTCCCTCTCCCGGGGCATCGCACCGCCGATCCTCGTCGACCGGGGGCTGCCGAGCGCGCTCGCGGCGCTGGCCGGGCGCGGGCTGATCCCCATCGAGCTGCGGGTCGACCCCGCGCTCGGCGAGCCGGGCGGCCGGCTCGACCCGGCGGTGGAGAGCACGGCGTACTTCGTGGTCGCCGAGGCGCTCACCAACGTGGCGAAGCACAGCCGGGCCACCGAGTGCCGGGTCACCGTGGAGCGGGACGGGCCGCGGCTGCGGGTCGGCGTCGACGACGACGGCCAGGGCGGCGCGCACCTGGCCAAGGGGCACGGGCTGGCCGGCATCGCGGACCGGGTCCGTGCGGCCGGTGGCCGGCTCGGCGTGACCAGCCCGGCCGGCGGCCCCACCGGCGTGCACGCCGAACTCCCGCTGTGAGCGGCGCGTGGTACACATCCGTGCATGCGGATCGTGATCGCCGACGACGCCGTCCTGCTCCGGGAGGGGCTGGTCCGGCTGCTCACCGAACGCGATCACCAGGTGCTGGCCGCCGTCGGTGACGGGGACGCCCTGGTGACGGCGGTGGCGCAGCACCGGCCGGATGTGTCGATCGTCGACGTCCGGATGCCCCCGTCACACACCGACGAGGGCCTGCGGGCCGCGGTGGAGGCCCGCCGCCGGGTGCCCCGGACACCGATCCTGGTGCTGTCCCAGTACGTCGAGGTGTCGTACGCCGAGGACCTGCTCGCCACCGGCGCCGGGATCGGCTACCTGCTCAAGGACCGGGTGGCCGCCATCGGCGAGTTCCTCGACGCGCTGGAACGGGTCGCCGGCGGCGGCACCGTCCTGGACCCCGAGGTGATCGCTCAGCTCTTCGCCCGCCGCCGCCGCGACGACCCGCTGCGGAACCTGACCCCGCGCGAGCGCGAGGTGCTCGCCCTGATGGCGGAGGGGCACTCCAACACGGCGATCGCCCGCACCCTCGTGGTGTCCGACGGGGCGGTGGAGAAGCACGTCCGCAACATCTTCACAAAGCTCGACCTGCCCCCCGACACCGAGCAGCACCGCCGCGTACGGGCCGTCCTGACCTACCTCCGCACCTGACCCACCTACAGGTCCCGGGCCAGCTTCACCGCGTCGGTGAGGGTCTCGGCCACCGGGTGGCCGGAGGCCCGCAGCCGGGCCGGGTCGGTGAAACCACCGGTGTAGAGGACCGCGCGGCCACCGACCGACCGGGCCGCGTCGGCGTCGTCGAGCGAGTCGCCGATCAGCACCACGTCCCGACCGCGGACGCCCAGCTCGGTCAGGTGCCGGGCCAGCGACTCGGCCTTGCGGTCCCCGCCGACCTCCGCCCGCAGCCCGTCGACCCGGAGGAAGTGCCCGGTCAGCCCGTAGGTGTGCACGGTCGGCACCAGCTCGTCGTGGAACCACATGGACAGCAGCGACTGCCCGCCCGGCCAGGAGGACATCGCCTCCACCGCGTCGTGCGCCAGCGCGCAGGTGGTCAGCCCGTTGCGGTACGCGTCGTGGAAGATCCGGTCGAGCCGGCCGAACGCCTCGTCGTCGACGGCTTGACCGAGCACCTCCGCGTAGTAGTCCGCGACCGGCCGGCGGAACCGGACCCGGTGCTCGTCGGGGCTGACCGCGGGCCCGCCGACGCTGGCGAAGGCGGCGTTGGTGGCCGTCACGACGAGGTCCAGGTCGTTGAGGAGGGTGCCGTTCCAGTCCCACACCAGGTGGGGGCGCGCAGGGGTCATCGCCGCACCCTAACCGGCGGCGCGCTCAGAGCTGGGGGGTGGTGAGGTCGCGCAGCAGCCGCTCCTCCTCGACCCGCCAGTACCCGTGCTCCTTGCCGTCGAGCAGCACGACCGGCAGCCGGTCGCCGTACTCCCGCTCCAGCTCGAGGTCACCGGTCACGTCCTTCTCGACCCAGCGGTCCCCGGTGACCGCCACCACCCGGTCCATCGCCGCCTTCGCGTCCTCGCAGAGGTGGCAGCCGGGCCGGGTGATCAGGGTGAGGCGGGGTTCACGCATGGGTCTCCTCCGTCGTGCCGGCCCCGGCCGGGGACCGGAGCAGTGTCTTGCGGACCTTGCCGATGGCCGAGTGCGGCAGCTCGTCGACGAACTCGACGACCGCCGGGCACTTGAACCGGGCGAGGTTGCGGGCGCAGTGCACCAGCAGCTCCTCCACCGTCACCTCCTGCCCCGCCCGCGGCACCACGTACGCGTGCACAGTCTCGCCGGTCCGCGGGTGCGGCACACCCAGTACCGCCGACTCCGCCACACCCGGGTGCCCGTCGAGCACCAGCTCCACCTCGTGCGGGTAGACGTTGAAGCCGTTGACCAGGATCAGTTCGCCGATCCGGTCGACCAGGAAGAGGTCACCGTCGTCGTCGGCGTACGCCACGTCGCCGGTGGCCCACCAGCCCTCGGCGTCCGGCCCACCCCGCCCGTCCGGCCAGTACCCGGAGAACAGGTTGGCCCCCCGCACGACGATCTGCCCCGGGTCGGTGCCGGGCGCGACGTCGGACACGTCCAGCTCGTCGGCGTCGTCCTCGGGCACGGCCGCGCCGTCGCGCCACAGGTCGGTCCCGTCCGGCGCGACCAGCCGCAGCTCCACCCCGGGCAGCGGGCGGCCGATCGAGCCGGGCTTCGGTTCGCCGTTCACGAGGGTCGAGGCGAGCACGGGGGCGGTCTCGGTCAGCCCGTACCCGACGTGCACCGGCAGCCCGGCGACCTCGGTGAAGCGCGCCGCGACCGCCGGCTCCAGCGGCGCCGCGCCGCAGACCGCGATCCGCACCGACGCGAGGGCGGCGGCGGCGTCCGTCGTGGACCAGGCGGCGACCATCGACGGTACGCCGACCAGGACGGTGGCCCGGTGCCGGGCGATCTCGGCGAGCCCGGCGTCGGCGCCGAGTTCGTCGACGAGCACCCCGGTCGCGCCATGGTGGACGACCGCACCGAGCCCCGAGTTCAGCCCGTACGCGTGGAACAGCGGCAGCGCCAGCAGCACGGTGTCGTCGGGGCCGACCACGGGCGGCTCGATCCGGGCGACCTGCTCGTGGTTGGCGGCAAGCGCGCGGTGCGCGAGCATCGCCCCCTTCGGGTGCCCCTCGGTGCCGGACGTGTAGAGCAGTACGGCCAGGTCCGCTCCGCCCCGGGCGGGGAAGTCGCCGCCGCCGTCGGCACCGGGCGGCGCGGTGTGCACGGCGGAGAGGGACGGCAGCGCGTGGGACACGGTGGCGACCCGGTCGGCCACCTGAGGGGTGCCGATCAGGACGGACGCGCCCGAGTCCGCCAGCACGTGCGACAGCTCCCGGGTGGTGAGGCCGGGGTTGACCGGCACCGCGACCAGCCCGGCGCGCAGCGTGGCGAGGAAGCTGACGACGAAGTCCGGCGTGTTGCCGAGCGCGATCGCGACCCGGGGCGGGTGGGGGTCGGCGAGCGCCACCCGCGCCGCCAGCGCCCGGGCTGTGACGGTCACCGCCGCGTCCAGCTCGGACCAGGTCAGCGACGTTCCGCGCCAGTGCAGCGCGGTGCGGTCGCCGTGCGCGGCGGCGGCTCGACGGAGCCGGTCGGCGAGGTTCGTCGCGGAACCCCCGGTTGCGTCCTGCACGGTCGCTGAGTCTGGCACAGCGGACGGTGACCGGCCACGCCGGAACGGCCCGGGCGGCGGGGTCCTGAATCGACGGATGTCGACAACTCGGACAGCTCCGACTCGGTCGGTCCCGGCGACGGGACCGGGCAGGTAGCCTGCCTGTGACATCGCCGGTCCCGTCCACAGGACACGTCGGCGCCGGCCGACACACCGACCCGCCCTCAGCCGACCGGCTGGCGCGAACCACCGAGACAGCCAGCGGATGCAGCATCTACCTGGGAATCCGGCACGGACCATCGTGGAATCCGAAAGTCAACCGCACACGACGGACAACCGGTCCGCCATTCGTGCGACACAGCGGGAAATACTTCGGCCCTGTGTAACGGACTTGCCACGCGCGGGTGACGTTGGCCCTATCATCACTCGGGTCGGCTCACCCCATTTGCCGTGAGTCGACACCCCTCAGCCCGAGGAGGCCCCCGTGCCCGTCAGCGCATTGGACCAGCACCTCAAGGGGAGCTGCCGTACGGCGGCACACCCCCGACCCGCACTGCCGGACCGACGCGTGCCCAGCCACTGCCCGCGACAGGCGCGGCGCGCCCGCGGCGGAACGGAGGTGGCCCGATGACGACCTTCGGATACGCGGAGCGGCCCGTCGGCCTGACCAGTTCGACGCCCCGGCCCGCCGTGAACGAACGGCCGGCCGCCCGGGTGCCCGTGGAGGACACGGGCACCCTGGTCACCCGCGGTGACAGCGGGTCCAGCCGGATCCGCAGCCGCCCGCACCAGAACGAGGCTCCGGCGCGGCCGGCGACACCGGGCGGCAACGCCAAGCCGGTCGGCGGCCGGATCGCGTCGCCGGCCCGCCCGACCATGCCGGTGCAGGGCCGGCGGTCGGCCGACCCGCCCGCCGCGGCCGACTCCTCCTCCACCGAGACCGCGGTGCTGCCGGCGGTACCCGCCGGCGCCCCCGCCACCACGACCGGCTTCCCGAGCCGCCCCGACCCGTCCGACCCGGCGACCGAGGTCTGGGCGCTCGTCGAGCGGGCGCAGGCCGGTGAGGCCGAGGCGTTCGGCCTGATCTACGACCGGTACGTGGACACGGTCTTCCGGTTCGTCTACTTCCGCGTCGGCAACCGTCAGTTGGCGGAGGACCTCACGTCCGACACCTTCCTCCGCGCGCTCAAGCGGATCGGCAGCTTCACCTGGCAGGGCCGGGACCTCGGCGCCTGGCTGGTGACGATCGCCCGCAACCTGGTGGCGGACCACTTCAAGTCCGGCCGGTACCGCCTGGAGGTGACCACCGGCGACGTGCTCGACGCGGACCGGGAGGACCGGGGGCCGGAGGGCAGCCCGGAGGCCGCCGTGGTCGAGCACATCACAAACGTGGCCCTGCTCAGCGCCGTCAAGCAGCTCAACCCGGAGCAGCAGGAGTGCATCGTGCTCCGCTTCCTCCAGGGCTTCTCGGTGGCGGAGACCGCGCGGGCGATGGGTAAGAACGAGGGCGCGATCAAGGCGTTGCAGTACCGGGCGGTACGGGCCCTGGCGCGCCTGCTCCCGGACGGCTTCCAGCCGTAGTCCGCCCGACCGGCCGGTCGGCGTACGGGCAGGTCCACCTCGTCGGCGCTCGAGTGAGACCGATCACTTTGCGTGATTTCTCCTCCGCCAGCCCCGTAACCCATGCCAGGTGCGGCGCGTTTTTCCGGGTGCGACCGTTTCATTCCCGGCGTCCCCCCGGGTTCCTCAGGTCCGGCACCATCGCCGGCCACGAGCCTCCCTGTGGTGTCCGCCGTCACCGGTCGCCGGTGACGACCGCGGCCGACCGGCCGTGTCCAGCGAGAGGAGGTGCCAGCGGTGGACAGCGACCTCTTCTTCTCCCGTCGGCGCGCGGAGCGCTTCGCGCAGCTTCTCGACGAGGCCAACGGCGGCCGGCGGCACCACGTGCGGTCCCGGATGGACGACGAACTCGCCACCCTCGTCGCGGTCGGGCAGCGGCTCAGCGCCGCGCCGCCGCCCGTGGCGGTGAACCCGGAGTTCCGTACCGGCCTGCGGGCGATGCTGCTGGCCACCGCCGAGCGCGAGGGCATCGGCGAGCCTGCCCCGAAGGCAGCCGCCGCGACGGCCGGCCGCCGTTCGGCGACCAGCCGCTCCGGCCTCGTCCCGGCGGTCACCGCGCGACGGGCCCGGGCCCGCGGCGCCATCCTGATCGGCATCGCGGTCGGCGCCGTCGCCGTCTCCGGCATCTCGGCCGCCAGCGAGAACGCGGTGCCCGGCGACGCCCTCTACGGCATGAAGCGCTCGACCGAACGCGCCCAGCTCGCGTTCACCAGCTCGGACGTGAGCCGCGGGCAGCTCTTCCTCAACTTCGCCCGCACCCGGCTGGACGAGGCAGCGGAGCTGCGCGGCGACCGGACCGGCTACAGCGGTGTCCTGGACGACATGGACGCCGACACCCGCCAGGGCGTACGCCTGCTGACCGGTGCCGCCGCGCAGCGCTCCGACCCGGCGGCGCTCGACGCGGTCAACGCCTTCGTGACCGCGCAGCGGGAGGCGGTGAGCGCCCTGCTCGACGACGGGACCCGCGCCGAGCGCGACCGCACCCGCCGCTCGCTCGCCCTGCTCGACGACGTCCGCGAGCGCTCCGACGCGCTGCGCGCCGCCATCGGGTGCGGCCTGCCGGCGCCGGTCGGCAGCGACGCGCTCGGCCCGGCACCGGCCACCTGCCCCGCCGGCCGCTGACGCGGGCCCACCGGCCAGCCCGATCCGGGCCGCAGGAGCCTCACCACAGTTGCCCGGTCGAGTGCCCGGTCGGGCCGTCGTCCCCGCTACCCTCGCAGGTGGCGCACAGCGCGCCCACACAGCGGAGGGAGGGCGCGTGGCCCGCAGCCGTAAGGTGACGGTCAGCACCGACACCCACGGTCACACCGCCGGCTGGGCGGAGACGGAAGCCCCGCCCGCGGCGCCGGATCGGACCGCCGCCGCCTTCTTCGACGTCGACAACACGATGATGCAGGGCGCCTCGATCTACTGGTTCGCCCGCGGGCTCGCCGCACGCAACTACTTCACGACCGGTGACCTGCTCCGGTTCGCGTGGCAGCAGCTTCGGTTCCGGGTGCTCGCCACCGAGCACGCCGGGGACATGTCGCAGGCCAAGGAGGCGGCTCTCGCCTTCATCGAGGGCTGGCGGGTGGACGACGTCGAGCGCCTCGCGGAGGAGATCTTCGACGAGTTGATGGCGCCCCGGATCTGGAGCGGCACCCGCCGCCTCGCGCAGCGCCACCTCGACGCCGGGGAGCGGGTCTGGCTGGTCAGCGCCGCACCGGTGGAGATCGGCCGGGTGCTCGCCGCCCGGCTCGGCCTGACCGGCGCGATCGGCACCGTGGCCGAGGTGGTCGACGGCGCGTACACCGGGCGGCTGGTCGGCGACCTGATGCACGGGCCGGCCAAGGCCGAGGCGGTCACCCAGCTCGCCGCCGTGGAAGGGCTGGACCTGTCCCGCTGCACCGCGTACAGCGACTCGTCGAACGACCTGCCGATGCTCAACGCGGTCGGCCGTGGGGTCGCCGTCAACCCCGACGCCGCGCTGCTGCGCGAGGCCCGCCGGCGCGGCTGGGAGGTGCGGGACTTCCGCACCGGCCGCCGGGCCGTGAAGATCGCCGTCCCGTCGACGGCCGCCGCCGGCCTGGTCGCCGGGGCGGTCACCGCCGGCCTGGCGCTGCACCGCCGCCGCCTGCAAGGAAGGGCCCCTTCTTAACGCCTCCGGTAGTAGAGGGGCCCCTTCTTAACGTGCGGCAGGTCAGCCGGCGGCCGGGACGGGCGGCAGGTCAGCCGGCGGCCGGGGCGGGCGGCAGGTCAGCCGGCGGCCGGGACGGCCGGCGGCGGGGCCGGGGCCGGCTCGTCGCTGTGCGCGATGCGGGTGAACTCGCGCCACAGCAGGACGACCAGCACCGCCGAGCCGGCGAACGCGAACCAGAACGGCCCGGTCACCCCGAAGGGGGTCACCAGCAGCCCGCCGATCGCCGACCCGGCGACCAGCCCGCCGTACGTGCTGATGGCGTTGATGCTGTTCACCCGGCCCTGGAGGTGGGTCGGGACGGCCCGCTGCCGGACCGTCAGCGAGGTGGCGCCCCAGACGAACCCGTGCGCCCCGAAGACGAAGAGGACGGCCGAGGCGACCCAGGGCGACGTGGTGAGGGCGAGCCCGAGATGTGTGAGGCAACACCGTTGCGTTTAGCGCCGTGACCGGGAGGCAAGCCCTTTTTCGAAGGTTGTGATGTCGGCGTGGAAGCTGTAGGTCTGTGTGGTTGCGGG
>NZ_JBEORU010000024.1:0-106756 GCF_040302465.1 Micromonospora sp. NPDC126480
CTCAAAACCGGCACCCACTACGACGAAACCACCGCCTGGGCCCACCGCACCCAACCCGCCGCCGCTTGACGCCCCAACGACATGGGATGTCTGACCCGCACCGGCAACGGGCCCCGCCGCGCGGCGGGGCCCGTTGCCGTCCCCGCCGCAGCGGGTCGCGGGTGGCCGCACCGGACGGACGGGGTGGCCACCCGCGACGGGATCAGCCGTGCAGCACCGGCTCGCCCGCGGTCCGCGGAGCCGCGACCGGCACCGGAACCACCACCACGGGGCAGCTCGCCTTGCGGACGCATTCCTCGCTCACCGAACCGAGGACGGTGTGCCGCAGCCGGCTGTGCCCGTGACTGCCCAGTACCAGCAGGTCCGCGGTCCGGGCGGCGGCGGTCAGCGCGTCGGCGGGCCGTCCCTCGACGACCTCGCCGGCGACCGGGTGACCGGGGCCCTGCCACGCGAGCAGGTCGGCCATCTCCCGCCGCAGCACGTCGTACGCGCGCTGGCGCTCGGCATCCGGATTGGTCGCGGCCGTCGGGCCGGTCTCGATGCCGTCCCACCGCCACGCCACCACGATCTGCACGGTGCCGCCCCGGGCCGCCGCCTCGCCGGCTGCCCACCGCAGCGCACGACGCCCACCCTCGGAGCCGTCGACGCCCACCACGATCAGTCGGTTGTTCTCCATCGTCTGCCTCCTTTCCTCCTGACCGCAGTGCACCTCCGCGCCGAGCGGCGCACCAGGCGCGAAGGGCCCGTGCCGTCGGGTCCTTCGGCGGGGGCCGAGTTCGGCGGAGCGCCACCGGCGGGTCGGGCGGCTCGCCTAGGCTCGGAGGCGACGTGGTCCGGCCTCGTGGGTACGCGACGGGTGGCCGTGCCTCGGGCCCGCCGCCCCGGGACGAGGCGTCACGGATGCGGAGGGCGCCGGTTGGACGAGGCGACGTTCACGGTGCCGCTGTGGGGCTGGGCGGCGGTCGGCGCGGTCATCGCCGTCATGCTCGCGGTCGACGTGCTGTCGCACCGGGACAACCACGTCATCGAGCTGCGCGAGGCGATCACCTGGTCGGCCGTGTGGATCACCGCCGGGCTGGTGTTCGGCGTGGTGGTCCTGCTCTGGCTGGGCGGTGAGCCGGCGGGCGCGTACTACTCCGGCTACCTGCTGGAGAAGGCCCTGTCGGTGGACAACGTCTTCGTGTTCGCGCTGCTCTTCCGCTACTTCCGGGTGCCGGAGGAGTTCCAGCACAAGGTGCTGTTCTGGGGCGTGGTCGGCGCACTCGCGTTCCGGCTGGTCTTCATCTTCGCCGGGGCGCACCTGCTGGACCGGCTCGCCTGGGCGGGGCTGGGCCTCGGGGCGTTCCTGATCTGGACCGGCTGGCGACTCGCGGTGCGCGGCGAGCCGGAGGTCGACCCCGGGCGCAACATCGCGGTCCGGCTGTTCCGCCGGTTGGTCCCCACCGACGCCCGGTACCACGGCGGTCGCTTCACCGCCCGGGTGGACGGCCGGCGGCACGCCACGCTGCTGCTGGTCGCGCTGGTCGCGATCGAGGGCACCGACGTGGTGTTCGCGGTCGACTCGGTGGCGGCGATCCTCGCCATCACCACCGACACGTTCCTGGTCTGGACGGCCACCGCGTTCGCCGTGCTCGGCCTGCGCAGCCTCTACTTCTGCCTGGCCGGCCTGCTGCGGCACTTCGGCTGCCTGCGCTACGGGCTCGCGGTGGTGCTCGCCTTCGCCGGGGTGAAGCTGATCCTCGCCGAGACGCCGGTGGGGAAGGTGCCGGTCTGGCTCACCCTGGCGGTGGTGGTGGTCGCGCTGTCCACGTCGATCCTGTGGAGCGTGGTGGACCTGCGACGGACCCGGCGGCGGGCCAGCCGGGTCAACCCGCCGGGTGGGTGACCGGCGCGGCGAGCTGGGCCGCCAGGACGGCGGGAGCCTCCGCCAGGGACGGCCCGTACCAGGTCAGGTGGCGCCCGGAGAGCAGGGCGCACGGCACGCCCGGAAACGCCTCCGGTCCGTCGGCCGCGGTGAACCGGTACGGCTCGTCGGGCAGCACCACCAGCTCCGGCGCCCGGTCGCGCAGCTCGGCCAGGGTCGGTCGGGGGTACCGCTCGGCGTGGCCCCCGTACAGGTTGGCGACGCCGAGCCGGCGCAGCACGTCCCCGGCGAACGTGTCGCTGCCCAGCACCACCCACGGCCGCCGCCACACCGGCACCACCGCGCGGTGTCGCGTCGTGTCGCCGGGCAGCGCCGCCCAGGCGCGGCGGGCGGCCGCCAGCCATGCCGGCTCGGCCGGCGCACCCAACTCGGCAAGCAGCCCGGACAGCTCGGCGAGCGCCTGGTCGACGGTGCGCGGGTAGGTGACCCGCACCGGTACGCCGGCCGCCGCCAGGGCGTCGGCGTCCTCGCGTCGGTTCTCCTCGATGTTGAGCAGCACCACGTCGGGCCGCAGAGCGCGAACCCGGTCCAGGTCGGGGTACTTGCTACCGCCGACCCGCGGCACGTCCAGCCCGGCCGGGTGGGTGCACCAGTCGGTCGCGCCGACGAGCGCCCCGGGCAGCGTCACCGCGACCGCCTCGGTCAACGACGGAACCAACGACACCACCCGCATCCGACCTCCTCGAAGGAAGGGCCCCTTCTTAACGCCTGGTGCACTGAAAGGGCCCCTTCTTAACATGGCATCCGCCGCGGACGCCGGACCACCGGGGCGCCGACGATGATCGACGTCCTAGACTCGGCCGGTCGCCGGCTGGGGCGACGGAACGGCGGACGGACACAGGGCGATGACGAGCAGCGGCGTGGACGGCGGCTGGCTGCGGGCGCTGCCCGCGGAGAGCGGGCCGGTGCTGGCCCGGGGCGGTCAGGTCGTGCACGGCCCCCGCCGGCTGAGCGACCTGGTGCACCGGCGGCCGCCGGGCGTCACCGGCCACCAGTGGACCACCTCCCTGCGGGAGACCTTCGACCTCGTCGTCTGCGCCGCCGACACCGGGTATCCGACGGTGGCGGTCGAGATCGGCCCGCCTCCGCCCGCGGGCTCGTCCGCCCAGCGCGTGGAGCGGATGAAGGACGCCGTCAGCGCCGCCGTCGGCCTGCCGGTGCTGCGGATCGGCTCGCCGACGCTGCGGGCCGCCGACCACGGCGCGGCGATCCTCGCGTACGTGATCGACGCCCGCGGTTACGCCGAGCGGTGGGCCGGGGAGCCGGGGGTGACCGGGTTCCGTGAGATCCTCGGGCGGCTTCCGGACGGGCGGACCGGCGCGGTCAACGACCTGGGCGCGCTGACCCGGACCGCGGCCGTGGAGGCGTACGTGTCGCGGCGGCTGGCGGACCCCATCGTGCGCGGGTTGCACGTGCAGTGGTCCGGCGGCCCGGCCGAGGGGTGGAGCTGGGTGGCGATCCGCCCCGACGCGCTCCTGGTGGAGCGGGTGACCGTGACGGAGCACCGCTTCGCCTCCGGCGTCGACCCGGCCCGGCTCGCCGAGGATCTCGCCACCCTGGCCGTCGGCGAGCGGTTGCGTGCCCAGGACGACGGCACACCGGCGCTTACCGCACCCGACCAGCTGCGTGCGGAGATCCGCGGGTTGGCCGCGCGCCGCGACGAGCTGGCCGGCGGGTTCGCGTTCGACCACCTCTGCGTCGACTGATCCGCGCCTCCCGGCCCGGCCGAGAAAATTTCTCCGCCCGCCGTTGAACCATCGTCCGCACCCTCCCGTACTCAAGCGGGAATGGACAGGATCTCCCCGACCGCGTCGCCAGGCGCGGAAGACGGTGCGGAAAGGGCATCGTCGTTCATCGACGTGCCGCCGGTTACGTCCCGATGGGTCGTGCCGTCTCAATTCCGTCGGTCCGCCGAGGTCTCGAATCAAATACCGGATCGCGAAGGAGAGCAATTCAATGCGCAGGTCCACACGGGCGCGCCGGTCATCCGGTAACGCGCGGAGCAAGCGGCTGGTGGCCGTGGTCGGCACGCTGGTGGTCTTCGGCGGTGTGGTCGCCGTGACCCAGATCTCGTCGGCCGGCGAACGGCGGAAGGAGCGAACCCGCCCGGCGGCCGCCGCCTGCGTGGAGCCCAGCCCCGGCGCGACCGCGCCGGCCGGGACCGGCACGACGACCCGCACCTGGCAGAACGGCCGTTGGGTACGCAACCACTGGGGCGACGGCCAGCAGTCGGTCGAGGAGTGCCAGGAGACCCGGGACGGCGAGGCCCCGGCGAACAACGGTGGGTCCGCGGTGGCCTGCCCGGACGTCGCCAGCCGGCTGCCGCAGATCCCCGAGCGGGCCCGCGCCGAGGTGGACCGGAACCTCGCCCAGCTGCAGAACCAGATCAACGAGGCCGACCGGCGGCTCGCCGCCGAGGGCAACCGCGGCGACGCCTTCGTCCGCAACGCCATCCTGAGGCCGCTGGCGGACAAGCGACGGGCGACGTTGCAGCGGATCACCATCGCCGTCGACCGGTTCGGTCCGCGGCCGCGCGGGTTGGCCGAACTCGCCGAGTGCCAGGTCGCCCCGACCGGTAACCCCAACGACGGCAACAACGGGGGGAACAACGGCGGTGACAATGGCGGTGACAACGACGGCGGAAACAACGGCGGTAACGCCCCGGGTGCCGGCTTGGGCGTGCTCGCGAACAATTGCGACGAGAGCCGCCTGCAGCCGCACGACGGTTTCCAGAACGGCAACCGCTGCGTCAGCACGTCCTTCGGTGAGGTGGGCGCCGCCGAGAACAACCCGTCCCTGCTGATCACCGACTTCCCGCAGGAGGTCGGCGCCAACCAGCCGTTCACCCTGCGGGTGAGCACCCGGAACCTGATCCGGGACCGCTTCCTCGCCGCCGGCCAGGGCGGGTACTACGTCGAGAGCTCGCTGCTCAACGAGGACGGGCTGACCCGTGGTCACTTCCACACGGCCTGCCGGATGCTGCAGAGCACCGACGAGGCGCCGGCGAACCCGGAGGCCGTGCCGGCGTTCTTCGTCGCCACCGAGGACAGCCAGGGTGGCCGCGACGCGGACGAGGTCGTCATCCAGGTCCCGGGCCTCCCGGAGGCGGGCCTCGCGCAGTGCGCGGTCTGGGCCGGTGACGGCTCGCACCGCATCCCGATGATGGAGCGGGCCAACCAGACCCCCGCGTTCGACGCGGTGCGGATCGAGGTCAACTGAGTGACGGGTGCGGGGCCGTCCGGGGTGTACGACCCGGGGCGGCCCCGCACCGTGCCGGCCTCAGGCCGCCACCGCGACCGCCGGAGGGGTCGGCGCGGCCGTGGCGGCCCGGAGCGCGGCGATCCGCCGGTTGCGGGAGCGGGCGGCGAAGAGGTTGGCGGCGGCCACCACCAGCGCCAGCCCGGACAGGCCCAGCCACAGCGCGTCGACCGATACGCGGTGCGCGACCTGACCGCCCAGGATGGGACCGGCGAACGTGGCGAAGGCGTGGCCGAGTGAGTAGACCCCCTGGTACCGACCGCGCTGCGCGGCGGGCGACAGGTCGGCGGTCAGCGCGGAGTTCGCCGGGGTCATGGCCATCTCACCGAGGGTCCAGACCAGCACGGTGAACGCGTAGAACCACACGCTGTCGGCGAGCGCGGTGAGGGCGAAGCCGGTGCCGATCACCAGGACGGCGACCGCGACGGTGCGGGACCGGTCGAAGCGGCCGACGAGCCGGGGCACGAAGAGCTGGCCGAGGACGATCATGAGGCCGTTGACCGCGATGATCGGCCCGTACGCCGTGGCCGGCAGCCCGTCGGCCTGCAGCGCGACCGGCAGCAGCACGCTCGCCTCGATGCAGAGCCAGGCGAGACCGGTCAGCGCCGTGAAGGTGAGGAAGACCCGGTCCCGCAGGACCGTACCCAGGCCGCCGGAATCGCCCCGCGCGGCCGGACCGGCGGCCGTGACCGCCGGTCGGGACTCGGGCACCGTGAGACCGATCAGGGCGGCGGTGCCGAGCAGCACGGTGGCGTTGATCACGAACAGCAGCACCGGGTCGACGCGGACCAGCAGTCCGGCGATGGTGGCGGCGACCGAGAAGCCGATGTTGATCGCCCAGTAGTTCAAGGTCAGCGCGCGCAGCCGGTCCCGCTCGCCGACCACGTCGATGATCGTCGCGGTGAAGGCGGGCCGGGCCACCCCCAGGCAGAGTCCGAGCAGCAGCGTCAGGGCCGCGATCGCCGCCGGATGCCCGCTCAGGCCGAGCGACAGCGCGATCGCGGCGGCCGCCACGTTGCCGCTCAGCATCGCCGGTCGCCGCCCCCAGCGGTCCGCCACGACGCCGCCCAGGACGCCGCCGGCCGCGCTGCCGGCGCCGTGCAACCCGATCACCATTCCGGCGTACGCGGGGCTGAAGTCCCGGACCGACACCAGGTACACACCCAGGTAGATGGCGACGAAGCTGCCCAGCCGGTTGATCAGCGTGGCGGTCCACAGGTGCCAGAAGGTGCGCGGCAGCCCACCCGCCGTCCGCGTCCACCACTTCCTCATCGGCCGCCCCCGTCCACCCGGAACCGTAATGACCACCAAGCTTGGCGCTCATTACAACCCAGGGGTACGACACGGCTGCGGTCGCCCTTCGGGGCGCGTGGCGCGGATCACGATCACGGCCGGGAATGGCAGGCCCCGCAAATGCCGGCGGGGCCACGCCGAATTCCGGCACGGCCCCGCGCAGGGCGTCGTTCAGCGGTTCTTGTACGCCTCGACGACCTCGACCGGGATCCGGCCGCGCTCGGAAATCTTGTAGCCGTTCTTCACGGCCCATTCCCGGATGGCGCGGTTCTGCTCCCGGTCCATTCCCGCGCCGGAACCGGCTCCCCGCCGCGGCGGCCGTGCCGTCTCCACGCCACCGCGGCCGATCCGCCGGCCGGCCGTGATGTACGGGTCCAGTGCCTTGCGCAGCACACCCGCGTTCTCGTCGGAGACGTCGATCGTGTACGCCACGCCGTCCAAGCCGAACTCGACGGTCCGATCGGCCTTTCCGCCGTCGAGGTCGTCGGTCAGAACCGTGATTACTTTTCTTGCCATCGCCGATTACTCCCTGTGTGGGGGCGGGGTGTGTTCAAAGTTTGACGTATCGCATGGCATAACCGCAACAAAACGCGTCGTACTCATTTAGGTTCGGCTCGGTAATCCTTCGCCGAAATCGGCGCACGGTCGGCCGGAAAGTGCCGCCGGTCAGTCCGCGAGCAGGCCGGCGTGCCCGGCGAGCGCGGCGGCCTCGGCCCGGCTCGAGACCCGGAGCCTGCGCAGCAGTGTGGCCGTCATCCGCTTGGCGGTGCGTTCGGAGACGTGCATCCCGAGGGCGATCTCGACGGTGCTGCGCCCGGCGGCCTGCTCGCCGCGCTGGCGCTGACCGCGCTGGCGATCCCGCTGGCCGTGAGGGTCGGCGGCGGCTCACCGCGGGAGTTGGTCGTACCGCGCCGGAGTGGTCTGGGTCACACCACGGAACAAGGGGAACGATTTGTTACTTGAGTTGAACACGCTCAACTCAACGTGATAGCAGGTGTTCGATGGCGAAACTTCCGGTCCTTCCCCTGACCGACGCCGTGCTGCTGCCCGGCATGGTGATCCCGGTGACCCTCGAGACGATCACCCAGGCCGCCGTCGACGCGGCCCGCGCCACCGGCGACCGGCGGCTGCTCGCCGTGCCCCGCATCGACGGCGAGTACGGACCGGTCGGCGTCGTCGCCACCATCGAGAAGGTCGGCCGGCTGCCCAGCGGCGAACCGGCCGCCGTCGTACGCGGCCTCACCCGCGCACGGATCGGCTCCGGCGTCCCCGGGCCCGGCGCGGCGCTCTGGGTGGAGGCGACCGAACTGACCGAACCCGCCCCCGCCGGCCGCGCCCGGGAACTCGCCCGCGAGTACCGGGCCCTGATGACGTCGGTGCTCCAGCAGCGCGGCGCCTGGCAGGTCATCGACGCGATCGAGCGGATGACCGACCTGTCCGAACTGGCCGACTCGGCCGGCTACGTGTCCTGGCTCAGCCTCACCCAGAAGACCGAACTGCTCGCCGCCCCGGACGTCACCACACGCCTCGAACTGCTGGTCGGCTGGGTGAAGGACCACCTCGCCGAGCAGGAGGTCGCCGAGCAGATCACCACCGACGTGCGCGAAGGGCTGGAGAAGTCCCAGCGCGAGTTCCTCCTGCGCCAGCAACTCGCCGCGATCCGCAAGGAACTCGGCGAGGACGAGCCCGATGGCTCGGCCGACTACCGGGCCCGCGTCGAGGCCGCCGACCTGCCGGAGAAGGTACGCGAGGCGGCGCTGCGCGAGGTCGGCAAGCTGGAACGGGCCAGCGACGCCTCCCCGGAGGCCGGCTGGATCCGTACCTGGCTCGACACCGTGCTCGAGATGCCGTGGAACACGCGTACCCAGGACAACACCGACCTGGCCGCGGCGCGCGCCGTGCTCGACGCCGACCACGCCGGCCTGGCCGACGTCAAGGACCGGATCCTGGAGTACCTCGCGGTGCGCAACCGGCGTGCCGAGCGCAACCTCGGTGTCGTCGGCGGGCGCGGCTCCGGCGCGGTGCTGGCCCTGGCCGGCCCGCCCGGTGTCGGCAAGACCAGCCTCGGTGAATCCGTCGCCCGGGCGCTCGGCCGCACCTTCGTGCGGGTCTCCCTCGGCGGCGTGCGCGACGAGGCGGAGATCCGCGGCCACCGGCGCACCTACGTCGGCGCCCTGCCCGGCCGGATCGTCCGCGCCCTGCGGGAGGCCGGCTCGATGAACCCGGTCGTGCTCCTCGACGAGGTGGACAAGCTGGCCGTCGGCTACTCCGGCGACCCCGCCGCCGCGCTGCTGGAGGTACTCGACCCGGCGCAGAACCACACCTTCCGCGACCACTACCTGGAAGTCGACCTCGACCTGTCCGACGTGCTGTTCCTGGCCACCGCCAACGTCGTGGAGGCCGTCCCCGGCCCGCTGCTGGACCGGATGGAGCTGGTGACGCTGGACGGCTACACCGAGGACGAGAAGGTCGCCATCGCCCGCGACCACCTGCTGCCCCGGCAGCGGGAGCGGGCCGGGCTGACCGTCGACGAGGTGACGATCACCGACGAGGCGCTGTCCCGCATCGCCGGGGAACACACCCGGGAGGCCGGCGTACGGCAGCTGGAACGCGCCCTGGCGAAGATCCTGCGCAAGGTCACCGTCGCACTCGCCACCGACCCCGCGCCGGTCCGCGTCGACACCGGCGACCTCGCCCGCTACCTGGGCCGGCCGAGGTTCACGCCGGAGTCGGCCGAGCGGACGGCGGTGCCCGGGGTGGCGACCGGCCTGGCCGTCACCGGCGCGGGCGGCGACGTGCTCTTCATCGAGGCCACCGACATGGCGGGCGAGCCGGGGCTCACCCTCACCGGCCAGCTCGGTGACGTCATGAAGGAGTCGGCGCACATCGCGCTGTCGTACCTGCGCTCGAACGGGCGCCGGCTCGGGCTGGACCCGAACGCACTCGCCGGACGGCGGATCCACCTGCACGTCCCGGCGGGCGCGGTGCCCAAGGACGGCCCGAGCGCCGGCATCACCATGGTGACCGCCCTGGCGTCGCTGGCCAGCGGCCGGTCGGTCCGGCCCGAGTTCGGGATGACCGGCGAGGTGACCCTCTCCGGACGGGTGCTGCCCATCGGTGGCGTCAAGCAGAAGCTGCTCGCCGCCCACCGGGCCGGCCTCACCGAGGTCATCATCCCGAAGCGCAACGAACCGGACCTGGACGACCTGCCCAGCGAGGTACGCGAGGCGCTGACCATCCACCCGCTCGCCGACGTCGCCGACGTGCTCGCCCTGGCGCTACGCCCGGCCGACGCCGACACGAAGGCGCTGGACGGTCCGGCACTCACCGCCGCCTGAGGTGTAAGGAAGGGCCCCTTGTTAACGCCTGGCGTTGTAGAAGGGGCCCTTCTTAACACGTGCCCTCGGTGATCGGTCCGGGTGCGTTTCCCGCACCTCGCTCCTGCCGGACGGTGTTAACAAGGGGCCCTTCCTCTACCGAAGGCGTTAAGAAGGGGCCCTTCCTTACCGCTCAGCGGCGCTGCCAGCCGCGGTCGCTGCGGTCGTCGTGGCGGCGGTCGCCGTCGGGGCGGCGGTCGCCGTCGGTGTCCCGGTCCCGGCGGACGGTCGCCTTGCGGCCCTTGATCGTGCTGCCGCGCAGCCCGGCGATGACCTCGTCGGCCAGCGCGACCGGCACCTCCACCAGTGAGAAGCGGTCGGCGATCTCGATCGAGCCGATGTCCCGCCCGCTCACCGCGGTCTCGCCGGTGATGGCGCCGACCAGGTCCTGCGGCCGGACGCCGGCGCGCCGGCCCAGCCCGATGAAGACCTGGGTGGTGCCGGCGGCCCGGGGACGTGCCGGACGGCGTTCGACCCGACCGTCGTACCCCGGCCGGCCCTCCCGGGACGGGCGGACCGCGACCTGCGGGATCTCCTCCTCCTCGTCCGTCGTGCCCGGCAGCGTCGCCTCGTGGGCCAGACTGACCGCGGCGAGCGCCACCTCCATCAGGTCGAACTCGTCGCTGAGTGACTCGACGATCGCCCGGAACGGCTCCAGGTCGTCCTCCAGCAGGCTCTCCCGCAGGGCCGCCTGCGTGAGTTCCAGCCGGCGCGTCCGCAGGTCCGCCACCGTCGGGATCTTGTCGATGGTGATCCGCTGGCCGGTGACCCGCTCGATGGTCTTGAGCATCCGGTGCTCGCGTGGCTCGGCGAGGGTGATCGCCACCCCCTCCCGGCCGGCGCGACCCACCCGGCCGATGCGGTGCACGTACGACTCGGGCGCCGATGGCACGTCGTAGTTGACAACGTGGCTGAGCTGCTCGACATCCAGTCCACGGGCGGCCACGTCCGTGGCCACCAGCAGGTCGGCGGTGCCCGCCCGCAGCCGGCCCATCACCCGGTCGCGCTGCTCCTGGCTCATCCCGCCGTGCAGCGCCTCGGCCCGGTAGCCCCGCCCGTTCATCGTCTCGGTGAGCCGGTCGACCTCCTCCCGACTGCGGCAGAAGACGATCGCCGCGGTCGGCGACTCCACGTCCAGCACCCGGCCCAGAGCCGCCGGCTTGTGTGCGCGCGCGACCAGGTACGCGCTCTGCCGTACCCGGGGCGCCGCACCGGCCACCGGCTGCTCGCGTGCGATGAGGATGCGCACCGGATCGGTCAGGTGCGCCCGGGCCATCCCGTCGATCCGGCTCGGCATCGTCGCCGAGAACAGCACGGTCTGCCGCTGCTCCGGAGCGTGCTCCAGGATCGCCTCGATGTCCTCGGCGAAACCCATGTCCAGCATCTCGTCGGCCTCGTCGAGCACGACGGTGGCGAGGTCGCCGAGACGAAGCGTGCCGCGGGCGATGTGATCCAGCGCACGGCCGGGGGTGGCCACCACCACGTCCACGCCGGCGTCCAGTGCGCGCAGCTGCCGACCGATCGGCTGGCCGCCGTAGATCGGCAGCACCCGGGCGCCGAGGTCCTTGCCGTACCGGTGGAACGCCTCGGACACCTGCACCGCCAGCTCCCGGGTGGGCACCAGCACCAGCGCCACCGGGTCCCCGCCGCGGCGGCCGTCGGGCATTCGCTGCAACAGCGGCAGCGCGAACGCGGCCGTCTTGCCGGTACCCGTGGCGGCCTGTCCCAGCAGGTCCCGGCCGGCCAGCAGGGGAGGGATCGCCTCCCGTTGGATCGGCGTGGGCTCCTCGTAGCCGAGCGCGGAGAGCGCGGCCAGCAACTCGTCGCGCAGGTCGAGGTCGGCGAAGGCGGACGCCTCGTCGCCGGCGGGCGGTTCAGTGGGTGGATCGGGCCGTACGGGTGCGGAACTCATGCGTCAAGCCTTTCATCACCGCCTCGGGTCCGCTCCGGCGACCGGCACAACACGCCGCGGCGGGCGGCCGCCACCCCGTACCGACGGTGTCGTCGTGGCGGGCCGCGGCCGACCCGGTCGTCACGGGCTGGTGACGATGAACAGGATCATCGTGGCGCCGAGGGCCGTGTCGAGGACGGCGCACCACTCGGCGTAGCCGCGCGGCACGACCTCGTCCCGCCAGTGGTGGAACGCGTCCCAGACGGCGTGGGCGAGCCAGCCGACGGCCACGATCCACCGGGCGGCGTCTCCGCCGACGACCAGCGCGGCCACGGCCAGCGCGGTCCAGCCGAGCAGGCCCGCCAACTGCACGGTGCGCACCCGGCGGTTGCCCAGCCGGCGCCGCCACGCCCCGACGAGAAGGTAGCTGGCCGCCAGGCCGAGAAGGGTCCACCAGGGAAGGACCGCCGGTGTGATCCAGTTGTCGAAGCTCATCAGCAGTGCGAGTCCGGTCGGCCAGCGGTGGGCCGCCAACCGCACCAGCGGGTGTGCGTCCGGGCCGGGCCGGGTGCCGCGGTGCTCGGCGTACTCGTCGCGGCGCCGCAGCACCGCCGCGGCCATCGCCGGCACCATCAGCAGGTGGCCGCCCACCATCAGGGCCCCGGCGCCGATCAGCCCGACGGCGTACGGCACGGCCAGCAGCAGCACCGGCGCGTACATGGCGGCGGCCATCTCGCCGATCGCCGGCGCGGAATGCCCCCGGTACCACATCCACACCGACATGCCGAGGCTCATGTCCGTGGCCATCAGCAGCGCGCCGGTGCCGGGCGCCGCCGGGCCCAGCCCGAGGGCACCGGCCAGCGCGCCGCGCGCCGGACCCAGCAGCAGCATCCCGACCACCATGGCCAGGACCATCTCCAGCAGGTGCCGGGCGAGCGGTGGAACGCGTCGGGCCGGCAGGTCGTCGTGGGTCGTCGCGGCGCAGGTCGCCGTCAGCTCTGTCATGCGACGAGCGTGCGGGGCGGGCGCGGCCGGGAACCAGGCGCGCACCGTCACCGGTCGACGGTGCGGAACGCACGGCCCGACCGTGCGAGCCGCGGCGTCCTGGTGTGTGGCGCCGCGCTCTACCCTTCAGAGCGTGGTGGAGGCGGCGGTGCCGGACGGCGGGCGGAGCCTGTCACGGGCCCGCACCGCGACAGTGGTCTCCCTCGCTTCCGGTATGGCCGCCACCCTGCTCCTGCCGGCGGTCGGGCTGTCCCGGGAAACCGACCCGTGGCGGGTGGTCTCCGGGGCGGCGGGGCTCGCCGCGTTCGCGGTCGTGCTGGCGGTGGCGCTGCGTACGGTGGTGACGCCCGCGCCGTCCGGCCGGTCGCGGCGGCGGCTGCGGCTTGCGTACGCCGCCGTGGCGGTGCTCGCGGTACCGCTGGTGGCACCGGTCGCCGTGGGCACCTGGCCCACCTGGGCCTGGCTGGGCGCGGCCGTCGTCGGCGGGGTGCCGTTGTTGGGTTCGTTCCGTCTGGTGCTGCCGGTGGTCGCCGCCGCGCTCGCCGTCGCCGGCGCGCTGGCCGCGTGGACCGGCACGTCGGTGACCCGGTCGCTGCTGGTCACCGGCACGGTCGGGCTGGGCGTCGCCGCGGTGAACGGCTTCCAGGTCTGGTTCTGGGAACTGCTCGTGCAGGCCGGCCAGGGGCGGGCGGCCCAGGCGCGGCTGGCGGCGGCGCAGGAGCGGCTGCGCTTCGCGGGCGACGTTCACGACCTGCTCGGGCACCATCTGACGGTCATCGCACTGAAGGCGGAGCTGGCGGCCCGCCTGGCACCCACCGACCCGCAGCGAGCCGGCCGGGAGGCGGGGGAGGCCCAGCGCCTGGCGGCCACCGCACTGGCCGAGCTGCGCCGGACCGTGCACGGCTACCGGAGGGTGGACCTCGTCGAGCAGCTCACGGCCGTGGGCGAGGTGCTCCGGTCGTCCGGAGTGAAGTGCACGCTCGTGCCGCCACCGGTGGAACTGCCGCCGGAGGCGGCGACGCAGCTCGCGGTCGTGCTTCGGGAGGCGGGCACCAACGTGCTGCGGCACAGCCGGGCCGGCTGGTGCCGCATCGAGATCCGGCGGGAGGAGGACGTGGTGCGGATGACCGTGACCAACGACGGGGTGACCGCCACGGCGGTGGCGGACCGGCACAGCCACGGCCTGACCGGCCTGGCCGACCGTCTCGCCGGTGCCGGCGGGCACCTGCGCACCCGCTGCGCCGACGGCGTCTTCACCCTCGAGGCGATCGTGCCGGTCGCCGCATGATCCGCGTGCTGCTCGCCGACGACGAGGAGCTGATCAGGTCGGCGCTCGCCGCCCTGCTCGACCTCGAGGACGACCTGGAGGTGGTCGCCCAGGCGGCCGACGGGGAGGCGGCGGTGACCGTCGCGCTCGCGCACCGGCCGGACGTGGCGGTCGTGGACCTGGCCATGCCCCGCCGGGACGGCTTCGAGGTCGCGGCCGAGCTGGCCCGGGCCCTGCCGGACTGCGCGGTGGTCATCCTCACCGGCCAGGGCCGCCCGCCGCACCTGGCCCGTGCGCTCGCCGCCGGCGCCCGGGGCTTCCTGCCCAAGGGCGCGCCGGGCGGCGCCCTCGCCGACGTGATCCGGCGGGTGCACGTCGGCGGCCGGTACGTCGACCCGGCGCTGGCCGCCGACGCGCTGCTCATCCCACCGTGCCCGCTCACCCCGCGGGAGCTGGAGATACTGCGTCTGGCCCAGGACGGGTCGTCGGCGGCGTCGATCGCCCGCCGCGCGCACCTGTCGACCGGGACGGTCCGCAACTATCTGGCGGCGGTGGTGCAGAAGCTCGGCGTGGCGGGCCGAGCCGATGCGGTCCGCGCGGCGCAGGAGAACGGCTGGCTTTGACCGTGCCGGGCGGCGGCAACCGCGGCGCGGAGCAGGCTCGCGCAGGTTGACGGCTCGACGACACAACCGGCGGCGGGGTGGGCCGCTAACCTGGCGGCGTGCGTACGGTGGAACTGCTCTGCTCGGCGGAGCTGGACGCCGCCGTGCGGGCGGCGTGGGACCGGCTCGCCGCGGCCGGCCTGCCGAGCCTGGCTTGCAACACCCATCCGTCCAACCGTCCACACCTGACCCTCGCGGCGGTCGACGAGTTCCCGCCCGGGGCGGTCGCCCGCCTCGCCGCGCTGCTGGACGCGGCCCTCCCGCTGCCGGCGCGGCTCGGCGACGTCACAGTGCTCGACGGCAGTGCGCCGCTGGTCTGGCTGGTGGAGCCCGGCGCCGGGCTGGTCGAGCTGCACCGGGCGGTCTGGCGGGTGCTCGCCGACGCGGACGGACGTAACCCATGGCACGAGCCGGGCCGCTGGACGCCGCACCTCAGCCTCGCGCTGCGCTTCCGGGACGCCGACCGGGCACTGGCGCGTGCCGTGGTGGGGGCCGCGCCCGCCGGGTCGTTCGGGGCGGCCCGAAGCTATGACAGCGCAGACCGGTCGGTGCTGTCCCTGTCCGGGTACGGCGGCTGACCTGTCTCTTCGCCTTGAGCGGCGGCCGCCGGGGCGGTGTGCCCCGGCGGCCGCCGGCAAAAGATGCAGGTCAGCGACGCGGCGGGGCCGGGATGTCGTGCCGCGTGAAGGTGGGATCCGCGGTGGCGGTGCGGTTGCTGCGGGCGGCCGATGCGTCCGCGGTCTCGTCAGCCGCGTAGAGCCGGATGGCGGAGTTGACGGTGCGGGTGACGAAGCCGATCTGCTGACCACCCGAGTTCTGCCACGTGAACGTCGTGGGGTCGGTGGGGTAGGTCTCGCCGGAGCTCACCGGTCCCCACGTCGTCCAGGTGGTCGATCCGGCGGCGGTCTGCCGGGACCGGTGGATGCTGCCGTCCGTGGCGCGTACGAAGACCCAGACACGGCCCGTGGTGGGGCTGAGCAGGGCGCTGGGGGAGCCGTCGGGTGTGATCGAGCCGTCCCCGATCGCCGTCCACGTGCCCGGCCAGGTGCCGTCGATGTTGCGTAGCTGCGTCTTGACCGTGCCGTCGGTGTTCCGCGCGAACACCATCACCCGGTAGCCCGGCAGGAGGGCGGTGGCGGGCGCGCCGGTGAACCCGGTGCCGCCCAGACCGACCCAGCCGGAGGTCAGGGCACCGGCCCGCCAGGTGGCGCTCCGGACCTCGCCCGTGCCGGTGGTCGCCAGGATCGTGGCGACGCCGTCGGCGTTCGCGACGACGACCGGGTTGCCGGCGAACCCGCTGCCGCCCAGCGACGTCCACGGCAGCAGATCACCGGTACTGCCGTCCTGTCGGCGCGACCACAGGCTGCCGTTCGCGTCGTAGGCGAAGACCGCGAGGCTGTTGTCGGAGAGCCGCACGACGGCCGGCTCGGACTTCATCGCACCGCCCAGCACCAGCCACGGGTTCCAGTCCGGCATGGCCGGCGTCTTCTGGGTGAGCGAGCGGACGTCGCTGGTCGTAGCCTCGTGCGCCAAGAGGTTGACCCGGTCCTGCGCGTCGGCGACCAGGGCCGGCTTGCCGGTGTACGCCTCGAAGCCCGGCGCCGACGACCACTGGATGAAGCCGAGCTCGTCGGGCTTCGCCCGGCCGTGCCGCAACCCTCCGTTGTTGTCGGTGTAGGCGAACTCCAGGGTGCCCAGCGCCGTGGTCGCTGCCGGTGCCTGCATCACCGCGACCGGAGCGTCCGCTTGCACCGGAGTCGACGGCCGTGGCGGACCGGCGTTGGCGCCCTGGCGGCAGGTGTCGGTGGTGGTGAAGACGTTCGGGAAGGCGCCCCAGCCGTTGCCGATCTGGTCGGCGACCAGGTCCCAGGTCTGGTTGTCCTCGCGGTAGCGGTACTGGAAGAGGTCCCCGTCGGCCTGGATGCCGAAGAGGGTGTCACCGCCGGCTGAGAAGAGGCCCTTGGCGAAGCCGGACCAGGAGGTCGAGCCGACCAGCCGGTCCCGGCTGATCCAGCGTTGGCTCACCGGGTCGTAGTGGTGCCGGAACAGGCGACCGTCCGTGTGTCGGGTGTAGAGGACCCCAGGGCCGGCCGCTACCAGCAGGTTGAACCGCTCCCAGCCGGTGTCGAGCACCCGGCCGCTGATCGCCCACGTCCGGGTCGACTCGTCGAAGCGGTACCAGCGCAGCTTGCCGTTGCCGTCGATGAGGTAGAAGTCACCGATCTCGTCGACAGTGATCTTGTCGCGGTAGGACGCTCCGGCGTAGCTCTGGAAGCTTGAACTGATGAGCCAGTCGATTTTCCCGTCGACCTGCTCCCAATTGGAGCCGGTCCAGCGAAAACGGGTGAGGCCATTCGATTTGATGCCGTAGACGCGTCCGTTGGGGCCACCGAGCAGGCGCCCGTAGCTCTGCCAGCCGCTGAAGCCGACGTTTGTGGCCGCGGAGAACGTTCCGCCGTCGCGACCAGGGGTGCTGTACGTACGACGGGCCAGCGTCCCGGCGGTGGTGGAGTTGAAGAAGACCGCTGGACCGGTGCAGGTGAACGAGTCGGTCGCCGCCTGCGCCGGCGCCGTGTGAACGGCGACGGTGACGCCGGTCGTGATGACCGTCAGAGCGACGGCCGAACTGAGGATCCGGCGTCGCGACGATCCTCCCGGAAATTGACTGATTGCGTGGCGAAATGCCATCCGAAAACCTCCCCCGAATTGGGCAGTCAACTGCGACCACCGCGATTCCTGCCGTCGCGTCGAGGCATTGAAAATGCGTTTCCGGCCGTGCTGATGGACTCGGCCCCGGCGCGACCCGGGTCATCATGCCCGACCGGCGAGACCCTGCCAAGGCTGGACTTCGCCAGCGGTGACGGTGCTGAGAAAACACCGAAAAGCAATGATAAATCAGCTCTTACCATCCAGCCGGTCATCACCGAGAGTAGTAAGCCCAGGTGGCTGACGTTATCCGTCGATCGGACTTGACAGGCGGCCACAGCGCTGGGACGGTACAGCGGCGCATTGATGGCGAACAGCACACGGGGGTGTGAAGCCATGTCCATTCGCACGCTGTTGCATTGGCCTGCACGTGGGTCCTCGAACGGTGGTGAACAGGCCCACCCGAGCTGAGTTTCACGCCGTCCCGCGCCACGCCCTCGATCGTTGACGTCACGGCCTCGGCGTCGTCCCGTCACCTGCCCTGGGCTCCGTACCCTTCCGCACCTTCGCCTGGCGCCGACGCCTGCTCGCCGGCCCTCGGCCCACTCCAGCGATCAACCCGGGGGTTGACGATGTCCTTCGGTCTTCGGCGCACCTTCGACCGGTCCCGCCGGCCGGCTCTCCGCGCCCGGCTGTTGAGCGCGCTCGCCGTGCGCCCGCTCGTCGCGTCGGCGCTTGTCGGCGTCCTCGCCCTCAACCTGGGCGGCAGCGGTGTGAGCGGCCTCTCGCCGTCACCCGCCGGCCGCGGGAGTCAGCACGGCGGGACCGCGGCCGGAGCCAAGCCCGGTCAGGCCTGGGGCGCGGCGTCCGGTCGTTCGCACGTCGCGAAGGGGCAGGTCAACCGCGATCTACCGATGACGGAGCGGGGGCGCTACCCGCTGCACCGCCTGCCTCAGGAGGCCAAGCCGGCCGGCAACAAGGCGACGCTTGCGAAGCCGCCGACCGGCACGTCGAAGGGGTACGACCGGACCACCAGCCGGGAGCGGCCCACGGACCGCGACGCCCACCGGCGGGTGTACGACAACGCCGACGGCACCCGCACCACCGAGTTCTCGTCCGCGCCGGTCAACTACCGGCGCCCCGACGGCAGCTGGGCGCCCATCGACAGCAGCCTGGTCCCGGCCCCGGACGGTTCCGGCTGGCAGAACGCCGCGGACGCCACGGCGGTGCGGCTGGCCGACCGGTCCGACGCCGCCGACCTGGTCCGCCTGACGTTCGAAGGCGGGGCCGAGTTCGGCTTCACCCTGGCCGACGCGGCCGTGGTGACCGGCCGGGCCACCGACGACGCGGTCACCTACCCCGGCGTCCGGCCCGGTGTCGACCTGCGCCTCGAACCGCGCCCCGGCGGTGTCAAGGAGACGCTCGTCCTGCACTCCGCCGCCGCGCCGACCTCCTACCTCTTCCCGCTGCGGCTGCGCGACCTGACCGCGAAGCTCGTCGACGGCCAGGTCGTACTGGCCGACAGGGCCGGCGCGCAGCGCGCCGTCATCCCGCCGGGCTACATGGTGGACGCCGGCGACGGGCTGCGCGGCCCGGCCACCTCCACCGGCGTGCGGTACGAACTGGTCGACGCCGACGGCCGGCCCGCGCTGCGGATGACGCTCGACCGGACGTGGTTGCAGGACAAGGACCGCCGCTACCCGGTCGAGGTCGATCCCACGGTCGGCCCGCCGGTGACCGGCATCGGTGCCGACAGCAGCATGTACGTGCACGGCAGCAGCTCCACTTCCGGCAGCCAGGAGCTGCTGATCGGCCGTGCCAACGGCGCGAACGCCGCCGCGTACCTGAAGTTCGGCGGGCTGGTCAACCAGTTGCGCAACCACACCATCCACGGCGCCGCGCTGTCGGTGGTCAACTACGACGCCGCGTCCTGCAAGCCGCGGGCGGTGACCGTCCACCCGGTCACCGAGGCGTGGTCGGCCGGCACCGGCCACTCCTATCCCGGACCGTCCGTGGGCGGCTCGATCGCCGGCAGGTCCTTCGCGCACGGCTACATCGGCCTCGGTCAGTCCCAGTCCGCCTGCCCCGCGGCCGGCGAGATGTTCGACCTCGGTGTCGCCGGCCGGAACCTGGTTCAGCGGTGGGTCAACGGCCAGCAGGCCAACAACGGCCTCTCGCTGCGGGCGTCGACGACCGACTCGTCGGCGTGGAAGCGGTTCGCCGGTACCGGCACCGCCAACCCGCCGAAGCTCTACGTGACGCACTCGCCGTACAACGCCGCGTACGCCATCCCCAAGCCGACGCCCGAACCGCCGGTGCTGCGCAACCAGGACGGCAAGGTCAAGGTCACGGTGACCAACCTCGGCGCCGAGGACTGGACGCCGGCGAACTACTACCTCGCCTACCGCGTCTACAACGCGCAGACCGGGGCGGCCGTCACCCAGCAGCGCTCCGCCAACCTGCCGGCCACCCTCGCGCGGGGCGCGAAGGTCACCCTCGACGCCACCGTGAAGCGGCTGGAGCCCGGCGCGTACTTCCTCGACTTCACAATGGTCCGCACCGGTGGCGCGGTCTTCACCGATCACCAGGTGCCGCCGGGCCGGATCGTGCTCCAGGTCTTCGACGTCCCACCGGTGGTGCAGGAGTTGTACCCGGGCAACGGGTACCAGGCGCCCACCCTTACCCCGCTGCTGTGGGCGCGGGCGGTGGACACCGACGCCCCTCCGGGAGCCTCCCTCAGCTTCAAGTTCGAGGTCTGTGACCGCACCGACGCCGGCGCGGCGACGAACTGCACCAACTCCGGCTACCTGAACAAACCGTCGTGGGTGGTCCCGGCGGGTCGCCTGTCCTGGAGCAAGTCCTACATCTGGCGGGCGTACGTCAAGGACACCGCGAGCGAGGTGCGATCGCCGGACTCGGTGCTGCTGACCTCGGTGCCCCAGCCCGACCTGCTGTCCCGCATCGCCAACTCACCCGAGGCGGAGCGCGACCGGGAGTTCGACGCCCAGGTCGGCAACTACAGCACGGCGGCCATCGACGCGGCCGTGGTGACCGTCGGTCCCGAGCTGAACCTGCTGCGCACGTACAACAGCCTCGACCCGCGTACGAACGGCGTGTTCGGGGCCGGCTGGTCCAGCCGGTACGACATGAGGCTCACGCCGGACAACGACGGCTCCGGCAACGTGGTCATCCGGTACCCGGACGGCCAGGAGGTCCGGTTCGGGCGCAACCCGGACGGGTCATACGCCGCGCCGTCGGGGCGGGTGGCACGGCTGACCGTCGACAGCAGTACCTGGAAGCTGCTCGACCGGTCCGGTACGACCTACGAGTTCTCGCTCAGCGGCAAGCTCAACAAGATCACCGACAAGCGGTCACGGTCGGTCAAGCTGACCTACGACATCATGACCGGCAAGCTGACGAAGGCCCAGGTCGCCAACAGTCAGACCAACACCGCCGGCCGCGCGCTGCACTTCACCTGGACCGGTGACCGGATCACCGCCGTGAAGACCGACGTGGTCAACGGCGCCCAGCTCGTCTGGAAGTACACCTACACCGGCGACCTGCTCACTACGGTCTGCTCGCCCACCAACGCCTGCACCAGCTACGAGTACGCCGCCGGCTCGCACTACCGCACCGCCGTGCTCGACGCCCGCCCCGACTCCTACTACCGACTGGGTGAGGGAGAGGGCACCGCGGCGGCGAGCGACGTCGCGATCAACCTCGGCAAGGACGCCGCCACCTACAAGAACGTGACGCTGGGCCAGCCGGGAGTGGTCGAGGGCACCAGCAACACCGCGGCGGCCTTGAACGGCACCTCCTCCCACGTCGAGCTGCCCAAGGGCCTGGTGAAGAAGAGCCGGGACGCGGCCGTCGAGCTGTGGTTCAAGATCGGCCTCACTCAGACGGGTGGCCCGCTGATCGGATACCAGGACAAGGCCGTCGGCACCGCACCCACCAGCGGTGTCCCGATCCTCTACACCGGCACCGACGGCCGGCTGCGCGGCCAGTTCGCCGGTGGCACCATCGCGCCGATCACCTCGTCCACCGTCGTCAACGACAACAAGTGGCACCACGTCGTGCTCTCGGCGATGGGCACCACCCAGACGATGTACCTGGACGGCGTCAAGGTCGGCGAGCGTACCGGGCAGACCATCGAGCACTCCCTGCTGACCTTCAACCAGGTCGGTGCCGCCTCGGCCACCACGCCGACCTCGTGGCCCGGCTGGGGGAGCACCGTCCAGCGCTACTTCGCCGGGGTCGTCGACGAGGTCGCCGTCTACTCGCACCCGATCGGCCCGGACACCGCCGCGGCCCACTTTCGGTACGCCAAGCCCGCCGCACAGCAGCTCACCAAGGTCACGCTGCCGAGCGGCAAGGTCGCGAGCGAGGTCGTCTACGACACCGCCACCGACCGCGTCAAGGAGTACACCGACGAGAACGGTGGCACCTGGAAGATCGGTCTGCCCGCCATCTACGGCGGTGACAACGACCTGCGGCGCAGCGTGCAGGTCCTGGACCCGGCCAACCGTCCGCACCTGTACGAGTACGACGCCCTCGCCGGGCGGCTGCTGCGCTCCGGAACCCCACTGGGCCTGGAGACCCGTCCGGAGGACCGGCCGGGTGAGCCCACGACCCCACCCACCCCGCCGCCCACCGAGGTGTGCACGCAGCCGGACCCGAACGACCCCGCCTTCTGCACGATCATCCCGGGCAACTCCGGTGGCCCGGTGTTCGTCCTGCACCCGCTCGACGGGATGGCGATCCGGACCTACTCGTACAACGAGGACGGCTACCAGAGCAAGGTCACCAACGAGAACGGCGACTCGGTGGAGATGACCTACGACAGCAGGGGCCGCCTGGCGACCCGCAAGAGCTGCCGTACCTCCACCCAGTGCTTCACCAGCTACTACACGTACTCGACAACGATCACCGACCCCCTCGACCCCCAGATCGACCTGGCCCTGGAGTCGCGGGACGGGCGGTCGAGCGGTCCCGCCGACAACCGTTACCGCACCAGCTACACCTACGCCACCGATGGGCAGCTGACCAAGCAGACCAACCCGGACGGCAGCTCGGTGGCGCACTCGTACACGATCGGCGCCGAGGCGGCGATCGGTGGCGGCATCGCTCCCGCCGGCCTGCTGAAGTCCAGCACCGACGCGAGGCAGAAGGTCACCAGCTACACCTACTACGGCAACGGTGACCTCGCCCGGGTGACCGAGCCCGGCGGCCTGGTCACCGAGTACACCTACGACACGCTCGGTCGCCGCCTCACCGAGAAGGTCATCTCGGACACCTACCCCGCCGGCGTCACCACCACGTACACCTACGACGAGCACTCCCGCGTGAAGACGGTGACCGGCCCGGTGACCACCGACGCGATCTCCGGCGTCCGGCACCAACTGCGCACCACCAACGACTACGACGCGGACGGCAACGTCACCAAGGCCACCGTCGCCGACCTGCTCGGCGGCGACCCGGACCGGGTCACCACCACCGAGTACGACGAGTACAACCGGCCGGTCAAGGTCATCGACGCCGAGGGCAACGAGACCAGCTACGGGTACGACCGCTTCGGCAACCGGACGTCCATGGTGGACGCCAACGACAACCGCTACGACTGGGCGTACACCGCGCAGAACAAGATCGCCGAGGTGCGGCTGCGCGACTGGCGCAGCGACCCGGAGGGGGCACCGGGCACCGGCACCGGCGACTACCTGGTGCTGCACTCCTACTCGTACGACTTCGCCGGCCGGCTCGCCAGCGACACCGACGCGATGGGTCGACGGCTGGAGTACACGTACTACCGGGACGACCTCCTCCACAAGATCGCGATGAAGGACTTCCGGAACCCGGACGGCTCCAAGCGCGACTACGTCGTCGAGGAGAACACGTACGACGCCGCCGGCAACCTGACCGTCAAGAAGGAGGCCAACGGCACACGGACGAGCCAGTTCACCTACGACAACGCCGGCAAGGTGCTCACGAGCGTCATCGACCCAGGCGGGCTCGCCCGGACCACCACCACCGCGTACGACCTGAACGGCAACGTCACCCGAACGACGCGCACCGGCAAGGCGTCCAACGTGCCGTGGGCCGTCCCGGTCGTCAGCGAGACCGTCGACTACACGTACGACAACGACGGCAACCTGTTGACCGAGAAGGTCACCGCCGGCAGTGAGAGCAGGACCACGAGCTACACCTACGACCGGCGCGGCCTGCGGCTGACCGTCACCGACCCGCGGGGCAACGTCGCGGGCGCCGACAAGGCGGCGTTCACCACGACCTACCGCTACGACGAGCTCGGCCGGCAGGTAGGCACCACCGGCCCGGCCGTCACGGCGGAGAGCGACGGTGGTGCGCCGGCCCCCGCCCGCGCCGAGGTGACCGTCGGCTACAACACCTTCGGCGAGCAGGTCGCCACCCGCGACCCGCGCGGGCAGGTCTCCCGGGTCGAGTACGACAAGCTCGGCCGCCCGGTGCGCAACATCGCCCCGTCCTACCTGCCCCCGGGTGTCACCGAGCAGTTCACGCCGGAGATCCGCAGCAGCTACGACGGGCTCGGCAACGTCCTGGAGAGCATCCGGCCCAGCGGCACGACCCGCTTCACGTACGACCAGCTCAACCGCCTGGTGACCCGGGATGAACCGGCAGCGGACAACGACGATCGTGCGGTCACCCGGTACACCTACACCCGCACGGGCGAGGTGCTGTCGGTCACCGACCCCACCGGGGCCCGGATCGAGTCCACGTACGACGACCTGGACCGCCAGGTCACCCAGACCCGCGTCGAGCGCCATCCGGTGCCGAAGAACCTGGTCACCCGGATGGTCTACGACGACAACGGCAACCTGACCTCGATCGTCTCGCCGACGGGCGCGACCACCGTCAACGCCTACGACGCCGTCGGCGACGTCATCCGGACCACCGCGGCCACCGGCGAGGCCACCGTCTTCGGCTACGACTACGCCGGCCGCCAGGTGCGCGTCTCCGACGGCCTGGGTCGCACCACCCGCATCGGGTACGACCTCTTCGGCAACCGCACCAGCGACGCCAACCTCGCACCCGACGGCTCGGTGCTGCGCACGCAGACCTACGCCTACGACGAGGCCGGCAACATGATCTCGTCGACGGACCCTTACCAGACGGTCACCCGGTACGAGTACGACGCCGCGAGCCGGCTGGTGAAGCAGATCGAACCGGTCACCGACGCCACGTCGATCACGACGACGTTCGGTTACGACGTCGCCGGCAACCGCACCCGCTACACCGACGGCCGCCAGAACTCCACCATCTACACGTACAACACTCTCGGGCTGCCGGAGTCGGCGATCGAGCCGGCGACGGCCGCGCACCCGGCGGCGGCTGACCGGACCTGGACGGTGGCCTACGACGCCGAGGGCCGGGCGGTCCGGCTGAGCGCGCCGGGCGGCGTCAGCCGGCAGCGGACCTACGACGCGGCCGGTCGCCTGAAGGCCGAGACCGGTTCGGGCGGCGAGACCGCGACCGCCGCGCGCAGCCTCGGGTACGACCGGGCGGGCCGGCTCACCAGCGTGAGCGCCCCGAACGGCACCAACACCTTCAGCTGGAACGACCGGGGAGCGCTGCTCTCCACCACCGGCCCGTCGGGTGCCGCCAGCTTCGGCTACGACGATGACGGCCGGATGACCTCACGGACCGACGTGACCGGCACCGCGACCTTCGGCTACGTCAAGGGCCGGCTCGACACGCTCACCGACTCGATCACGGGCCAGGCCCAGAAACTGAGCTACGACGCTGCCGGCGAGGTGAAGACCGTCGACTACGGCGGCGGGCGGATCCGCACCTTCGGCTACGACGACTACGGCCGGGTCAGCAGCGACACGTTGAAGAACGCCGCCGGATCGGTGGTCGCCTCGGTGACCTACGGGTTCGACCTGAACGGCCACCTCACCAGCAAGAAGACCACCGGCACCGCCGGCTCCGGCGACAACAGCTACACGTACGACAAGGCGGGCCGGCTCACCTCCTGGACCAGCCCGGCCGGCACGGTCGACTACGCGTGGGACGACAGCGGCAACCGGGTCCGCGCCGGCTCGAAGACGGCGACCTTCGACGAGCGCAACCGGTTGCTCTCCGACGGCGACTACACCTACGCCTACACCGCCCGCGGCACGCTGCGCAGCCGCACCAGTTCCGGCCTGACCGACCAGTACTCGTTCGACGCGTTCGACCGGCTCACCGCCGCCGAGGGACAGAGCTACGGGTACGACGGCCTGGACCGGCTGGTGTCCCGCACCGGGACGACCTTCACCTACGCCGGTCCGGGTGACGAGGTGGTCCACGACGGCGTGGAGTACTTCGCCCGCGGGCCGGCCGGCGAACTGCTGGCCACCGGCCAGGGCAGCAACGAACGGCTCTCGCTGACCGACGCGCACGGCGACGTCGTGGCCGCCTTCGACCCGGCCAACACCGATCTGACCGCGCTCAACGACTCGACCGCGTACGACCCGTTCGGCAAGAAGATCAACAGTGTCGGGGACACCGGCAACCTGGGCTTCCAGGGGGACTGGATCGATCCCGACACCGGCCAGGTCGACATGGGCGCCCGCTGGTACAACCCGGGCACCGGCACGTTCACCTCGCGGGACAGCGTCAACTACAGCAGCGGCGACTCGATCCTCGCCAACCGGTACGCGTACGCCGCCGGCGCCCCGCTCGACTTCGACGACCCGGACGGCCACTGGCCGCGGTGGGTCAAGCGGGCGGCACGGGTGGTCAGCAACACCGTGTCGCACGTGACGAGCACGGTCAGCAGCTGGACGTCGACCGCGTACAGCTGGGGGCGCGCCGCCTGGGACTACGGCCGTTCCGCCCTGCGTGCCATCGGCAACGGCATCAGCTGGGTCGCGAAGAAGGTCGTGACCGGCATCACCACGGTTGTGCGCAAGGTCGGCGAGGGTGTCAACGCCATCCGCAACGGCAACTTCAAGGACTGGGCACGGCAGCAGGCCCGTGCTGCGGCCCAACGGATACACCAGGCCAAGGTCGCGGTGACGAAGGCGGCCAAGGCGGCGGTCCAACAGGCGGTCAAGTTCACCAAGTTGCCGGTCGTGCAGGCTTTGACCAAGCCGCTGATAGCCGGGGCGAAGCTGGTCTCGGCGGGCATCAAGGTCGCGGCGAGCGTCGTGGCGGTGACCGCACAGGCCATCAAGGATCCGGAAAAGTTCCGGCAGAACCTGTTCCTGGAGGTCTCACAGAAACTCGCGCCACTCGTCGAGGGCGCATCAGCGATGTGGGACAAGGCGACCCAGTTCGTCGAGGACCACGCCGCCGAGATCGCCGGCTTCGCGGTCGGTGCGGTCGTGGGTATCGGCTGCGGCGCGGCGATCGGCTGGACCGGGGTCGGCGCGGTCGCCTGCGGCGCCCTCGCGGGCGCGGTCGGCTCGGCGGTCACCGGCTACATGAACGGAAAGCGCGGCTGGGACCTGGTCGGCGACGCGGCCCTGGGCGGGTTGTTCGGGGCGGCCGGGGGCGCCCTCGGCTCCATGGCGGGTCAGGCTATCGGCGCCGGTGTCCGTGCGTTGGGCGGCGGTCTACGGGCGGCCGGCAGCAAGGCCTTGAGCGCTGGGGTCGGCGAAGCTCGCGCGATCGGCGGGGGCATGCGGGACCTCGCGCGGAAGGCGCTCGGCCGGTGCCCGAACAGCTTCACCGGCGAGACCCGCGTGCTCATGGCGGATGGCAGCCACAAGCGCATCGACCAGGTGAAGGTCGGCGACAAGGTCCTCGCCACGGACCCGACAACCGGGCGTACGGAGGAGCGGGCCGTCACGGCACTCATCGATGGTTCCGGCGGCAAACAACTCGTCAGGATCACAATCGATGTGGATGGAACAGGGGGCAATCGGACTGAAGATTTGACGGCTACCGACGGGCATCCGTTCTGGGTGCAGAGCGAACAGCGGTGGGTCGAGGCCAAGGACCTCAAGCTGGGTCACGTCTTCGAAACCGCCGACCACCGGCCAGCTTCGGTCTCCAGTACAAAGAGGTGGTCCGAGTTCCGGTCGGTTTACAACCTGACGATCGACGGCCTGCACACGTACTATGTGGTCGCCGGGGGGACGTCGGCTCTCGTCCACAACGACGTTTGCACTCTGGCTTCCGTTGGTAGGCCCGGTGACCAAATTGTTCTTGGCGCTCTTCCCGATACTGACATCGCCAAGCCCGTGCCGGGTCTTGTGGTGCTCGATGACCCTGCTTGGACCTTCGCCGGCAACATGCAGTGGATCGAGGACGTGGCGGATGCCGGCCGGGAGATCTACCTGGCATCTCCTATCCGGTTCCAAACGCTATGGGACTCGAAGAACGCGCGGCACCGGGTCTTTCACCACGAGATTCAGGCGCTGCTACGGCGCGGATACGAGTTTGTCGATGAGACAAAGATGGTGCCTGGGAGGAAGCCCTGATGACAAAGTCCTCCGATCTCGGTGAAATGCTGCGGTTCAGGCCCCGAGAGGATTATCTGCGGAAACCGATGCCGTCAGAGCGGGACGAGCGGATCACCGGTCTTGTCGAGAAACTGGGTGAGGGGCCAGCCTTCGAAGCGGCAACACGATCTGTGGCGGCCGTGGGGGAGACGGTCTTGAGTCCATATGTGCAGCGAGCCGCAGCCCTCGCTGTGCGGCTGGCGACGCCTCGGTACCTGCGGGCGGGACTCCGCGCGGCGGCCCTCATGGGTGCCAGTGAAGACCCTCGTGACGTGGCCATCGTTCTTGCGCTGCTGTGGCGCAGCGCCGAATTGTTGAAACTTGATCCGGGCGCGGAGTTTAAAGGGATCGCCCGTGCTCTCGGGCCGTACGGGGAACCGTTGGTTGCCTTCGCGGCCCGGCCGCCCGAAGCCCGCACGCTGCAAGCCATGGGTTATGTGGAAATCGGCGAAGGGAACCATTTCCACTACAAGTGCCAATGGTAGCTTCCGTTCATGACTCGGCCATCGGGGGTGCAATGATCCCTTGCCGATATGGCCCCTTCGCAGCCCTTTCTATATACGTCAAGGCCCGGACTCGAGAAAGGGAAGTCATGATTTCTCGCGCAGGGAAGTCCCTTATCCCCCTCATTGCGATTGTTGTCATCCTGACGACGGGCCGGGTGCTGCCGGCCGTCGCCGACGCGGCCGGAAAGGGCGGGGACTTCGTACCCGTCAACACCGTCCTGCTGGACACGCGTAACGGCACCGGTGGCGTGACGGGCGTGCGGCCCGCCGGCTCCACGACGACCGTCACCGCCCTCGGTGTCGGCGGCGTGCCCACCACCGGTGTGCGTGCCCTCCTGGTGGACGTCACCGCCATCGCGCCCACCGGGAACACCCACCTGACCGTGTTCCCGCACGGCGCGACCCGTCCCGTCGCCTCCTCGCTCAACGCCTCGAAGGGCGAGGTTCTGTCCAACTCGGTCGTCGTCGCCCCCGGCACCGCCGGCAAGCTGGACATCTACCACCACAGCGGAAGCACCCACATCAAGCTCGACGTGCAGGGCTACTTCACGACGAGCACGAGCGGCGCCGGTGGGGCGTTCGTGCCGGTCGACCACACGCGACTGGTGGACACCCGCAGCGGCCTCGGCACCAGCACCGGCCCTCTCGGCGCCAACGGCGGCAGCCGTACCGTCACGCTGACCGGCGGGGTGGTTCCGGCTGGGGCGTCGGCGGCGATGATCGACGTGATCGTCACCAACGCCACCGGTCTCGGCTATCTCACCGTCGCGCCGGCGAACCAGGCCGGCGCGGCCAACACCCTCGACTACCAGGTCGGGATCACGTCGATGGGCATGAGCGTGAAGCTCCCCGCCGACGGCAAGGTGGTCCTCACCAACCGGGGCAGCGGCACGGTGCACGCGCTCGTCTCGGTTCAGGGCTACTTCACGGCTACGCCGACCACCGGTGCCGGCCTTCGTACCGTGCCGGCCAGCCGGCTGCTGGACACCCGGAACGTGGGCGCCAAGACGCCGCTGGCCGCCGGGGCGACGGTCGACGTCGCGATCGGTGGCACGAACGGCCTGCCGACCCGGGGTATCGCGGGCGCGGTGCTGAACCTGGCCGCGGTCGGCCCGACCGCCACCGGTCACCTGACCGTGTGGCCGCTCGGTGCGACGCCGACGACGGCGTCGGCCGGCAACTTCAGCACCGGCCAGATCGCCCGGTCCAGCCTCGCGGTCACCAAGGTCGGCACCGAGGGCAAGATCCGGATCAGGAACAACAGCAGCGGCACGCTGCACCTGCTGGTCGACCTGCAGGCCTGGTTCGCCGACCCGGTGCAGGAACTGACGCCGGTGCCGTTCACCCGGATGGCGGTGCTGCAGGGCGAGCCGGACGGCGCCCAGCTTCGCAAGATCACGCTTGCGTTCACCAACAACGCCGGCGGGGTCCAGGTGGGCACCATGGAACCCGGGAACTACAACTCCGTCGTCTGGGCCCCGGTGTTCGGGCAGGAGGCGTACGTGGGACCGCCGTCGCTGCACCAGCGTGCGGACAAGGGGATCCAGGTCGCGGCCCAGAACGTCGACACGGACATCTGGTCGACCAACGAGAACACCGAGGTGGACTACACCTGGCCGGCACCGACGAGTCTGGGTGGTTCGATGGCCGGTCCGCCGACCGGGGTACGCGTCACGGACAACGGCAGCCAGGTCGACGTCCTCTTCGCCGTCGACGTCGACGGCCGGCTGTGGCACTACCGGCAGACCGGACCGTCGCCGGCCTGGGTGAGCCTCGGCGATGCGGACCTGGCCGGTGAGGTCACCGCGGTCAAGGCGGACGACAACGCCGTGCGGCTGGTCGCCCGAACCATCGCCGGCACGGTGAAGACCGCCCTCTACTTCCCGGACGGTGCCCTGTCCGGCTGGACCGACCTCGGAGGTGACATCACCGGCACGCCGGCAGCCGTCTCCCTGCTGGGCTACCGGACCCGGATCGTCGTGCGTGAATCCGACGGGTCGATCCGCACCAAGGTCGAGGTCTCGTCCGGGTCGTGGTCGACCGGGTGGGAGCGGATCGGCGACTTCACCGCCGCCGGCTCTCCCGCGGTGATCCTGGACCCGGTGCTGACCCGGGTGGCGGTGGTCGCTCGCGGACACGACAACGAGCTGCACCAGGTGTTCGAGACGGCGACCGGATCGAACACCTGGGGACAGTGGTCGGTGCTGAACCCGGACCCGGTGAGCTACCCGGAGAACGTGGCCACCGACCCCGCGGTCGCCGTGGTCTCGACCGGCGCCGAGCAGTCCTTCATCATCGTGTTCCGCAACCAGAACGGTGCCTTCCGCGCCTACGAGCGTCGGCTCTCCTCCACCGAGGGCCAGCGCCTGGCGTCGGCGCGGGTCTCGTACACCGGACACACCTTGCCGGTACCGCCGGCCAACTGAACCACCCGCCGATCGAGGAGTTCCCGCTGGCCCCCGGGCCGGCGGGAACTCCGCTTTCGCACCGGGCAGGCGGGCGTTCCCGGGGACGGACCGGAACTCGTTCCGTCCGAAGATCCCACCGATCCGATCTTTTGCGGGGACGTTCCGCACGGTTTAATGCTCGGTAACTTGTGGCGCACGCCACAGGTAACCCTTGGGGGTGCCGTGCTGCAGGTACGGAATCTCGAGGTCGTCTACGACGACGTGATGCTGGTCCTGCGCGGCCTCAGCATCAGCGTGCCGCCCGGGGCGATCGTCGCGCTGCTCGGCGCGAACGGTGCCGGCAAGACCACCCTGCTGCGGGCGATCACCGGCCTGCTCGACATCCACGACGGCGAGGTGGCCCGGGGTGAGGTCACGCTGGACGGCGAGCCGCTGCACCGGCTGCGGCCGGCGGCGATCGTCCGCCGGGGCGTCGCCCAGGTGATGGAGGGGCGGCGCATCTTCGGGGAGCTGTCGGTCGAGGAGAACCTGCGCCTCGGCGGGCACACCGACCCGCGTCGGATCCCGGGCCGCCTCGACGAGGTGTACGAGCTGTTCCCGGTGCTCGCCGAGCGGCGCCGCCGCACCGCCGGCTACCTCTCCGGCGGCGAGCAGCAGATGCTGGCGATGGGGCGGGCGCTGATGGCCGGCCCGCGCTACCTGCTGCTGGACGAGCCCAGCCTGGGTCTCGCGCCCCGCCTCGTGGAGCAGGTCCGGGAGCTGATCCTGCGGATCAACGCCGCCGGCACGGCCGTGCTGCTGGTCGAGCAGAACGCCACCATGGCGCTGTCGATCGCCGCGCACGGCTACGTGCTGGAGACCGGCCGCGTGGTGCTGGACAAGCCGGCGGCGCAGCTGCTCGCCGACGACGACGTCCGCGAGTTCTACCTCGGGCTGCACGCCGGCGACGGATCCACCCGGCGGTCGTTCCGGGACGTCAAGCACTACCGGCGACGGAAGCGGTGGCTGTCGTGACCGAAGAACCGATCCTGACCTTCGACGACGTGCGGCTCGCCTTCGCGGGCGTACGGGCGATCGACGGGGTGAGCTTCAACGTCGGGCGGCAGGAACTGTTCGCGGTGATCGGGCCCAACGGCGCTGGCAAGACCTCCATCTTCAACGTGCTCTCCGGGGTCTACCGGCCACAGGCCGGGCGGGTGGTGTTCGACGGCGTCGACCTGGTGGGCCGCCGCCCGCACGAGATCGCCGCCCTCGGCCTGGCCCGCACCTTCCAGAACGTCGAGCTGTTCGCCAACCTCACCGTCCTGGAGAACCTGCTCCTCGGGCGGCACCACCACATCCGCTACGGGCCGCTGGCGGCGGTGCTGTGGCGGGGCCGGGCCCGCCGTGCGGAACTGGCCGCCCGCGCGGCGGTCGAGGAGATCGTCGACTTCCTGGAACTGGAGCAGTGGCGGCGGATGCCGGTCGGGCTGCTGCCGTACGGGGTGCAGAAACGGGTGGAGCTCGGCCGGGCGCTGGCCATGGAACCGAAGCTGCTGTTGCTCGACGAGCCGGTGGGCGGGATGAACCTCGAGGAGACCGAGGACATGGCCCGCTACATCCTCGACGTCCGCGAGGAGCTGGGCATCCCGATCGTGCTCGTCGAGCACGACATGGGTCTCGTCATGGACCTCGCCGACCGCGTACTCGTGGTCGATTTCGGACAGCCGGTCGCCACCGGGCCGCCCGCCGAGATCCAGCACCACCCCGACGTGATCCGCGCCTACCTGGGGGAGGTGAGCACGACGTGAGCACCACGACCGCGCCGACGGGGGCGGCCGCCGCGGACACCGCCGGCGCCGCCGCCACCACGATCGCCTCGCGGGTACGCGCCCGCGCCCGCGCCACGCCGCGCCGGGTGGCGATGCGGGAGAAGGTCCGGGGCGTCTGGACGGAGGTGAGCTGGGCGGCCTACTGGGACACCGTGACCAGCGTGGCGCACGGCCTGCTCGCCCTGGGCGTCGGTCCCGGAGACCGGGTGGCCGTGCTGGCGGAGAACCGGCGCGAGTGGCTCTGGACCGACGTGGCGACCGTCGCCGTGCGCGCGGCAACCGTCGGGCTGTACCCGACGAACCCGGCCGGCGAACTCGGCTACCTGCTGGCGCACTCCGGCGCGCGGGTGCTCGTCGCCGAGGACCAGGAGCAGGTGGACAAGGTCCTCGACGTCATCGCCGACTGCCCCGACCTGGAGCGCGTGGTCTACCTGGAGCCGCGTGGCGTACGCGGGCGTTACGACCACCCCGCCCTGCTGCAGTGGGACGACTTCGTAGCGCTCGGCGAGGCGCACCGCATCGCCCACCCGGGCGAGGTCGAGCGGGCGATGACCGCCGCGACGGACACCGACGTGGCCACCCTCATCTACACCTCGGGCACCACCGGCCGGCCCAAGGGCGCCATGCTGACCAACGCCAACGTGGACTTCGCCGTGCGAACGGTCACCGAGGGCCGGGGCCTGTCCGACCCGCCGCCCGGCCCGGACGACCTGATCCTGTCGTACCTGCCGCTGTGCCACGTCGCCGAGCGGGTCTTCACCACGTGGGGCAACGCCGGCGCCGGTGTGCAGGTCAACTTCGCCGAGTCCATCGCCACCGTGCCGGCGAACCTGCGCGAGGTGCAGCCCACCCTGCTGTTCGGGGTGCCGCGCATCTGGGAGAAGATCCTCGCCACGGTCACCACGCGGGTCGCCACCGCGTCGCCGCTCAAACGCGCGGTCGCCCGGTTCTGGCTGCGGGTCTCGGACCGGATCGGGGCGCGGCTGGTGGCGACCGGCGGGCGGCACACCGCCGCCACCCGGCTGGCGTACGCGATCGGCTGGATCTTCTGCTACCGGGCGCTGCGCGAGCGCATCGGTGTGCGCCGGGTCCGCTACGCCGCCTCCGGCGCCGCCCCGATCGCGCCGGAGGTGCTGCGCTTCTTCATGGGCATCGGGGTGCCGATGCACGAGGTGTACGGCATGACCGAGAACTCGGCAATCGCCACCGGCAACCGGCCGGGCCGGGTGAAGCTGGGCACGGTCGGCGAACCGCAGTCCGGTGTGGAACTGCGCATCGACGAGGCCACCGGGGAGATCCTCACCCGCAGCCCCGGCGTCTTCGCCGGCTACCTCGACGACCCGGCCGCCACCGCGGCGGTGCTGGAGCCCGACGGCTGGCTGCACACCGGCGACGTGGGGGAGTGGGTGGACGGCAGGCACGTGCGGATCACCGGCCGCGCCAAGGACATCATGATCACGGCCGGCGGGAAGAACATCGGCCCGGCCGGCATCGAGAACGAACTGAAGGCGTCCCCGTACGTCAAGGAGGCCGTGCTGATCGGCGACCGCCGCCCGTACCTGGTGGCGCTGATCGGCATCGAGCCGGACACGGTCGGGCAGTGGGCGCAGGCCCGCCGCCTGCCGTACACCACCTACCGGGACCTGACCACCAAGCCGGAGGTGGTCGAGCTGGTCCGCGGAATCGTCGACGAGGTCAACCGCCGCCACCCGCCGGTCGAGCAGGTCAAGCGGTTCCGGCTGCTGCCGAAAGAACTCGACGAGGACGACGGCGAACTGACCGCCACCCAGAAGGTCCGCCGGGAGGCAGTCACCCGGGCCTTCGCCGACCTGGTCGACGACCTGTACGGCCCGGGCGGTGACCGGTGACCGAGCTGATCGAGAGCCTGCTGCGCGGGCTCGGCACCGGCAGCGTCTACGCCCTGCTCGCGCTCGGTTTCGTCATCATCTACAAGGCCACCCGGGTGATCAGCTTCGCGCAGCCGGCGTTCATGCTCGCCGGCGTCGTCGCGGTCACCTACCTCACCCCCGAGGTCGGCTTCTGGGCGGCCGTGCCGCTCGCGGCGCTCGGCACCGCGCTGCTGGCGCTCGGCGTCGAGCGCACCGCCGTACGTCCCATGGTGGGGCGGCCGGCGTTCGTCGTCGCCATCATCACGCTCGGCGTGGACGTGGCGGTCCGGGTGGTGGTCAACGCGTTCATCGGTCTCGACGTGCGGCACGTCGGCGACCCGTGGGGGCTGCGCACTCTCGCCCTCGGCCCGGTCGAGATGCAGCAACGGCACCTCGCGGCGGTCGTCGCGGCCGCCCTGCTGGTGGCCGGGCTGTTCGCATTCTTCCGGTTCACCCGCACCGGCCTGGCGATGCGCGCCGCCGCGCTGGACCAGGAGGCCGCGCTCGCGCACGGCGTCTCGGTCGGCGCGGTGTTCGCGATCAGCTGGGCCCTGGCCGGCGGCCTCGCCGCGGTGGCCGGCACCTTCGCCGCCGCGGGGGGCAGCGTCGACGGCGCGCTGTGGCTGATCGCGTTGACCGCCCTGCCGGTGATCATCCTCGGCGGGCTGGACTCGCTGCCCGGTGCCGTGATCGGCGGGCTCGCCGTCGGCGTCCTGCAGGAGTTCGTCGCCACGTACGCCAACGACGTCGCCTGGCTCGGCGGCAACGTCTCGGTCATCACCCCGTACGTGCTGATGCTTGTGGTGCTGCTGGTCCGGCCGTACGGGCTGTTCGGCACCCGGGAGGTGGAACGGGTTTAGCGCCTCGATGGATGAATCCAGCGATTCTTGGCTCAGACCGCACCCGACCGACCCGTAGGAGGTGATCGTATGGCTTACGTCATCAGCACCAACACGGTTGCGCTCTGCCGTGGCGAGGATCGTCCTCGCGGCGTTCAGGTCACGTCCCGCGGTGTAACCACAGTGCTCGCACCTGAAGGTTCTCGCACCCAAACCGATGCGGTTCTTGGCTCTCGAACCACATTCGGCGCAGGTCATGGTGGTGTAGGCCGGCGGTACAAGCACCACCGTGCGTCCGGCTCGCCTACCGCGCTCGATCAACTCGCGCTTCGCCGCGCCGATGGCGGCATCCGCAGACTTGCGCGCCATAGTGGACTTGGCGAGGAACACTGGCTTGAAGTCTTCGACAGCGATCATCTGATGGTCGGCGACTATCTTCTTCGCCCACTGTCGGGTGACGTGCGTGTTTTGGCGAGCTGCCTTCTTATGCAGCCTTGCAACTTGGCGTCTTGCGTTGGCGTACCCCTTGGAGGGGCTGTGACCTTTAGGTCTACGACGGCGGCTCATCTTGCGTTGCGCTTTCGCAAGCTCGTCCGCACACCTCTTGCGGTATCCAAGGTATGGCAGGTCGTACACGGAGTTTGTGGTGGTGGCGGTGACCTTCACACCCCAGTCGATGCCAATAGAGCCGCTCGCCGACGGGAAGTCTTCTGTGTCCCGCCTGACTACGAAAGACGCGTACCAGTGCCCAAGGACGTCTCGGTAGACGCGGACGCTCGTTGGCTCCGACGGAAGCTCCCGGGACCAAACGACCGGGATGTCGATGCCGCCCGCGAGGCGCAACCGCCCGTTCCTGAGGGTGAATCCCCGGACCGTGTACTCGAGGGTTGGAAGAGCCCTTTTGCGGTGTTTGACACGCGGCCTACCTCGGCCCTTGATCTTGAAGGAGTGGCTGAGGGCGAGAACGTAAGTGCGCAACGTCTGCTGCTGCGCCACCTGAGAGCCTTGCCGGAGCCAGGTGAACTGGGAGCGAGCGTAGGTAAGCATCTTGGACAGACTGCGAAGAGTCGGTCTGTTGCCGACCTTTTGCTGGTGCACCGCCTCGTTCCAAAGAAAGCGACAGCGCCCCCATTCAGCTGTCAGAGCAGCGGTCGCCTTCGCGCCCGGTCGCAGCCGGTAGGTGTAGCGCACTATCTCTCGCACGTCGTGCAGCGTAGAACGAAGGTGGGACAACCAACGGCAGAGAAGACCAACCGCGTCCGGGGCGGTGAACGATGAGGCACCGGCCGCTGCTGCGCACGTCGTACGCCGAGGACCTGGCGCTGCTGGACACCCCGGCCAAGCGGTGGTGGACCGGTGCGTTGCTGGTGCTGGCGTTCGCGCTGCCCTTCCTGCTCACCGACGACCTGCTGCAACTGCTCGCGGTGTGCTGCGTCGCGGCGATCGGCGCGATCGGGCTCGGCCTGGTCACCGGGTACGCCGGCCAGGTCTCCCTCGGGCATGCCTTCTTCCTCGGCATCGGGGCGTACACCGCCGCGGCGCTGAGCGGCGACCCGGACGGCCGGGTGATCGGCCTCGGCGTCACCGACATCGCGCTGTGGCTGCCGGCCGCCGGGGTGGTCGCGGCGGTGGCGGGCGTGCTGGTCGCGCCGCTCGCGACCCGTCTGCGCGGCCTCTACCTGGCCATCGTCACCCTCGGCCTGGTCTTCATCGGCCAGCACGTCTTCAACGAGTGGTCGTCGCTGACCGGCGGCGCGGGCGTCGGCCGTCCGGCGGCCACGCTGGAGTTCCTCGGCCGTCCCCTCGCCGTCACCGACTCGGTGGCCACCCGCGACCAGAAGCTGTTCTGGCTGATGCTGGTGCTGCTGCTGGTCTTCGCGCTGGCCGCCCGTAACCTGGCCCGCTCCCGGATCGGGCGGGCGTTCACCGCGATCCGCGACCGGGACATCGCCGCCGGGGTGATCGGGGTGAACCTGCCTCGTTACAAGACGATCGCGTTCGCCGTGTCGTCGTTCTACGCCGGCTGCGCCGGCGCGCTGCTCTACACCGTCACCGGCTTCTTCGACCCCAGTTCCTTCAGTCTGCTGCTGTCCGTGCAGTACATCGCCATGGTGCTCATCGGCGGCGCGGGCACCATCTCCGGCGCGATCGCCGGGGCGTTCTTCATCACCCTGCTGCCCCGGCTCACCCGGGAACTGCAGGCGTGGGTGCCGTTCATCAGCACCCAGCCGAACGAGGTGCCGAACGTCTTCCAGGTGGAGACGATCCTCTACGGCGCACTCATCATCGTCTTCCTCATCTTCGAACCACGCGGGTTGTTCGGCCTCTGGGTCCGGGCCCGCACCTACTGGAAGGCGTGGCCGTTCTCCTACTGACCCAAATGTGAGGAAGCCATGGCAAGACCAACGTCGCGGATCGCCCTCGGGGCGGCCCTGCTCCTGCTGGCCGCCGGCCTCACCGCCTGCCGGGGCGGTGACACCGAGACCGACGACTCCGGCCTGAAGACCGACGTGGGCGTGACCTCCGAGCCGTGCCCGGAGGCGGTGGACAAGGAGAAGGGGTGCATCTACCTCGGCATCATCTCCGACCTCACCGAGGGCCCGTTCCGGGCGCTCGCGGTGCCGATCACCGACGCGCAGAAGGCGTTCTGGAAGCGGGTCAACGCCGGCGGTGGAATCGGCGACTACGAGGTGGACGTCAGCCGGTACGTGCGTGACAACAAGTACAACCCGCAGACCCACAACCAGGTCTACCAGGAGATCAAACCGAACGTGCTGGCGCTGGCGCAGAGCCTTGGCTCGCCCACCACCGGCGCGATCCTGGGCGACATGAAGGCGAACAACGTGATCGCCGCGCCGGCGGCCTGGACCTCCGGGTACGCCTTCGAGGACGTGATCATCGAGTCCGGTGCCAACTACTGCATCGAGTCGATGAACGCCCTCGACTACGCGCGGGAGGCGTACAACCCGAAGACGGTGATGGCCGTGCACCTGGCCGGCGACTACGGCGACGACGCCGCCGCCGGGGTGAAGCTGGCCGCCGAGGCGCTCGGTATGACGTTCACCGACGTCAAGACCGACTCGGGCGCCGACAAGCAGGCCGGCGCCATCCAGGCCATCCTCACCGGCAAGCCGGACCTGGTGGTGCTGACCATGGGCCCGGCGGACGCGGCCACGATCGTCGGCCAGGCTGTCGCCCGCGGCTTCGCCGGCCGGTTCATCGGCACCAGCCCGACCTGGAACCCGGCGCTTTTGCAGAGCCCGGCCGCGCCGGCGCTGCTGGCGAGGTACGAGCAGTCCGCGCCCTGGAACGCGTGGGCCACCGACACCCCGGGGCACCGGGCGCTGCGGGAGGCGCTGCCGGGCATCACCCCGAACGACGGCTACACGGCGGGCTGGGTGTGGTCGTACCCGATGAAGGCGGCGCTGGAGAAGGCCGTCGCCGACGGTGACCTGACCCGGGCCGGGCTGCTCAAGGCGGTCAAGTCCCTGTCCAAGGTCGACTACGAGGGCATGCTGCCCGACGGCGCCGGCAACTACGCCGCCGGGCCGAACGACGGGGCGGTCCGGGTGACCGCCATCTACAAGCCGGACCAGGCCGCTCCGACCGGGGTCAGCCAGGTCCGGGACCTGTTCACCGGACCGACCGCGGCGGCGTACACGCTCGACCGGCCCTGCTACGAGAAGCTGTGAACCCTGGCGGGCCCCGGTCGCACCGGCGACCGGGGCCCGCCGCATCCCGGTCCCGCCGGGCACTTCCGGCACGGAAGCGGTCTGGTGCAACGTTGCTCGCTTTCGTCGCACTCTCCGCATACGGTCCTTAACCGAACTATCCTCATCTCACTGCATAAATCGCCTGAAGCTGGCCCCGGCACGACAGGCATGATGTTCGTGAGAGAGGACGCATGAAGCGCGTTCGATCGTCGGGGTTCGGCCCGGCACCCTGGATCTCTCGTCTTGTCGGCGTGCTTCTGACCGCTGTGCTCGGCCTGGCGCTGCTGCCCGGTACGGCCGCGGTCGCGGGCGGCGGCCACGGCGCAGCCACGGTCCGCGTCATGACCCAGAACATGTACGTGGGCAGCGACTTCCAGGCGATCGCCGAGGCACAGACGCCGCAGGAGTTCCTGGCGGCGGTGTCGCTGACGTACCAGCGGATCCTGGCGTCGGATCCAGCGGAGCGCGCCGCCGCGGTGGCGCGTGAGATCGCCCGGAACCGGCCCGACCTCGTCGCCCTGCAGGAGGCGGACATCGTGCGCACCGGCACCCTGCCCGCGACGAACGTGGAATCCGACCAGCTCAAGGCTCTCCTCGGCGCGCTCGGCCGGCTCGGCCTGCACTACGAGGCGGTCGCGATCGTGCCCGAGCTCGATGTCGAGGCTCCCAGCTCGCTCGGCTTCGACGTACGTCTCACCGAACGGAGCGTGATCCTCGCCCGGGTCGGCCACGTCACGGTGTCGAACCTGCAGGTGCAGACGTTCGCGGTCAACCAGGTGCTCCAGTCGGCGGTCGGCCCGATCGCGAGCCGGAACGGTTGGGCCTCCGTCGACGCCACGGTCCGCGGCCGGACGTTCCGGTTCGTCACGACGCACCTGGAGCCGACGCCGCCGTTCACCATCCAGCAGGCCCAGGCGCGGGAGCTGGTTGCCAGCGCGGCGAGCACCCGACTTCCGGTGGTGTTCGCCGGTGACTTCAACACCACCGCCGACGACCCGCAGGACCCGACCTTCCCGACGTACCAGTTCCTGCTCGACTCGGGCTTCGTCGACGCCTGGAGCGAGGAGCGCTCCGACGATCCCGGTTTCACCTGCTGCCAGGCGCCCGACCTGCGCAACCCGGTCTCGACGCTGAGTCTGCGGATCGACCTGGTCCTGTTCCGCGGCAACGTCGGCGTGAAGGAGATCCACCTCGTCGGCGACGAGCAGAGCGACCGTACGCAGTCCGGGCTTTGGCCGTCCGACCATGCCGGCGTCGTCGCGACGCTGCGCCCGCCGCCGATCAAGCCGAAGGCACCCTACGCGCGGCTGCCGTGACCGGCGGACCGGGGCCGTACCGCGGTGGACGGCCCCGGTCCCCGGCTCAGCGGTAGATCCGCAGGTGGTCGAACTCGGCGGTCGCCGCCGGCTCGGCGCCGTGCCGTACTCGACCTGGCGGTGTTCCAGATCGCGACCTGGGCCCGCTATCCCTTCCTACGCCGAGGTGGCGGGCTTGAGCCAGCCGTGCCGAAGGGAGTGGTTCGGGCCGGGCTGAATTCCTCTGGGTGGGATAGGAGGATTGTTCGGACTTGGGCTGTCGCACGTGATTACGTTGTCACACAGGGTGACGTTCGCCGTGATGACGCGACGGGAGAGAGGACCCGACCAATGCGTGTGCCCAGCCGAAGTCCGGGACAGCAGCCCGGTCCGGTCTCGCCCACCGCGCCCGCCCGACGGCGGGCCCCGTCCGCCCTGTCCCGGCGCGCCACGGCGGCCCAGCCCGACCTCGACGCCTACCGGGCGGCCGTCGCCGACCTGCTGATCGAGGTGGGCGCTCTCGCCGGGGCGCCCGGCACCGCAGCCCGGCAGGTGCTGATCGACCAGCGGCTGCGCGAGCCGGCCATCGCCGCCGTGCTGAACGCCACTCCGCAGGGCCTGGTCGGCGCCCGGGAGACACTGCTGCTGGAGATGGCGCGGTACCAGCCGAACGAGCGCAGCTCCGCAGCCGACCTCACCGCCCTCGTCCGGATCTACCTGCTGTCGCGCATCGACGTGATGTGGTGGCGTGACGCGCCCACCTACCTCACCGACGAGCAGGTGAACGCCAGCCCCGACCTGGTCGACCTGGAGTGGCTGCGCCGGCGTGACCTGCTGCGCTTCCGCTACCAGGAGCAGCCGGCCACGCTGCTCGGCCGGGGGGTGCGGGCGCTGCGGCGCCGGGTCCGCCCCGCCGCCACCCCGCGCACGGCCGGCCTGCTGTTCCGCCGGGCCCGCCGGGAGGTCGTGGCGCTGCTCAACGACATCGGCCGGGAGTTCGCCGCACGGACCCCGGTCGGCACGCCGCCGCTGTGGGTGACCAGCCTGGTCCGCAGCGCCGAGCACCAGCACCGGCTGCGGCGGCTGGGCTACGCGGCGATGGTCCCCAGCGGTCACTGCCTCGGCTGGGCGGTGGACGTGGAGATGGAGTGGTTCGGCCGGTTCGGGGTCCGGCAAACACTGGCCGACCTGCTGCTCGCCCGGCAGCGGACGGGCGAGGTCAACGTCGTCGACGAGGGGCAGGCCTGGCACCTGTGCCTGGCGCCGGCGGCGCGCCGCCGGCTGCGGCGGGCGTACGAGACCGAGATGGGGGTCTGAGCCGATGTGCGGCATCGCGGTGAGTCTCGGCCCGGAGGCCGACCCGGCCCGCTTCCGGCGGATGCTGGCCACGCTGGACACCCGGGGCGAGGTGACCGAGACCCGCTCCGAGAACGGCCTGCTCACCGGCGTGCGCCGGTTGCGGGTGGTGGACCGCGAGCGGGCCGTGCAGCCCTGGGTCTCCGCCGACGAGCGCTTGGTGCTCTGCTACAACGGCGAGGTCTTCAACCACCACGAGCTGCGGGCGGAGCTGACCGCGCTCGGGCACCGCTTCCGTAGCGTGAGCGACACCGAGGTGGTGCTCGCCGCGTATCTGCGCTGGGGCGAGGGCATGGTCTCCCGGCTGCGCGGCGAGTACGCCTTCGCGATCGTCGAACGGGCCAGCGGCCGTGCCTACCTGGTCCGCGACCCGCTCGGCGTCAAGCCGCTGTACTGGACCCGGACCCCGGGCTGCCTGCACGTGGCGAGCGAGGTCAAGGCCCTGGTCGGCTTCGGCACGCCGATCGTCGAGGTGCCGCCGGGGCACCACGGCTGGGCGGACGCCGACCGGCCGGTCCGGCTGCGCCCCTACGTCGACCTGCTCTCCCTCGGCGCGGGGCTGCCGACGGTGGACGACCCGGACGAGGCCGCCCTGCTCGTCCGTGCCGCCCTCACCGACAGCATCCGGGCACGGGTGGACACCGACCTGACCGTCGGCGTGGTGCTGTCCGGCGGCCTGGACAGCTCCCTGGCCCTGCTGCACCTGCGCGAGATGCACCCGGACTGCGTCGCGGTCACCGTCGGCGTGCCGGAGAGCCCCGACCTCGCGTACGCGCGGCGGCTGGCCCGGGACCTCGGCGTGCCGCACGAGGTGGTGGAGCTGCGGCCGCGCGACATCCGGCTGGCGGAGATCCGGGAGGCCATCCGCGTCTCGGAGCTCACCGAGTACGGCGACATCATCAACGCGGTGGTCTCGGTGCCGCTGTTCCGGCGGCTACGGGAGCTGGGCGTGAAGGTGGTGCTCACCGGCGACGGCTCGGACGAGCTGTTCGGCGGTTACCCCATGTACCACCAGGTCGGCCCCGAGGCGGCCCGCCGGCTCTTCCTCCACAAGATCCGCAACCTCTGCCGTACGGAGTTGCAGCGGGTCGACCGGGCGAGCATGGCGTACGGGGTGGAGGCCCGGGTGCCGTTCCTCGACCTGAGCGTGGTGGAGCTGGCGATGCGGCTGCCCGTCGGACTGAAGCTGCGCGAGGGGCAGGAGAAGTGGATCGTCCGGCGGGCGTTCGCCGACCTGCTGCCCGACTACATCCGCCGCCGGCCGAAGAATCCGATGTCGTACTCGTCCGGCCTGCACGAGCGCGCCCGCCTCTACAAGCCGCTCTTCGCCCGGCTGCACCGCTCGTTCGGCTACGACCTGCTCGAACCGGTGCGTCGCGACTTCGACAGCGTCCTCACCCGCTGTGGTAACGACCTGGATCGGGCCATCGCCGCCGGGCGGGCCCGTCGGGACTACACGATGCTGGAGCACGCCCGGGACCTGGTGGGCGCGGCGAAGTGGAATGCGGTGCCGGTCGTGCGCCGGCTGGTCGGGCCGCGCCAGACCCGCGGGGACGGCGCGCCGCTGCCGGGGTGACCGGCCCGGGTTGACTCTGACACCGTGTCAGGGCTGACCGTGGAGGGACCATGCTCACCATCGGAGACTTCGCACGGCTCGGCCGGGTGTCGGTCCGGATGCTGCGTCACTACGACAGCGTCGGCCTGCTCCGGCCGGCCGCCGTCGATCCGCACAGCGGGTACCGGTACTACACCGCCGAGCAGCTCCGCCGGCTCAACCGGGTGATCGCGTTGAAGGATCTCGGCCTCACCCTGGCACAGGTGCGGGCGGTCCTCGACGACGTCCTGGACGTCGCCGAGCTGCGCGGCATGCTGCGGCTGCGCCGCGCCCAACTGGAGGCGCAGCTCGCGGCGGACACCGCCCGGCTGGCGGGGGTCGAGGCGAGGCTCCGGGCGATCGAGACGGAGGGTCGCATGACCACTCAGGACGTCGTACTGAAGGAACTGCCGCCGGTCCGCGTGGCCGAGCTGACGGCCGTCGCCGCCAGCTACGAGAGCGCCGACATCGGTCCGGTGATCCAGCCGCTGTACCCGGAGCTGTTCCGGCGGCTGGAAGCGGCGGGCGTGACGCCCACCGGACCCGGGCTCGCGTACTACGAGCCGGCCGGCGACGGCGAGAAGGTCGTCGTTCACGCCGGCGTCGGTGTGGCGGTCGTACCGGACCGGCTTCCGGACGTCGCGGTGGTCGACCTGCCGGGGGTGCCGGCCGCGGCCACCGTCATCCACCACGGGTCGATGGACGAGGTGGAGGGCACGATGCAGGTGCTCGCCCGGTGGATCGAGGAGAACGGCTGGCGCGCGGACGGCTACGCCCGGGAGCTGTACGTCGAGTACTGCGCCGAGGACCCGTCCGGTGGTGTCACGGAACTGCAGTTGCCGGTGCGCCGCGGCTGACCGGGGGACGCCGGTCCCGCCTGTGCGCGGGACCGGCACGACTCAGCCGGCGTCGTCCCCGGCGGCACGGATGCGGGCGACGAGCTGCTCCAGCGCCGCCACCTCGGCGCGCAACGCCGTCCGGCCTTGCCGGGTCAGCCGGAGCCAGGTGCACGGTCGGCGCCCCTCGTAACCCTTGATCACCTGCAGCAGCCCCGCCCGCTCCAGGATCTGCAGGTGGCGGTTGAGGTTCCCGTCGGTGAGGCCCAGCTCGTCGCGCAGTGTCGCGAACCGGCACTCGTGCGCCTCGCTCAGCACGGTGAGGATGCCGAGCCGCACCCGCTGGTGGACGACGTCGTCCAGTGCCGTGGCCGGGTGTGGCCGTCGGTTGTCAGTCACGGGCGGCGCGCCGGGCGGTGACTCCGGTGACGGCGGCGGTGACCAGCAGCGGCAGGGCCATCAGCACAAGATAGTGACCGGGACGCCAGGCCAGCTGGCCGCCCGCATCGTTGCCGAGCATCCAGCCGGGCACGGTGCCCATCGGCCAGCTCGTGCAGAGCCACACGGCCAGCGCGAGGATCCACACCCCGCTCGCGAGCAGTCCCCGGCTCCGCTCCACCCAGCCGAGCGCGACGACCGTCGCGGCGACCGGCAGCAGGGGAGTCAGCAGACCCTCCCAGTTCGGTCCGGTGCCGGCGGTCAACCCGTCCGGCACCGGGCCGGTGGGAACGGCGGCGAGCACCGCGAGCAGCGCCAGCACGCCGAGCCCGGCGGCGGCGACCGCGCGCCAGGGCACCCGGACACCGAGCCGACCGGCCCGCCACCGGTACCAGAACGCGACCACGCTGAACAACAGCGGGATGCCCAGGAACCAGAAGAGGTAGGAGGCCACCGGCGAGCGCTGCTGATCGGGCAGGCCGGCCCAGAAGGGGTGCTCGGCCACGATCGAGTAACGGTCGCCGAACGGTGTCGCGTACAGGGCGGTGCTGGCCAGCAGGAGCGTGGCGACGCCGGTGGCCGGGAGCCAGACGCCGCCGTGGGCGCGCCGGGCCGCCCGCTGGCGCAGCGTGTCCAGCTCGGCGAGGGTGCGTTCGGCCTGGGTGGCGGCGTCGCGATCCATCGGCGTCCTTACTCTGCGATGACGATAACTCTGCATCGCAAAGTCTATGCTCGGCGGGGCGGCGTCCACAAGGGCGGCCGGCGCTGCGCCCCGGGGCGATCCGACGGCAGCTCGACCGCATCCCGACCTGACCGCCGACGATCCGCGTCGCGGTCGTCACCGATCCGCAGGGGCCCGGTGCGCTCGACCCGCGCGATGAGCGTCTTCAGGCGCGTGATCTCGTCGGCGAGCGCGGCGCTGCCGGCGGTGGTCAGCGTGATCCAGGTACGGCCGCGCCGCCCCTCGTAGCCCTTCTCGATCCTGATCAGACCGGCCGTCTCCAGCACACTGAGGTGCTTGGAGAGGTTGCCGGCGGTCAGGTCGAGCTGGGTGCGCAGGAAGCCGAACTCGACCCGGCGGGCCTCGTGGGCGATGGTGAGGATGCCGAGCCGGACCCGCTGGTGCACCACGTCGTCGAGGTCGGTGACCGGATGCGCGGAGGTGGCCTCGTCCGGGGTGTCGACGGGGTCGGTCATCGGGGTCGCCCCGGACGCCGGGCGAGCGCGAAGCCGGCGCTGCCCACGAGCAGGAGGCTGCCGGTGATGATCAGGATGGGCGCCGACTGCCACCGGCCACCCCAGTGCGCTCCCCAGCCGAAGGTGATCGGCACGAGCACCACCGCCAGGTATCCGAGGGCGAACAGCAGCAGTGTGGGGTGCCGCTCCAGCCAGGCCAGCACCAGCAGGCCGAGCCCGATCCCGCCGACCGGGGTGAGCAGCCGGAACAGCATCTGGACGGGGGCGGCCGGGTCGAGGAGCTGTGGGTCGGGGACGATCCACGCCCCGGCGCCGGCCGCGACGGCGGCGAACAGCGCGACCGAGAGCGCGACACCGGTCAGCACGTACGGTCGCACCCGGGTGTCCACTCCGCGGGCCCGGGCGACGCGCAGGTACCCGCGGGCGATCACCACGTACGCCAGTAGCAGCGCTGCGAGCCAGTAGAGCTGCAGGGCCGGTTGCCAGACCTTGCACACCTGACCGCCGTCCACCGCACGGCAGTCGCTGGTGATCGTGGGGCCCCACCCGGAGACGGGAATCGCGCCGAAGGTCACCGCGGCCAGCGCCAGGAGCGGCAGCCACGTCACCCGCTGGGTCAGGCGGACCCGACGGGCCAGGCCGCGCACCTCGTCCAGAAGCCGGCGGGGATCGCTGTCGGCAGGAACTGCATCTGAAGTCATGCCAATAGGTTTCCATGGCAAACCTATTGGCGCTAGTACCTCAACAGTGCTGGTTCCAGACGCGACCGGGCCCGGCCCCCAGGGGGGCCGGGCCCGGCGGTGTGGCGGTCAGCCCAGGTAGCTGGGCTGGGTCTGCACGTTCAGCTCGCGGTAGCGGACCAGGTTCGCAGTCCAGGTACGCCAGTCGGTGAGCTTGAGGACGTCGAGGCCCTTCGCGATGTCGTTGGAGTAGATGTAGCCGTTGTACCAGTACGCGGACCACGTGCCGCCGCCGACGAGGCGCTCGGCGTTGAGCGGACCCCGCTCCCAGTACGCGATCTCCCGGGGGTTGGCCGAGTCGGTGAAGTCCCAGACCGAGATGCCGCCCTGGTACCACGCCTGGACCATGATGTCGCGCCCGAACACCGGGACCAACGAGCCGTTGTGCGCCACGCAGTTCTCGGTGTCGGCGTTGGGCCGGGGGATCTTGAAGTAGCTGCGGAACACCATCGTGCGCCGGTCGCCGCGGCCGACGATGTCGTAGACCGCGTCGGCACCCCGGTTCGGCCCGACGGTCTCGTTGCAGGTGGCCGCACTGCCACCACCCAGTTCGTCGGTGAAGACGACCTTGGTGCCGGCGTTGTTGAACGTGGCCGAGTGCCAGAACGCGAAGTTCTCCGTGTCCCGGACACGGTTGATGATCCGCGGCGCCTCGCGGTTCGAGATGTCCATCAGGATGCCGTCACCCATGCACGCGCCGGCGGCCAGGTTCCGGCTCGGGTAGACGGTGATGTCGTGGCAGCCGCTGGTTGCCGACTTCTGTCCCGGCACGCCCTCGAAGCCGCCGTCGGGGAAGAGGTTCGGCACGGCCACCACGGCAGCGTCGGTGGGGGACTTCACCGGCACCTTGATGATGGAGATCGAGTCGTGTGGTGGCGGGCAGCCGACGTACGTGTCCGACGGGCCGTACGAGGAGACGTACACGTACACCGTCTTGCGGTTCTTGCCCGGCACCAGCGTGTGCGTGTGCGAGCCGCACGCGGTCTGCACGCTCTTGACGTAGCGCGGGTTGGCCTTGTCGCGGATGTCGAAGATCTTGATGCCCTCCCACCGGGTCTGGCTCGACGGCACCGCGGTGCTGGCGCAGGAGTCGTCGCTGCGCGGCGAGTCGGTGGAGAGGAAGAGCAGGTCACCGTGGACGGAGATGTCGTTCTGCGATCCAGGGCAGAGCACCCGCGACACGACGGTCGGCGCCGTCGGTCGGGAGATGTCGTAGATGACGAAGCCGTTGTAGTTTCCGGCGAACGCGTACCGGCCCTGGAAGGCGAGGTCGCTGTTCGTGGCGTCGAGCGGTGCCTCCTTCGGCAGGTTGGCGACCTGCTTCAGGTTGGGGCTGCTGCGGATCTCGTCGACGCCGGGAATGGTGTCGACCGTGCCCGGCGGTGACGCCACCCCGGCGCTGCCGGGTGCGGCGCCGACCAGGCCGGCGACGAGGAAGCCGGCCGTGGCGAGGCTCAGGACGGCGAGCCGTCGGGACCGCGGCGTGGGGAATCTGATCATCGGCGGCGCCCTTCGCAAGGGGATGATGACTGCGGCACACCTTACCGCCGACTGACGTGCATCGATGTGACTCAGATCACATCTTGCGCCGTCTGTCGATGGCGGCCGTGGTCATGACCTCGATCGTCCCGGAGTCCGCGTAACGTCCGACGCCACCCGGTCCCGTTCGGCGTCACAGTGGACGGACCGGGCCCGGCCCTCCGGGGAGGACCGGGCCCGGCGACGCTCGGGTCAGCTCCGCCCGAACGTCAGTAGCTCGGCTGGGTCTGCACGTTCAGCCGGGTGTAGTGGTGCGTCTTCGCGCCCGGGATCGACGCCTGGTCGATCTCGATCACGTCGAAGCCCTTCTGGATGTCGCTCGAGTAGATGTGTCCGTTGTAGTAGTACGCCGACCAGGAGCCGCCGAGGATCAGCTGGGTGTCCGAGAGCGGACCGCGCTCCCAGTAGCCGATCTCCCTCGGGTTTGCCGAGTCGGTGAACTCCCAGACCGAGATGCCGCCCTGGTACCAGGCCTGGACCATGACGTCGCGTCCGGGCACGGGGATCAGCGAGCCGTTGTGGGCGACGCAGTTCTCCGTGTTGGCGTTGGCCCGCGGGATCTTGAAGTAGCTGCGGAACACCAGCTCGCCGTCGACGATGTCGTAGATCGCGTCCGCGCCCCGGTTCGGCCCGACGGTCTCGTTGCAGGTCGCTCCGCTGCCACCGCCCAACTCGTCGGTGAAGACGACCTTGGTGCCGGCGTTGTTGAACGTCGCCGAGTGCCAGAAGGCGAAGTTCACGGTGTCGCGCACCTCGTGGACGACCCGCGGGGCCTCCCGGTCGGAGATGTCCAGCAGGATGCCGTCACCCATGCAGGCGCCGGCGGCCAGGTCCTTCTCCGGGAACACCGTGATGTCGTGGCAGCCACTGGTGTTCCGGTACCCGCCGTCGGGGAAGAGGTTCGGCGTTGCCACCACCGCCGCGTCGGTCGGCGACTTCACCGGCACCTTCACGATCGAGATCGAGTCGTGCGGCGGCTGGCAGTCCGGGAAGGACGCCGACGGGCTGTACGACGAGACGTACAGGTAGACGGTCTTCTTGTCCTTGCCCGGCACCAGGGTGTGGGTGTGCGAACCGCAGGCCGTCTCGACCGACTTGACGTACCGCGGTTTCACCGGGTTGCTGACGTCGAAGACCTTGATGCCCTCCCACGACTCCTTCTCCCGCGCGGACTGCGAGGTGCTCGCGCACGAGTCGTCGCTGCGCGAGGAGTCGGTCGAGAGGAAGAGCAGGTTGCCGTGGACCGAGATGTCGTTCTGCGACCCGGGGCAGTGCACCGTGGACATGATCTTCGGAGCGGCCGGGTTCGCGATGTTGTAGATGGTGAACCCCTCGTAGTTGCCCACGTAGGCGAAGGGTCCCTGGAAGGCGATGTCGGTGCCGAACGCCGCGGTGGTGTCGAACGGAGCCTGCTTCGGCAGGTTCGCGATCAGCCGCAGGTTGTCGCTGCTGGCGATCTCGTCCACGGCGAGCTGGGCGGTGACACCCTCCACGGTGGCGGCCTGGTCGGCGGCGACCTCGTCCGGCGCGGCCTGAACGCCGGTCGGGACGCCCGCGACGGTTACCACGAGGAGGCCGGCGGCGACGCCCGCGAGGCGGCGCCGGACCGGTCTGGACGGAATGGAACGGATCATCGGCGAGTCCCTTCAGAAGGGGATGATGATTCAGGTCACACTACTGTTTGCTTGAGCAACATCTATGTGAGCCAGGTCACATATTCAGCCTGTCGTCAATGGATACGATCGCCACGACCTCGACCTCCAGGGGGTGCCGGATGACCGTGCGAGGCAGATGGGTGCTGACGGCCGTCACAGCGGTCGCGCTCCTGCTGATCGTCGTCACCGTCCTGCTCCGGTCGGAGCCCGATCCGGACCGCACGCCACCTGCGCCGCGAGCCGCGACTCCATCGAGTAGCAGCGATGGACCGTCGGTGATCGTGCCCGGCCGGCCCGGCGAGTCCGCTCAGGTCCGTCCCGCCGAGGAGGTGCGGGGGACCGCGTCACCGGCCCACAACTCGATGGACGCCTGGTACGTGCGGATGATGATCCCGCACCACGAGCAGGCGCTGGCGATGGCCGCGCTCGCCCCGGAGCGGGCCGCCGACCCGAAGGTGAAGGCACTGGCCGACCGGATCCGGGCGGCCCAGGCGCCGGAGATCGGCGTCCTGCGGGCGTGGCTGCAGGCCCGGAAGCTCTCCGCCGACGTCGCCGGGCACGACCACGGCACCATGCGGGGCATGCAGTCGCCCGAGGCGATGCGGCGGCTCGCCGACACCCGGGGCGCCGAGTTCGACCGGCTCTTCGTGCAGATGATGAGCGATCACCACGCCGGCGCCGTCGAGATGTCGAGCAACCTGCTCAAGGTGGGGGCCGAGCCGATGCTCCAGGAGTTCGCGAACTCGGTGGCCGTCGAGCAGAACGTCGAGATCGCCCGGATGCGGGAGCTGCTCGGCTCCTGACCGGGGTGGCGTCACCCGGAGTCCACCACCGTCGCCGCGCGTACGCTGGGTGACCGTGAACCGGACGATCTTCGGCCGCCCGCTGCGGGGCGTCGCCTTCGACCTCTTCGTCTGCGGCGTCGTGGTGCTTCTCGCGCTCGCCGGCGTCGTGGCCGGTCCGCCGGGCGGCTGGCCGGCCATCCTGGTCGGGTTCGCGATGGCGGTGGCGCTGCTGTTCCGGCGCACCCACCCGTCCGCCGTGGCCGCCGCCGTGGCCGTGCTGGCCATGGTCCAGGTGGTCGCCGGGTGGGGCCCGCTGCCGTACGACATCGCCGTGCTCGTCGCCCTCTACAGCGTGGTGAAGTACGCGAATCGGCTCCGCGACGGAGTGCTGGCCGGCCTGGGGGCCGCGGTCGGCGTGGTGCTTGCCGCCCTGCAGACCGAGGGGCCCGTCTGGTGGGCCAGCGCCATCTACTTCGGGCTGGTCACCGGCGCGGTCTGGCTGGTCGGGCTCAACGTGCGCACCCGCCGACTGTACGTGCTCAGCCTGGAGGAGCGGGCCGCGACACTGGAACGCGAGCGGGAGGCCGAGGCGCGCGCCGCCGTCGCCGGCGAGCGCGCCCGCATCGCCCGGGAACTGCACGACGTGGTGGCGCACAGCATGGCGGTGATGATCGTCCAGGCCGACGGCGCCCGCTTCATGATCGACCGTGACCCGGCGGCCGCCCGCGGGGCCGTCAAGGTGGTCGCCGACACCGGCCGCGAGGCCCTGGAGGAGATGCGCCGGCTGGTCGGCGTACTCCGGGAGCCGAGCCCGCCGGAGCCGCCGGCCACGCGCGGTGCGGCGACCGACCCGGACGGCGGCGCGGTGGTCGAGCCCGAGCACCGCCGGCCCGCCCTCGCCGAGCTGCCCGCACTGCTGGACCGGTTCGCCGACGCCGGCCTGCGGGTGCGCTGGACCGTCACCGGGGAGCCCGCACCGCTGCCGCCCGGGCTGGAACTGACCGTCTACCGCGTGATGCAGGAGGCGCTCACCAACTCGCTCAAGCACGCCGGCGTCGGCGCGAGCGTCGAGGTGACCCTCCAGCACACCGACGACGCCGTCGGCGTGCGGGTGGTGGACGACGGCCGCGGCCGGCCGCCGGTGCGGCCCGCGCCGTCCGGCGGGCACGGCCTGGTCGGCATGCGCGAGCGGGTCGGCGTGTACGACGGCCGGCTCACCGCCGGCCCCCGACTCGCCGGCGGCTGGCAGGTCGAGGCGCGGCTGCCGCTGCCCGTCGCCGCCGAGCGCAGCGGGGTGGCGGCGTGACCGTCCGGGTGGTGATCGTCGACGACCAGGCGCTGGTCCGGGCCGGCTTCCGCATGGTGCTGGACTCCCAGCCCGACCTGGAGGTGGTCGGCGAGGCCATCGACGGGGCCGACGCGCTGCGGGTCCTGGCCCGCGTCGAGGCGGACGTGGTGGTGATGGACCTGCGGATGCCGGCCATGGACGGGGTGGAGGCGACCCGGCGGTTGTGCGCCGGCCGGCCCCCGGGCCCGCCGCGCGTGCTGGTGCTCACCACCTTCGACACCGAGGCGGACGCGTTCGCGGCGCTCCGCGCCGGCGCCAGCGGCTTCCTGCTCAAGAACGTCCCGCCCGAGGAACTGCTCGCCGCGATCCGGGTGGTCGCCCGAGGCGACTCGGTGGTGGCGCCGCCGATCACCCGCCGGCTGCTCGACCGGTTCGCCGGCCAACTCGGGCCCGGCCCGGCCGAGGACCCGCGCCTGGCCCAGCTCACCGAACGGGAACGGGAGGTCCTGCTGCTGGTGGCCCAGGGCCTGTCCAACGCCGAGATCGCCGACCGGATGCACGTGGCGGAGGCGACGGTGAAGACCCACGTCGGGCGGATCCTGGCGAAGCTCCAGCTCCGCGACCGGGTCCAGGCGGTGGTGCTGGCGTACGAGAGCGGCCTCGTCACGCCCGGCGGCTGACCCGGCGTACGCCTCAGGTCGTACGCGCCCGACCCGCCGCCACCGCCCTCGGGCGCAGCGGGATCGAGCGCGTGGGCGGACGCCACCGGCACGGTGCGCCCATAGCGTCGGAGACGTTTCCGTTTCCGATCCTCACGGGGAGCACGCATGCCCGTCGCACCACCCGCGCCCGCAACCGCCGGGGTCGCGGTGACCGCCCACGGCCTGACCCGCCGCTACGGCACCGGCCCGGCCGCCGTCCTCGCCCTCGACGGCGTCGACGTCGACTTCGCGGCCGGCGCGTTCACCGCCATCATGGGCCCGTCCGGCTCCGGCAAGTCGACCCTGCTGCACTGTCTCGCCGGCCTGGACCGACCGGACGGCGGGACGGTCCGCGTCGGCGGCACCGATCTCGGCCGTCTCGACGACCGGGGTCTGACCCTGCTGCGCCGGGACCGGATCGGGTTCGTGTTCCAGACGTTCAACCTGCTGCCGGCGCTCACCGCCGAGGAGAACGTCGTGCTGCCGATGGCGATCGCCGGCCGGCGCCCCGACCCGGCCTGGCTGCGGCAGGTGGTGGCCGCCGTCGGCCTCGGCGATCGGCTGCGGCACCGGCCGGCAGAGCTGTCCGGTGGACAACAGCAGCGGGTGGCGGTCGCGCGGGCCCTCATCACGAAGCCCTGGGTGATCTTCGCCGACGAGCCCACCGGCAACCTCGACTCCCGCTCCGGCGCGGAGGTCCTGCGGCTGCTCCGCGAGGCCGTCGACAGCCTCGGCCAGAGCGTCGTGATGGTGACCCACGACCCGGTCGCCGCGAGCCACGCCGACCGGGTGGTGTTCCTGGCCGACGGCAGGTTCGTGCGGGATCTCGCCGAGCCCACCGCCGAGCGGGTGCTCGACGCCCTCGCCGGCCTCGACCCGGCCCGGCGTCCGACCGGCGGGACGGTGGCCCGGTGATCCGGCTGACCCTGAGCTCGCTACGGGCGGAGGCGCTGCGCCTGCTGCTGTCCGCCCTCGCCGTGGTTCTCGGCGTCGCGTTCGTCGCCGGCACGCTGATGTTCGTCGACGGCATGCGCGCGGGCGCGTACGACCGGGCGGCCACCTTCGACCGTCACACCGACCTCGGCGTCTACCCGGCCGGCGAGCAGCCGCTGCCGGCGGTGCTCGTGGAGCGGGTCCGGGCCGTGCCCGGTGTCGTCGCCGCCGAGGGCGAGCTGCTCGGCTCCGGCGGCGTCGTCGGCTCCGACGGCCGGCCGGTGCTCGGCTACGCGGTGCTCGCCGCGATCCCCACCGATCCCGCGCTGCGGTCGTACGACGTGGTGGCCGGCCGGCTGCCCGACCGGCCCGGTGAGGTGGTCCTCGACGCGTCGACGGCATCCGCGGAGGGCTTCAACCTCGGCGCACCGGTCCGGGTCGGCGGCGCGAGCGGCGCCGCCCGCCCGTACATCCTGGTCGGCACCGTCGACGTGGACGCCACTCCGCGCGACGTCGGCGGCCCGTTCATCGGTCTGGTCGGCGCGGACGCGCTCGCGGTGACCGGGCAGCGCGGCTACGACCGGATCATGGTCGCGACCGCGCCCGGGGCCGACGGTCCGGCCGTGGCCGACGCGGTGGCGGGTGCGGCCGGCACCGCCACGGCCGTGAAGTCCCGCGACCGCATCCTCGACGAGGCGGTCGAGGACGCCGTTCGCGACCTGGACCAGTTCAACCTGGTGCTGCTCACCTTCGCGGCGGTGGCGGTCGTGGTGGCCGGCTTCGTCATCGCGAACACGTTCGCGATCGTCCTGGCCCAGCGGACCCGCCGGACCGCCCTGCTGCGGCTGGTCGGCGCCACCCGCGGGCAGGTGTTCCGGGCCGCGATGCTGGAGGCCGCCCTGGTGGGGCTGGCCGCGTCGGCCGCCGGCGTCGTGCTCGGCGCGGGTCTGGCGGTCGGCCTGAGCCAGCTGATGTCCCGGCTCGACGCGCCGCTGCCCGGCGGGCTCGCCGTCACGGTCCCCACCGTGCTGGCAAGTCTCGCGCTGGGCACGGCGGTCACCGTGGGCGCCGCCGTCGCCCCGGCCTGGCGTGGCACCCGCGTCGCCCCGGTGGCGGCGCTGACCGACTCGGCGGTCCAGCCGACCCGGCGGGCCGGACGGCTCCGCCTGGTCGCCGGCGCGCTGGTGCTCGCCACCGGGGTCGCCGCGCTGGTCGGCGCCGCACCCGCCGGCCAGGTCCCGCTCGTCGCGGCCGGCGGCGTGCTCGCGTTCTTCGGCATCGTCCTGTTCGGGCCGGTGCTGGTCCCCGCACTGGTGCGGGTGTTCGGCCTGCCGGCGCGCCGGCTGCTCGGCGCGACCGCCACCCTCGCGGTGGCCAACGCCGTCCGCAACCCGCGCCGGATCGCGGCGACCGCGACCGCCCTGGTCATCGGCATCGGTCTGGTCTCCGCCTTCGTGGTCGGTGCGCAGAGCGCCAAGGTGGGCATCGAGCGCAGCGTCGACGACGAGATCGGCGTGGACTGGCTGGTCACCGGGATCGGCGGGAACCTGCCGGCCCCGGTGGCGGGCGAACTCCGCGCGCGGCCGGAACTCGCGGTCGTCCACGAGCAGCGCAGCGCCGTCTGGGCCGATGTCGAGATCCGGGCCGCGCACCCCGCGCTGCTGGGTCGGACCCTCACCGGCGTGCACGCGGGCGACCCGGACCTCCTCGGGCCGGGAACCGCGCTCGTCGGCCGCGAACTTGCCGCCGAGCGCGGCTGGACCACCGGCGTCACCGTCACGGTCCGTGACCGGCCGTTGCGGGTGGCGGCGGTGGTCACCGACGACGGTCCCGCGTTCGCGGGCAGCACGGTGCCGGACGGGCACGTCGTCCACGTGGTCGACGCCGACTTCACCGCCCTGTTCCCCGACGAGCGGGGCCACCTCGCCGAGATCGAGCCGGCGACCGGCGTCGGCCCGGACGAGGCCCGGGCGGCGATCGAGGCGGTGGTCACCCGCTACCCGACGGTCAACCTGATGGACCAGGGCGCGTACAAGAAGATGCTCACCGGCACGGTGGACATGCTGCTCGCCGTCGTCACCGGGCTGCTCGGCCTGGCCGTGGTGATCGCATTGGTCGGCGTCGCGAACACGCTCACCCTGTCGGCGGTCGAGCGGACGCGGGAGAACGCCGTGCTCCGCGCGGTCGGCCTGACCCGGGGCCGGATGCGCCTGATGCTGGCCGTCGAGGCGGTGCTGACCGCGCTGGTCGGGGCCGTGCTCGGGGTGGGCCTGGGCACCGCGGTGAGCGCGGCGGCGATGGCCCTGCTGGGCCGGCTCACCGGCGAACTCGTGGTGGTGCTGCCGATGGACCGGCTCGGGCTGATCCTCGGTGTGGCGGTGCTGGCCGCGTTGGCCGCCTCGATGCTGCCCGCCCGCCGCGCGTTGTCCCGGCCGGTCGTGGAGGCGCTCGGCGTTCAGTGAGCCACGCGGCCGTGCGCCGTCGTCAGGCGCCGCCGGGGACGTCGGGGACGGTGCCCTGGTCGGGCGGTGGATCCACGGGTGCGGTCGTGGGGGGCGTTTCGGGTTCGGTGGTGGTGGTCGTGGGAGCCGGCGTCGTCGTGGTCGGGGCCGTGGTGGGCGGCGGGCTGGTCGGTTGCTCGCTCGGGGTCGGCGACGGGTCCGGCGTCGTCGACGTCGACGGGGACGGGCTGCCGGTGGACCCGGTCGGCCGGTACGAGCGCTGCGGAGTCGGAGAGCTCTCCACCGGCAGCACCGGCACGGCGTCGACGCTCGTCGCGTCGTCGGCGGGCGTGCTGCTCGGCGTCGGCACCTGGACCGCCGGGGCGTTCGCCGCCCCGCTGAGCCCGATGGCGGTGCCCAGGCCGGCCACCGCCACCAGCACGGCCGCCGCCGCCCCGACCAGCGGCCCCCGGCGGGCCCGGGCGGGCGGCTCGGCCACGGCGACGTCGGCGCGGGTGGCCGGACCCGCTCCGCGCAGCGACCCCGGCCCGGCCGCGGCCACCATCGCGGTGGGCGCCGACGGATCCGACACGGCGGCGCGGGCCGCCGCGGCCATCGCCGCGCCGCTGCTGAACCGGTCCGCCGGGTCCTTCGCCAGGGCCCGGCCGACCAGCGCCCGGACCGCCTCCGGGATGTCGTGGGGCAGCTCGGGCGGCTCGTCGTCGAGGTGCCGGACGGCGACCTGCAGCGGGTTGTCGCCGGTGAACGGGGGACTGCCGCTGAGGCAGCAGTAGGCGACGGCCCCCAGCGCGTAGATGTCGGTGGCCCCCGAGACGGGTCGCCCGGCCGCCTGCTCCGGCGCCATGTAGAGCGCGGTGCCCGGTACGGCGTTGGTGCTGGTGATGCTTGTGACGTTCGTCGAACGGGCGACCCCGAAGTCGACGAGGACGACGCTGCCGTCCTCCTGCACCAGCAGGTTGCTGGGCTTGACGTCGCGGTGCACGATGCCGCGCCGGTGCGCGGCGTGCAGGGACTGCGCGACCTGCCCCACGATCGACATCGTCTCGGCGACGTCGAGCCTCCCGGCGGCCTCGATCCGCCGGGACAGCGGCTCGCCCGTGACGAACTCCATGACCAGGTAGTCGGCGCGGCTGCCGTCGGCCAGCAGGTCCTCGCCGGAGTCGAAGACCTGGACGATGCCGGGGTGCCGCAGCGCGGCCATGATCCGTGCCTCGGCCCGGAAGCGGGCGATGAAGTCGGGGTCGGACACCAGCGCGGGCAGCAGCACCTTGATCGCCACCGGCCGGCCCAGGACCAGGTCGGTGCCCCGCCAGACGTCCCCCATGCCGCCGGTGGCGACACGTTCGTCCAGGCGGTACCGCCCGCTGAGCACGACACCCGAAGCCAACACAGCAATACCGTACCCACCGTGGGCACTCTCGACGCGCCCTGACCGGGCCGCCCCCAGCCGGCCGGCCGCTGATCCGGCGGCGGCCGGTGCGGACCCGACTCCGGCGTGGTGTGGCGTTCCGGCTACGGTGGGTGAGCCGACCCGCCCAACCGTGACCTAAGCTGGGCGAACGCCACCGGCCATCCCGGTCGTTCGGCTCCGCAGCGCCGTTGGCGGTGATCACGTTACGGCAACACGCCGTCCGATCGGCTTGATAATTCTCTCTCTTTTCCTGAGCGCGGGCGACTTGTCCGATCGGCCGGCCGCTCCTACCGTTGGCGCGACTCTGGCCCGCATGCGGCCATCGGCGACGACCGCCGATGGCCGGGGCCGCCCTGGCGGGGGCCAGGCGTAAGGTCGGGCCGGCAGGCTCCGGCGTGAGCGGGCAGCGGGGGGCTGAGGGTGCGGGATCAGGTCCGGTCGCCGGACCGGTTGGTGGTCACGCGCGACGGTGCCGATGGGTGCCGGCCCGGCTGTGCGGCCACCGGACGGAAGCGAGCGGCGTGACGGAAGAGCTGAACGAGGCCGTCGTCGCGGCGCAGGCCGGCGACGAGGAAGCCTTCCGCTTCCTCTACCGCAGTCTCCAGCCCGGTCTCCTGCGCTACCTGACCGCGCTGGTCGGCGCCGACGCCGAGGACGTCGCCTCGGAGACGTGGCTGCAGGTGGCCCGGGACCTGCCGGGCTTCGCCGGCGGGGAGTTCCGCGCCTGGACGGTGACCATCGCCCGGAACCGGGCGATGGACCACCTGCGCCGGCAGCGGCGGCGCCCCTCGCTCCCCGTGCCGGTGCAGGCGTTGAGCGAGCTTCCCGGCGACGCCGACACGGCTGAGCGTGCCGGCGAGACCATCGGCACCGAGGCGGCGCTGGCGCTGATCGCGACCCTTCCGCCCCGGGAGGCCGAGGCGGTCCTGCTCCGGGCGGTCATCGGGTTGGACGCGGAGACCGCGGGACGGGTGCTCGGCCGGCGCCCGGGTGCCGTCCGCACCGCCGCGCACCGCGGCCTGCGGCGACTCGCCGCGCTCATGGAGCGCCGGAGCGCGGCGGGCGAGGCCGCCGAGACCGAGGGCACGACCCCACCCCGTCCCCGCGACGCCCGACGGCGGGCGCCGCACGCCGAGCCGGCGGACGGCTGACGTGAGGGGATACAGGATGATCTTCCGCCGCTCCGCGCGGCACGGCGGCGCCGAACTCGACCGGCTGCTCGACGCCGGTGCCGGTGTGCCACCGACTGGGGCCGACCCGGTCGCCCGGCTGCTGTCCGCCGCGGCCGCCCCGGCCCGGCCCGACGAACTCGCCGGGGAGGAGGCCGCCCTGGCCGCCTTCCGGGCCGCGCGGGTCGCGCCGGTCCGCCCGGCGGAGCCGCCGCGCCGCCGCCGGCCGATCCGCGCCGGAGCGGTGGCGTGGGCCGCCGGCATCGCGGTCACCGCTACCGCCGGTGTCGCCTTCGCGGCGGCCACCATCGACCGCCCGGGTCTCCCGATCCCACCCCGGCCGGTCACGCCCGCCCCGCTGACCAGCGACAGTGCGCCGGCGAGCCCGACCCGCCCGGGTGGTGACGGCACCTCCGGTACGCCGAGCGGGGGCCCGACCTCCAGCGGACCGGGGTCGACCACCGGCGCGCCGAGCGCCGGAACGCCGACCACCGGCGCGCCGTCGCCCTCGTCTGCGGGACCGTCCCAGCGGCTGGCGGGGCACTGCAAGGCGTACCTGGCGAAGTCACCGGCCCAGCGGGAGAAGGCCCTGGACAAGCCGGCCTTCGCCGACCTCGTGACCGCCGCCGGCGGTCGGGACCGGGTCACCACCTACTGCACCGAGCTGGTCGGCGAGCCTGCGCCGCCCGCCACCGGGAAGCCCGAACCGGAACCCTCCGCCGACTGAGCCCGGCTCGCGTTCGCGCCGGTCGCGCCGCGCCGATCTGCTAGACAGAAGGAGGCCGGCCCCGGAGGCGCCCGCCGATGTCGGTGGGTCGCGTTACGGTGACACGGACCGGACGTCGGCGCGGCGAAGGAGGTCCAACCTGTGGTGACGTCGCCGGAGGTGGACCGGGTCACGGTCCTGACCTCGACCACCGCCGCCGCGGGCCACCTCGCCCGGATCTGCTTCAAGACCGGGCCGCCGCGGCACATCGGGGTCGAGCTCGAATGGACGGTGCACGACGCCGTCGACCCCGCCCGCCCGGTCGAGGCCGACCGGCTGCGGGCCGCGCTGGGGCCGCACAGCCCTCGCACACTGGACAGCACGAGCCCCGCTTCTGAGCTCCGGCACGGCAGTTCCGTGACCGTCGAGCCGGGCGGGCAGGTGGAGATCTCCACCGCGCCGCGTACCTCGATCGCCGCCCTCGTCGCCGCCGCGGATGCCGACACAGACCAGCTCGCGGGCCGCCTGAGCAGCGCCGGACTGGTTCTCGGCGGTGCCGGAATCGATGAGCACCGGCCACCCCGCCCGATGGTCGAGACCCCCCGCTACCTAGCGATGCGGCGCGTCTTCGACCGACGCGGGCCGGCCGGGCGCACCATGATGTACAGCACCGCCGGCCTCCAGGTCTGCCTCGACGCCGGTGAGACGGACCAACTGGCCGACCGGTGGGCCGCCGCGCACGCCGTGGGCCCGCCCCTGCTCGCCGCCTTCGCCAACGCCGGCCGGCACGCCGGACGACCGACCGGGTACGCGTCGGCCCGGATGGCCGCGTGGCTCGCCATCGACCCGGCGCGCACCCGGCCGGTGTGGACTCCGGAGCAGGGCGACGCCGACCCGGTCGCCGGCTGGACGGCGTACGTCCTCGCCGCGCCCCTGCTCTGCCTGCGTGACGGGCCGGACTGGACACCTCCGGCCGGGGTCACCTTCGCCGACTGGCTCGACGGCGCGCTGCCCCGGCCGCCCACCACCGACGACCTCGACTATCACGTGAGCACGCTCTTCCCGCCGGTACGGCCGCGCGGCTACCTGGAGCTGCGCTACCTCGACGCGCAGCCGGCGGGTTCCTGGTCCGTGCCGGTGGCGGTGCTCGCCGCGCTGTTCGCCGATCCGGTCGCCACGCGCGCCGCGCGGGCAGCGGCCGGCCTCCAGTCTCACCGATGGAGCGCCGCCGCCCGGCACGGTCTGCACGACCGGGGCCTCGCGGCGGCGGCGGCCGACCTGCTCGACCTGGCCCTGGCCGCCCTGCCCCGGCTGGGGCTGCCGGCCGCACTGCACGACGAGATCGACCGAGCCGTACGACGGCGGCGTGACGCCGCCGGAAGGAGGCACCCGTGACCGAGACGACGACCGACCGGCGGGACGGGGAGGCGCTGCGCGGCCGGATCGCCGAGGAGCTGGAGCGCGCCCGCGCCCGCACCGCGGCGCTTACCGACGCGGTCGACGACGCGGAGCTGGTGCGGCAGCACTCACCGCTGATGTCGCCGCTGGTGTGGGATCTCGCTCATGTCGGCAACCAGGAGGAGCTGTGGCTGGTGCGGGACGTCGGCGGCCGGGCGCCGGTCCGCCAGGACATCGACGACCTGTACGACGCGTTCAAACAGCCCCGCAAGGACCGCCCGGCGCTACCCCTGCTGCCGCCGGCGGAGGCCCGCGCGTACGTGGCGACCGTTCGCGACAAGGTGCACGACCTGCTGGACCGGGTCACCTTCGGGGACCGGCCGCTGGTGGTCGACGGGTTCGCCTTCGGCATGATCGTCCAGCACGAGCAGCAGCACGACGAGACCATGCTCGCCACCCACCAGTTGCGCTCCGGCCCGGCCGTGCTGCACGCGCCGCCGCCACCCGAGCCGCGGGCCCGGGTGGGCGGGGAGGTGCTGATCCCGGCGGGCGAGTTCACCATGGGCACCGACACCGACCCGTGGGCGCTCGACAACGAGCGGCCCGCCCACCGGGTGCACGTGCCGGCGTACGTCATCGACGCGGCGCCGGTGACCAACGACGCGTACGCGGCGTTCATCGCCGACGGCGGCTACGACGACCCGCGCTGGTGGAGCGCGGCCGGCTGGGCACACCGGCAGGAGGCCCGGCTGACCGCCCCGATGCACTGGCGGCGCGACGGCGACGGCTGGGCGTACCGCCGCTTCGGCCGGTGGGCGCCCGTGCGCGATGACGAGCCGGTGGTGCACGTGAGCTGGTACGAGGCCGAGGCGTACGCCGCCTGGGCCGGCAAGCGGCTGCCGACCGAGGCGGAGTGGGAGAAGGCGGCCCGGTGGGACCCGGCGACCGGCCGGTCCCGCCGCTACCCGTGGGGCGACGCCGACCCGACGGCCGAGCACGCCAACCTCGGTCAGCGGCACCTGTGGCCGGCGCCGGTGGGCGCGTACCCGGCGGGCGCGTCGCCGCTGGGCGTCCACCAGCTCATCGGTGACGTGTGGGAGTGGACGTCGACGACCTTCCGTGGCCATCCCGGGTTCACGGCCTTCCCGTACCGGGAGTACTCCGAGGTCTTCTTCGGTGACGACCACCGGGTGCTGCGCGGCGGGTCGTTCGGCACCGACCGGGCCGCCTGTCGGGGCACGTTCCGCAACTGGGACTTCCCGATCCGGCGGCAGATCTTCAGCGGCTTCCGCTGCGCCCGGGACGCCACCGCCGAGGAGGCGCGAGCGTGAGGGCCGCTGCCTGATGTGCCGCCACCTGGCGTACCTGGGGCCGCCGGTCACCCTCCGGGAGCTGCTGTTCGACCCGCCGTACTCACTCGTGCGGCAGTCCTGGGCGCCGCGTGACATGCGCGGCGGCGGGACGATAAACGCGGACGGGTTCGGCGTCGGCTGGTACCCGGGCGACGGCGAGCCGGTGCGTTACCGGCGGGCCCAGCCGATCTGGAGCGACCCGACGATCGCGCAGCTGGCCGGGATCACCTCCGCCGGCGCGGTCCTGGCGGCGGTGCGCTCGGCGACCGTCGGAATGGCGGTCCTCGACTCGGCCGCCGCGCCGTTCGCGGAGGGCCGGTGGCTGTTCAGCCACAACGGTGTGGTGCGGGGCTGGCCCGACAGCGTGGTCCCGCTCGCCGGCGCGCTGCCGGTGCGCGACCTGCTGACCCTCGACGCGGCCACCGACTCGGCGCTGCTGTGGGCGCTGGTCCGGCACCGGCTGCGCGCCGGGATCAAGCCGGCCCGCGCGGTCGCCGAAACGGTCGCGGCGGTGGCCCGGGCCGCACCCGGCTCGCGGCTCAACGTGCTGCTCACCGACGGGCAAACGGTGGTGGCGAGCGTGGCCGGGCACGCACTGTCGATCCGTACGACGCCGGCCTCGGTGCTGCTGGCGTCCGAGCCGCACGACGACGCGCCCGGCTGGCAGGCGGTGCCGGACGGGCAGCTGGTGGAGGCCACCGCCACCGGGGTGCGGGTCCGCGCCCTGGCGGAGGTGTGACCACTGACATGTACACCTCGACCGGGAAGGGCAGACATGCGCGCGGAGCCGTTGGAGATCCACCTCGAGGAGCAGGACCTGGGGCGCCAGCTGCGGGAGGACGTTCGCGCCGGCCTCACCGCCGGGGAGAAGTGGTTGCCGCCGAAGTGGTTCTACGACGCCCGGGGCAGCCAGCTCTTCGAGGAGATCACCGGGCTTCCGGAGTACTACCCGACCCGGGCCGAGCGCGCGGTGCTCGTCGAGCGGGCCGTCGAGATCGCCGCGGTGACCGGGGCCAAGACGTTGATCGAGCTGGGCTCCGGCTCGTCGGAGAAGACCCGGCTGCTGCTGGACGCGTTCACCCGGCACGGTGACCTGGGCACGTTCGTGCCCCTGGACGTGTCGCTCAGTGCGCTGCGACAGTCCACCGAGCGGATCGCCGCCGACTACCCGGGGCTGCGGGTGCGGGGCATCGTCGGGGACTTCACCCGGCATCTCGACCGGCTGCCGGCCGGCGGTCGGCGGCTCGTGCTGTTCCTCGGCGGCACCATCGGCAACCTCCTGCCGGCCGAGCGTGGGGATTTCCTCGCCGCGATGCGTGCCGTGCTGGAGCCGGGGGACTGGCTGCTCATCGGCACCGACCTGGTCAAGGATCCGGCCGTCGTGGTTCCGGCGTACGACGACGCGGCCGGGGTGACCGCCGAGTTCAACCGCAACGTGCTGCGTGTGATCAACCGGGAGCTGGGCGCCGACTTCGACCCGGAGGCGTTCGACCACGTCGCGTGCTGGGACCCGGAACACGAGTGGATCGAGATGCGGCTGCGCGCGCGGCGGCCGATGCGGGTACGTGTCCTCGACCTCGACGTTGCCTTCGCCGCCGGCGAGGAACTGCGGACCGAGGTCTCGGCGAAGTTCCGGCCCGAGGGCATCGCGGCGGAGCTGGCGGCGGCGCGATTCACCGCCCACGAGTTCTGGACCGACCCGGACGGGCTGTTCGGTGTCACCCTCGCGCGGGCCGAGTAGGTGAGACCGGCCACCCGGCGCCTCGTCGGCCGTCCGTGATCGGTTAGGGTGGACGGCGCGAAGGGGAGTAGCCCCCAATGTCGTGGTCGACACACTGGCGCGTCCCGCGCCCGGCCACGCGGCCCCGTTCCGACGGGGCGGGCGAGACCTTCGACCCAGGCTTGTGCAGCCGGGTCGAGGTCGCCCTTGCCCTCCTCCCGGCCTGATCCGGAAGGATGTCATGGAGGGTTTCCTCGTTGCGCTGGTCGTCAGCTTCGGCGTCATCTTCGTCGCCGAGCTGGGCGACAAGTCCCAGCTGATGGCGCTGACCTTCGCGACCCGATTCAAGCCGGTGCCGGTGCTGATCGGCATCACGGTGGCCACGGCCGTCGTGCACCTGGCCTCGGTGGCGATCGGGTACGGTCTGGGCGCCGCGCTGCCCACCGAGTGGATCGCGCTGCTCGCCGGTGTGGCGTTCCTCGGCTTCGGCGCCTGGACGCTGCGCGGCGACACCCTCACCGCGGAGGAGCGGCGCAAGGCCGAGAAGTCCAGCCGGTCGGCGATCGTGGCGGTCGGTGTCGCGTTCTTCCTCGCCGAGCTGGGTGACAAGACCATGCTGGCCACCATCACCCTGGCCACCCAGTACGGCTGGTTCGGCACCTGGATCGGCTCGACAATCGGAATGGTCGCCGCCGACGCCCTCGCCATTCTCCTGGGGCGGATCCTCGGCCGGAAGCTGCCCGAGAAGACCGTGAAGTACGGCGCGGCGATCCTGTTCGCGATCTGCGGGCTCTGGCTGATCCTGGAGGCGGTCAGTCAGCTCACCTGACGCCTGCGCGCAGGCGAGTATCCGCACCCCGTCCGGGGAAGAACGATCACGACGCCGCCGCCGGCGGGCGGCGGAAGCGGACGTTCCGGGAGGTTGACCCATGAGCAGGCACGACGAGCCGAACGAGTACGGGTTCGCGGGCGGCGCCACGGCGCCCCAGCCGCCGCCGGGCGGCCGGGCGGACGAACAGGACCGGGCCGAGGAGGTGGCGGTGCCCGGCGACGACCTCATGGAGCCGGTCAGCGACGCCCTGGCCGACGAGCAGGAGGAGCGCCGCCGTACCGAACGGCGCGCCTGAGACCGACGGCGGGTGCCGGGGCCGACGGCCGGTCCCGGCATCCGCCGTCGTCTCGTCCCCTGCGCCCGGGTGCGACCTGAGGGCCGGTCAGCCGTTGCGGTGCTGGTAGACGTCGGGGATCCCGTCCTGGTCGGCGTCGACCCGCTCCGCCGCCGCGATCCGCCGGTAGGCGGCGTTGCGGCGGACCAGGACGGCGGAGGCGAGCAGGGCCGCGATCACCGAGCCGCTGAGCACCGCCGCCTTGACGTTGTCGTCGGCGGCGGTGCCGGTGCCGAAGGCGAGTTCGCCGATCAGCAGCGACACGGTGAAACCGATGCCGGCCAGCAGGGCGACGCCGAGCAGGTCCGTCCAGGTGATGTCCTCGTCGAGCCGGGCACGGGTGAACCGGGCCAGCAGGAACGTCGAGCCGAAGATGCCGAGCACCTTGCCGAGCACCAGGCCGGCGACGATGCCGATGACGATCGGGTCGGTGACCACCGCGCCCAGGTCGGCGCCGCGCAGCGACACCCCGGCGGCGAAGAAGGCGAACACCGGGACGGCGAAGCCGGCGGAGACCGGCCGCCAGCGGTGTTCGAGGTGCTCGGCGAGCCCGTGCCGGTCACCGTCGCGGCCGCCCAGCACCGGGACGGCGAAGCCGAGCAGCACTCCGGCGATCGTGGCGTGCACGCCGGAGGAGTGCACGAGCGTCCACGCCACCACGGCCAGCGGGATCAGCGCCCACCACCACGTCTTGCGGAGCTGCACGAGCAGGGCGAAGAGCGCGATCGGTACCAGCGCGCCGAGCAGCGGGAGCAGGTGGAAGTCGTCGGTGTAGAAGATGGCGATGATCGTGATGGCGAGCAGGTCGTCGACCACGGCGAGGGTGAGCAGGAAGGCCCGTAGACCCTGCGGCAGGTGGGAGCCGATGACGGCGAGCACCGCCAGCGCGAACGCGATGTCGGTGGCGGTGGGGATGGCCCAGCCGCGCAGGTTGTCGCCGCCGGCGCCGAGATTGACGCCGACGTAGATCAGTGCGGGAATCGCCATTCCGCCGATGGCCGCGACGACCGGCAGCGCGGCGCGGCGCGGGTCGCGCAGTTCCCCGGCCACGAACTCCCGCTTGAGCTCCAACCCGACCACGAAGAAGAAGATCGCCAGCAGGCCGTCGGCGGCCCACGCCCCGAGGCTCAGGTCCAGGTGCAGATCGGCTCCGCCCGGCCACGGCACCCACCGGGTCAGCGCGGTGTAGGAGTCCCCCCAGGGCGAGTTCGCCCAGACGAGTGCCAGGATCGCGCCGAGCAGCAGCAGGCCCCCGCCGACGGTCTCGGTCCGCAGCACGTCGGCCAGGAAGCGGGCCTCCGGCCAGGAGGTACGCGAAAAGAGGCGGCGGGCGCGGCCGTCGTTCGGGGTGCGGTCGGTCATACGCGCGGTCCATCCTGGTGGAATCGGGGCAGCAGGGATCCATTGCCGACCAGGCTTCCCGGCACACCGATCTCCACCCTATCCAGGCGGATCACGGACGGCGAGCGGAGACGACGTGACCTCGCCCGCGCCTTTCCGTTTGTCCGGTAGGGACAATCGTGCGCCGTGTCTGATCGGTGAAATGACATAACTCCGGACATTAGACGCATGAGCCGCTTTAATGGTTTCACGCGATTAAGTCGACCTTGGGGGTTTTCGTGAAGTTCTTTGGCGTTACCGGCCTGGTTCGGAGGCCCGCCTGATGGACCTGTTCCGTCACCTCCGCCTGGTGCGCCGGCACTGGTGGATCGTGCTCGTCACGCTCATGGTCGCGCTGGGCGTCACCGCCCTGGTCACCGTCCGGGCTCAGCCCCGGTACGTCGCATCGGTGACCTTCTTCGTCACCACGCCGAGCCAGGGCGTGACCGACGCCTATCAGGGCGGGCTCTTTCTCCAGCAGCGCGTCAAGTCGTACGCGGAGCTGCTCACCAGCGACCGCCTCGCGCAGAGCGTGGTGGCCGACAACCAGGTCGGGTTGACCGCCGAGCAGGTCCAGAGTCGCGTCAGCACCGCCACCGAGAACGGCACGGTCCTGCTGCGCGCCTCGGTCACCGACACCGACCAGACCCGGGCGCTGCGGGTGACCGAGGCCCTGGCGGCGAAGTTCGTGGAGCTCGTGCAGAAGGTCGAGACCACGCCCGACGGCAAGGCGGGCCCGATCAAGATCGAGGTGGTCAGCGGTCCGGCGGTCAGCCCGACGCCGGTCTACCCGCAACCGGTCCGCAACTTCGCCGTCGGCGCCCTGCTCGGCCTGCTCGCCGGCGTGGGCCTGGCGATCCTGCGCGGGCTCGCCGACGTCCGGCTGCGCGACGCCGCCGGCCTCCAGCGCGTCACCGGCAGCCCGCTGCTCGGCGAGATCCCCTTCGAGGCCACCGCGAAGGCGTCGCCGCTGATCGTCGGCGAGGCGGCGACCTCCGCGCGGGCCGAGGCGGTCCGCAAACTGCGGACCAACCTGCGCTTCGTCGACGTGCACGAGCCCGCCCGGGTCATCGCGGTCACCAGCGCGCTCCAGGGGGAGGGCAAGACCACCCTCTCCTGCAACCTCGCCATCGCCCTCGCCGAGGCCGGCTGGCGGGTGCTGCTTGTCGACGCCGACCTGCGCCGGCCGAAGGTCGGCGACTACCTGGGGCTGGACAACGGCGTCGGGCTCACCGACGTGCTCGTGGGCGACGTGCAGGTCGGCGACGTCGTGCAGCGGTGGGGCGACAAGTCGTTGCTGGTGCTGCCCAGCGGCTCCGCGCCGCCCAACCCGAGCGAGCTGCTCGGCTCGAAGGCCATGGCGGACCTGCTGCTGGCGCTGCGCGAGTCGGCCGACATCGTCATCATCGACACGGCGCCGCTGCTCGCGGTCACCGACGGCGTGGTCGTCGCCGTCCAGGCCGACGGCGCTCTCCTGGTCACCCAGCAGGGCCGGACGTCGCGGTCGCAGGTGGCCACGGCCGCGCGGTCCCTGCACTCGGTGTCCGTCCGGATGCTGGGCTGCGTGCTGAACATGGCGAAGGTGCCGAAGGCCGAGGCCTACCAGTACGAGGCGTACCGGGTGGTCGTGGCGGCAGAGCTGCCGGCCGAGCGGGTCTCCACCCCCCGGCACGCGGCGCCGGCCGAGGCGGGCGTGGTCAGCGACCGTACGCAGGAACTCACCCGGCTGTCCCGATGAGCGCGGCGAGGGGTCGTAGCGATCGTTCGATCTCCTCGGCGCAGCGTCGGAAGTCGGCGGCCCCACCGCCGATCGGGTCCCGCAGGTCATCCGTGTCGGGGGTGGCTGGTTGCAGCCGCCCCCGGGCGCGGGCGGCGGCCTGCACCGCGGCCCGCAGCGACTCCTCCGGCGACGCCGGTTCCGCCGCGGCGGCGAGCCGGCCGAACTGGCGCAGGGTGAACGTCCGGTGCAGCGCGGCCGGCGCGAGGGCACTGCACAGCGAGCGCTGGCGGCGGGTCGCCGTCAGCACGAGCGTCGCGCCGGCCAGGTGCTCCCGGCAGAGCCGGCGGCTGCGGAAGTCGGCCGGGTCCGCGCCGGTCGAGGCGGCGATCTCCGCCGCGTACGGGTGCATGGCCAGCCCCTCGACGGCGTCCGTGCCGGCGCTGGACACCTCGACCGGTCGGCCGGCCAGCAGCCGACGGGCCAGGTACTCGGCCATCGGCGACCGGCACAGATTGGCGTGGCAGACGAACAGCACCCGGTCGACCATCGAGACCCCTCATCCGGACGTGACTGTCGTCCGGCACGGGCGGCCGGACGCGGAGGGGCTGCCGGAATCGTACGCGGACAGCGGCCGGCGCCGGCAGGACGCCGCGCCGAGCACGGGGGAGCAGCGATGAGGATCGGCATCCTGACCTACCACTTCCCGCCGGAACCCGCCTTCATCCCGGGCAGCCTGGCCGAGGAACTGGCCCGCCGCGGTCACGAGGTGCGGGTGCTGACCGGGTTCCCGGACTACCCGGGCGGGCACGTCTATCCGGGCTGGCGCCAGCGCTGGCACCACGAGACCCGCAGCGAGCGGCTCACGGTACGCCGGGTGCCCCGCTATGCCGGGGGAGACGGGTCGGTTCGCGGCCGGGTCGCCGGCTACCTCTCCTTCGCCGGCAGCGCGTCGCTGGTCGGCCGCCGGTTCCTGGCCGGGGTCGACGCGCTCTACGTCCACCAGCCGCCGGCCACCGCGTTCGCCGCGGCCGGCCTGCTCCGGCTGCTCGGCCGGGTGCCGACCGTCCTGCATGTGCAGGACGTGTGGACCGAGGACGTGCCCGCGACCGGCGAGCACGGACGGTGGGCCGCCCGGATCGCCGGGGCGATGGCGCGAACCTACCGGGCCGCCGACGCGATCGCGGTCGCCGCGCCCTCCCTGCGGGAGTTAGTCGTGGCCGCGGGCGCCGATCCGGACCGGGTCGAGGTCGTGCTGAACTGGACCGACGAGCGGATCTTCCACCCCGCCCGGCCCAGCGCGGCGGCCCGCCGGCTGGTGCGGCGCGACGACCGGTGCGTGGTCATGCACGCCGGCACGATCGGCGCGCGGCAGGGCCTGGAGACCGCGGTACGGGCGGCGGCCGCCCTCGACGGCACGACGGATCTGGTCCTGGTGGGATCGGGCGAGCAGGAGCGGCGGGTGCGGGGGCTCGCCGCCGAGCTGCGGGCCGACAACGTGCGGTTCGTCGAGCGGCGCTCGCCGCTGGACATGCCGGACCTGTACGCGGCGGCCGACTACCAGCTGGTCATGCTCCGGGACCTGCCCGAGCTGCGCGGCACGCTGCCCGGCAAGCTCCAGGCGGCACTGTCCTGTGCCGCGCCGGTCATCGCGTCGGCCGGCGGGGACACCGCCGAGGTGGTGGAACGCGCCCGCGCCGGGCTCTCCTGCCCACCGGAGGACTGGGCGACGCTCGCCGATCGGTTCTGGCTGGCCGCCACGATCCCGCCGCCGGCCCGCGACGAGATGGGGCGCCGCGGCCGGGAGGCGTACCTGCGGCAGATGTCAATGCCGGCCGGCGTGGAGCGCATCGAGCGACTGCTGTACGACGTCGCCGCGGCCCGCTGAGCCGAAGCACACTCACAATCACTCAATCCCGTCATAACCACACACCTATGTCGTTACGGTGTTAGAACGACATGAGGTATCGACCCGACTGTCCGATTTCGGGGGAGACGGAGTGTGGTGTAAGTGGCCGAGAGTGACGCCCCGCGCCAGCGGCGCGGTCGGTCCCGCCGGCGTCGGCGTGCCCGGCTGCGGCGGGCACTGCTGGCCGCCCTGGTGGCCGGCTCGGTGCTACTGGTCTCGGCCGGCTGGGTGGGCTTCCGCGGCTGGCAGGCGCGCGCCCACCTGGTGAACGCCGCCGGGCTGGCCCGGGACCTGAGCGCGCAGCTGGTCGGCGGGGACACCGAGCGGGCCCAGCGTACGCTCGCCGCGCTCCAGGAGCAGGCGGGTGCCGCCCGCCGGGCCACCGAGGACCCGGGCTGGTGGCTCGGCCGGCAGGCCCCGTACGCCGGGGACAATCTCGTGGCCGTCCGGCAGATCGCCGTCGCGATCGACGACCTGGCCCGCGAGGCGTTCCCGCCGTTGCTCCGTGCCGACCTGACCACCCTGCTGCCAAAGGAGGGACGCCTCGACGTGCGCGGCCTGCGGGCCCTCGCGACCGACCTCCAGGCCGTCGACGCCACGGTCCGGCAGGCCCGGGAGAGCCTCACCGAGGCGCCCACCGCCGGTCTGGTCGCCCAGGTCCGGGCTGCCCTCGCCGACCTGCGCGGGGAGATCGACCGCCTGGCCGACCTGACCGGCGCCGCCGGCCAGGCGTCGCGGCTGCTGCCGCCGCTGCTCGGCGTCGACGGTCCCCGCAGCTACCTGCTGGTGTTCCAGAATCCCGCCGAGCTGCGGGCGACCGGCGGCATGATCGGCGCGCACGCCGTGCTCGAGGCCGAGAACGGGCGGGTACGGCTGGGCAAGCAGGGCACCGCGGTCCAACTGGGGCGCTTCGAGAAGTCGCTGAAGGTGCCGGCCGAGGTCCACGCGCTCTGGGGCGACCTGCCCGGCATCTACCCCGCCGACGTCAATCTCAGCCCGCACTTCCCGACGGCGGCCGCCCTGTACCGGGAGATGTTCCGGCGCCACACGGGTACGGCGGTGGACGGCGTGCTCGCCACCGACCCGGTCGTGCTCTCGTACCTGCTGAAGGTCACCGGCCCGGTCCTGGTGCCCGGGGGTGCGCCGCTGGCCGCCGACACCGTCGTCCGGACCCTGCTCAACGACACGTATCAACACCTCAAGCCACGTGAGCAGGACGAATACTTCGGTGCCGCCGCCGCGGCCGTCTTCGACGCGCTGTTCACCAAGACGGTTGACCCACGCGGAGTTTTGTCCGCATTCGACCGTGCTGTCACCGAACGCCGGATATTGTTCTGGAGTGCCCGACCGGAAGAGCAGCGGACGCTCGTCGACAGCCGGATGGCCGGTGTGCTTCCGGAACAGGACACCGTGCCGACGGTCGGCGTCTTTCTCAACGACGGCAGCGGCGCGAAGCTCGGCTATTACCTCCGGCCGGAGGCGACCCTGACGGTCGGAGACTGCCAGTCCGACGGCACCAGGGAACTGCGGCTGCGGATCACCCTGCGCTCGGCGGCACCGAAGAACGGGCTCAGCACATCCGTCCTCGGGCTCGGCCTGGCCGGGGACCCGTACACCGTCCGGACGTTGGTGTCGGTCTACAGCCCCGCCGGTGGCGGCGTGGCAGGCGCCCGACTCGACGGCAACGACCTGCCGGTCGGGGCCGGTACCGAGCGGAAGCGGCAGGTGGCCACGGCCAGCGTGGAGGTGCCACCGGGCACCGCCCGCACCGTGGAGGTGACCGTGCACACCGCGAAGACCGGCAGCGGAACGGCCGAACTCTGGCTGACCCCCACCGCCACCCCATGGACCACCCAAGTAGTTACCGCACCAAGCTGTGACCAGTAGGAGGGAACCAATCATGCGGCTATCCCGCATCATCATGGCGCTCACGGTCGGACTGGCCGTGGTGGCCGTGCCGACCGCGGCGGGGGCGGCGCAGCCGCAGCCGGCGCCAACAGTGACCACACAACCGCCGGTGTACCCGCCGGGCGGCGGGGTCGAGCTGACCGTGGACGATCCCCGGATCGTCCTCGGCGAGACCGTCACCCTGTTCGGCCGGGGCTGGAACCCAGGTGAGCGAATCCGCATCGAGGTGTCGTCGAGGCCGCTGGGCAACGCGATGACCGCCGTGCGCGGCAGCAACGGAGACCGGATCGCGATGGCGCCGGTCGCCCGGCCGGTCCGCGACGAGCCCGACATCCGGGAGTTCAGCGCTCTGGCCGACGGCACGTTCGAGGTGACCTACAAGCCGCGCCGCACCGGGTACTTCACCTTCCGCGCCATCGGGGAGTCGCGCCGTACGGACACCGCGCAGGTGACCGTCGTGGGCCGGGGTGGCGGCGGTCTGCCGGTCACCGGCGACAGCACCAGCACGCCGATGAAGGTCGGTGGCGGGCTCGTCGCCGTCGGTGCCGTCCTGCTGCTGATGACCTTCGCGTGGCGCCAGCGCCACCGCCTCAACGGCCGGGGCGTGCGCTGACCGGTAACCACGCCGGGCAGGGCCCGGAGAACCGTGCGACGGGCGCCCGTCGGAGCAACCTCCGACGGGCGCCCACCCGTGCAAGGAAGGGCCCCTTCTTAACGCCTGCGGTAGTGAAAGGGCCCCTTGTTAACAGGCCGGGTACAGCCGGCGGGTGCCGACTCCAGCGGCGTACGCGGCCGCGTCGCTGAACCGGCAGCCGTAGTTCGCCGCCGCCACCACCGCCGGGTCGGTGACGGTGTCGCCGGCCGGGCGCTTGCCGGTGCGTACCCAGGAGGTCAGGTCGTCCCAGGCGGCGCCGGCCTCGGCCGGGGTGAACTCGCAGTGCTGCACCGCCCGGATGGCCCGCTGCACGACCAGCCGGCTGCGGCCGTGCCTCGCGACGTCCCGGGCGTACGCCTGCTCCATCGAGAACGGGACGAACAGGTCGCCCAGGTTGTGCAGGCTCAACACCGGCACGGTCGGACGGCCGGCGATCCGCGGCACCTCGGTCAGCGTCGGGAGGAGCCGCTGCCACAGGTTCTCCGGCGCGACCCGCTGCACGGCGGAGTTGACGTCCACCGGGCTGTTCGGGGCGTACCGGGTCAGCAGGTTGGTGGCGAGCTGCCCCGGGCGCTCGGCGGGGGAGTCGCCGCCCTCGGTGGCGCTGATGGCGAAGAGGAAGTCCTTCCAGACCGCGAAGGTCGCCTCCGCGCCGGGGCGCGGCCCGCCCGAGCGGTTGATGGTGATGTCCCGCAGTTGACGGCCCCGCTCGTTGGTGATCCCCGGGCTGGTCGGCATGACCCCGGTGAGCCCGAGGGCGACCTGGATCCGCGGCACCGCGTTGGTCAGGTAGTCCGGCGGCGTCGGATACGCCGGCACGCCGGCGAGGGCCTGCGCGACCAGGTTGTAGTCGAGGAAGAAGTCCAGCAACGTCTGGTCACCGAGCACGCCGCACATGGGCAGCCCGCCCGCGTAGTAGCCGGGGTACTGCTCCAGTGATCGGGCGAGGACGTAGCCGCCCATCGACACGCCCGCCAGGTACGTCCGATGCGGGCGCTTGACGACGCGCCGGAAGTGGTCGGCGAGGTCCTTCGTGCCCAGCACGCCGGCGCGGATGTCGAAGCCGTTGCGGTAGTACGACGAGGACGCCCAGGCGTACCCCTGCTCCAGCAGGCGCTGCCGCAGCCCGTACGCCGGCGGCTCCGGCGACAGGACGGTGGTCTGCCCCCGGTAGCCGTGCGCCCACATCACCAGGTCGCCGTTCCACTGCCGCGGCACCTCGATGATGTAGCCGGAGTGGCGGTGCACGCCCTGCCGGACGGTGGTCGGCGCGCCGCCGACCACCAGCGGCTGCAGCGGCGGATTGCTGATTGTGTAGCCGGGCAGGGGTTGCGTGCCGTCGGCGTGGCGGTCGCCGGTGGTGGCGGTGGCGGGCCCGGCGCCGGCGAGCCCGACGGTGAGGGTCAGGGCGACGCCGGCACCGAGCAGGCGGCGGAGGGTACGGACGGTCGAGGACGGCATCGGCGCTCCCGCTCGGGACGGTGGCCGCCCGGTGGTGGGCCGGGCAGGTGGTGCCTACCGGTCGGTAGGGATCCGACGGTAGGCACGCCGTTCCATCGCCGTCAATGGCTGACTGACCAACCGGTCAGTCAGACCAGCCCGTGCGCCAGCATCGCCTCCGCCACCCGGCGGAACCCGTTGATGTTCGCGCCGGCCACGTAGTCGCCCGGCAGCCCGTACTCCTCAGCGGTCGCCCAGCAGCGGGCGTGGATGTCCCGCATCGTGTCCCGCAACCGCTGCTCCGAGTGGGCGAACGTCCACGAGTCGCGGCTGGCGTTCTGCTGCATCTCCAGGGCGCTCACCGCCACGCCGCCCGCGTTCGCCGCCTTGCCCGGCGCGAACCGCACACCGGCGCGCCCCAGGATCCGCACCGCCTCCGGCGTCGTCGGCATGTTCGCGCCCTCGACCACCGCGACGCAGCCGCCGGCCACCAGATCCGCGGCCTCCGCGCCGCCGATCTCGTTCTGCGTCGCACACGGCAGGGCAACGTCGCAGGGCACCTCCCAGACGGTACGACCGGACACCGCCACCGCGTGCGGCACGTGACGCACGTAGTCGTCCAGGCGGCCGCGGCGCTCCTCCTTCAACTCCCGCAGCAGCTCCAGGTCGATGCCCTTCTCGTCCAGCAGGTAGCCGGTGGAGTCGGAGCAGGCGACCACCTTGCCGCCGAGTTGGTGCGCCTTCTCGATCGCGTAGATCGCCACGTTCCCGGAACCGGAGACCACCACGCGCTTGCCCTCGATGCTGTCCCCGGTCTGTCGCAGCATCTCCTCGGCGAAGAACACCGCCCCGTACCCGGTCGCCTCGCGCCGCACCTGCGCGCCGCCGTACGCCAGGCCCTTGCCCGTGATGACCCCGGACTCGTAGCGGTTGGTGATCCGCTTGTACTGCCCGAACAGGTAGCCGATCTCCCGGCCGCCCACCCCGATGTCCCCGGCCGGCACGTCGGTGTGCTCGCCGATGTGCCGGTAGAGCTCGGTCATGAAGCTCTGGCAGAAGCGCATCACCTCACGGTCGGAGCGGCCCTTCGGGTCGAAGTCGGCCCCGCCCTTGCCGCCGCCGATCGGCAGACCGGTGAGCGCGTTCTTGAAGATCTGCTCGAAGCCCAGGAACTTGACGATCCCGAGGTACACCGACGGATGGAAGCGCAGCCCGCCCTTGAACGGGCCGAGCGCGCTGTTGAACTCCACCCGGAAGCCGCGGTTCACCCGCACCCGGCCGTGTTCGTCCTCCCACGGCACGCGGAAGATGACCTGTCGCTCCGGCTCGCAGATGCGCTCGATGATCCGCGCCTCGACGTACTCCGGGTGCCGCGCGAGGGCTGGTCCGATGCTCTCCAGCACCTCCCGGACCGCCTGGTGGAACTCCGGTTCCCCAGGGTTGCGGGAGACCACGCGGGCGAACATCGCCTCGACCGTTTCCGGCATCCGAACACGTCCCTTCGATCGCTCCGGCGGCCTCGGTGCCGCCCGTTGCCGGCGGTGCCGCCGAGCGCTTCCGGATACGGACCGTGACCCCGGTCCGGTTCACGGATCCTTGTCGGTCTTGCCTTCTCCCAGCGTAGACCCCCTGCGGACAGATCTTGGCGGCTCACCGTCCGGCACCGGGGGCAGGCCCTCACGATCTCCGACAGTGGGATTCCGGGCGGGTCGTCCCGCGAGGTTCGGGCGCCACTGTCGGGTTGGGGCGGGCGCCCGGCGGCGTACAGTCGGGTCGTGGAGCGTGCCGAGAAGATGCCGGCGGAAACCCGACCACCGGGTGTGGCGGCGGCCGATCCCGGCAGCGTGCTGCTGCCGGGCCACGACGTTCCGCTCGGGCGGTACACGACCGTGCGACGCCTGCTGCCGCAGCGGCAGCGGCGCCTGGTGGGCGCCTGGTGCTTCGTCGACCACTTCGGGCCGGACGACGTCGCCGAGCGGCCCGGCATGGAGGTGCCGCCGCACCCGCACACCGGCCTGCAGACGGTGACCTGGCTGCTGGACGGGGAGATCCTGCACCGCGACAGCCTCGGCAACGTGCAGCCCATCCGGCCGGGCCAGCTCAACGTGATGACCTCCGGGCACGGCATCGCCCACTCCGAGCGCTCGCCGCAGCCGCACCCGCCGCTCATGCACGGCGTCCAGCTGTGGGTGGCGCTGCCGGACCCCGCGCGGGCCGGCGCGCCGGACTTCGCCCACCATCCCGAGCTGCCCCGGTGGCGCGACGACGAGCTCGACGTGACCCTGCTGGTCGGCGAGTTGGGCGGGGAGCGGTCCCCGGCCGTCGTGCACACGCCGCTGCTGGGCGCGCAGCTCGAGCCGGTCGGTCCGGCGCCGGCGACGCTGCCGCTGCGGCCCGACTTCGAGTACGGGCTGCTGGCCATGTCCGGCGCCGGCGACATCGACGGCGTGAACCTCAAGCCCGGCGATCTTCTCTACCTCGGCAGCGGACGGGAGCGCCTCACCCTGCGCGGCGAGCCGGGCAGCCAGCTGCTGCTGCTCGGTGGGACACCGTTCGAGGAGCCGCTGGTGATGTGGTGGAACTTCGTCGGCCGCTCGCACGAGGAGGTCGTCGCGGCCCGGGACGACTGGATGGCGGGGCGGCGCTTCGGCACCGTCGCCGACGACCCGGCCCCACCGCTGCCCGCGCCGGCGCTGCCCACCACCAGGCTGAAGGCCCGCGACCGCAGCGGTGGCGTGCACGGCTGAGGCGTACCGACCGCCAGGAGTGTCGGCGGCCCGGACGGGTAGTCGCCGCCCATGCCGACCAACGCCACCATCGAGGACAAGAAGCGCCTGGTCCGCCGGCTCGCCGGTAGCGGGCGCGGCTTCGCCGAGCAGTACGGCTTCCGGGTCGTCAACAATCCGTCGAGCCTGTTCCAGATCCTCTGCCTCGCCGTGCTGCTGTCGCGACGGGGCGACTTCCGGCGTGCCCTGGACAGCGCGCACGCCCTGTACGCGCAGGGCTGGGACAGTGCCGCCCGGTTGGCCCGCTCCCTGCATGCCGAGCGGGTGCGGGTGCTGCGCGACAGCGGGCAGCGCGGTGACGTCGACGGGCTCGCCACCGCGCTCGGGGACCTGGCGCAGACCGTCGTCGACCGGTACCGGGGTGACCTGCGCCGGCTGCGCGCCGTCGCCCACCACGACCCGGAGCGGGAGCGTGCCCTGCTGACCGAGCTGCCCGGGGTGGACGCCACGGTGGTCGACCTCTTCCTCCGCGAGGCGCAGGCGCTGTGGCGGGAGGTCGCGCCGGTCGCGGACCGGCGGGCACTGGCCGCGGCGCGGAAGCTCGGACTCGGGCGCTCGGCCGACGACCTGGCCGGGCTGGCCGGCAGCGGTGAGTCCGAGCGCCTCGCCTGGCTGGTGGGCGCCCTCGCGCGGGTGGATCTGGAGGGGCAGTACGCGCAGGTGACCCGCTGAACGTACGTGTGGCTTCCCACACTTATCCGAAACTTCTACCCGTTCGGTGGATGCCGTGTCGTATGCTGATCGCGGCAGAGATGCCCGCCCGGTTCGGGCGTAGGGCAACTGCCTGGTGGGCGCGACCCGGTTCGGGCGCGTCACCACCGGGACAGGTGCGCGTGTGGCGCCCCTGGTCGCGGTTCGCGACCCGGGGCGCCCGCCTGTCTCTCAGATGCTGCGCAGATGCTGCGACACCCGCTGGTGCCGCTTGTCCCGCGCCTGGGCGGCGCGCTGCGACGCGCCGACCTCCGGGGCCGCCTCGATGCCCGCGGAGCGGGCCACCTCGTTGCCGTTGGCGTAGTCGACCGGCGGCAGGGCGCGCAGGGCACGCAGCACGTCCGGCGGAGCGCCTTCCCGTTCGGCCTCGCGTACCACGTCGTCCTTCTCGGCCGGGTAGTCCAGGCTCGACAGGTACTGCAGCACGTCGGCGTACGTCGCCATGATGGTGAGCTCCTCGGGCATTCGGGACTCGCGCAGCTGGGACTCACCCGGGCCGCGCGAGGTCCCGTCCGGTCACGACCGGCGGCGGTTACCCGCCGGGGACCGCCTCACGCACCTGACCGGCCGGTAACCCGGCCCGCTTTCCGGTTCGTTTCCGGCCCGCTTCCCGGCTCGTTTTCCGGCGCTTCGCCCGGGTACCCGGCGGGCCCGGACCGAGGGAGCCCAGCATGGACTACGACACCTTCGTCGACCAGGTCGCGCAGCGTACGCGGACCACCTCAACCCAGGCGGTGGAGCTGACCCGGGCGGCGCTGGAGACCCTCGCCGAGCGATTGACCGGCGGGGAGGTGCTGGACCTGGCCGTACAGCTGCCCCGGCCGCTGCAGCTGGTGCTGAAGCCGGGGCCGGACAACGAGGCGGCCCAGCGGCTCGGGGCGGCGGAGTTCGTCACGCGGGTGGCCGCCCGTGCCCACGTCGACGAGCCGACCGCCCGCGACGCCGTCCGCGCGGTCTTCACCACGTTGCGGGAGGCGATCACCGGGGGCGAGTTCGACGACGTGGTGGTGCAGTTGCCGCGCGAGTACCGCGACATGGTGGAGCCGGCACTGGCCCCCGGCGCGACGCTCCGGCGCTCCTGACCCGACCAGGCGCGGCTGCCCGCGACCGCGGGTGTGAGAAGGGAACCCTTCTCGACGCTATGCGTTAAAAAGGGGCCCTTCCTTGCGCTTCAGGCGACGGCGCCCGCGCCGCGCAGCTCGGCGATCCGGCCGGCGTCGAAACCCGCCTCGGCGAGCAGTTCGTCGGTGTGCTCGCCCGGCTGGGGCGGAGGACGGCGCAGCGCCGTCGGGGTGCCCGAGAACCGCGGCGCGGGCGCCGGCTGCGTCACCCCGTCGCGGTCCACGAACGTGCCGCGGGCCGCCAGGTGCGGGTGCCGTGGCGCCTCCGCCCAGTCCAGCACCGGGGCCACGCAGGCATCCGACTCGCCGAGCAGCTCCGCCCACTCGTCGCGGGTACGGGTGCGGAACAGCCGCGCCCAGGCTTCGCGCAGCGCCGGCCAGTTCGCCGGGTCCGTGCGGTCGAGCGCCTCGTCGCCGGGCAGCGGGAAGCCCGTGCGACGGACCAGCTCGTCGTAGAAGCGCGGCTCCAGCGCGCCGACGGCCAGGTGCCGCCCGTCCGCGCACTCGTACGTGTCGTAGAACGGGGCGCCGCCGTCGAGCAGGTTCAACCCGCGCGGGTCCTGCCACATACCGAGCCGGCGCAGCGCGTGGATCTGGGTGCTGAGCACCGTCACGCCGTCCACGATCGCCGCGTCGACCACCTGCCCGGGCGCGCCGCCGCGCACCGCGTACAGGGCGCTGACCAGGCCCAGTGCGAGCATCATCCCGCCACCGCCGAAGTCACCCAGCAGGTTCATCGGCGGCACCGGGCGCTCGCCGGCCCGCCCGATGCCGTGCAACGCACCGGTCAGCGCCAGGTAGTCGATGTCGTGCCCGGCGTACGGGGCGGCCGGGCCGTCCTGCCCCCAACCGGTCATCCGCCCGTACACCAGGCGCGGGTTGACCGCGTGGCAGTCCGCCGGGCCGAGGCCCAGCCGCTCGGTCACACCCGGGCGGAAACCCTCGATCAGCGCGTCCGCGCCGGCCACCAGCGCGAGCACCACCTCGCGCCCACCCGGCGACTTCAGGTCCACCCCGACCGAGCGTCGGCCGCGGTTGAGCAGGTCGGGGTGCGGGCTGCCGAACGCGGACGCGTCCACGTCCGTCACCCGATCCACCCGGACCACGTCGGCACCAAGGTCCGCCAGCATCATCGCGGTGAACGGCCCCGGGCCGATGCCGGCCAGCTCGATCACCCGTACGCCGGCGAGGGGGCCGGCCGGCAGGTCGTCGGTCACCGGGCCACCATAGGCGGTGCCGGGTTTGCGCGGTAAGGGGCCGGGAACGCGGTCGCCGACCGGCTGGCGCGCCCCGTTTGGCGGCCGGAAACGGGCTGACCTAACCTTGTCGCGACGAGGGGAGTACTTCCCACGAACCATTCCGGTCAGTACGGCGGGCCCGGAGCGCGCCTCGGGTGGTTGCCCACGAAACGTGGGTGAAGGAGACCTCGAGCATGACACCGTGTTCGAGGAGGCTCCATGACCGAGTTGTACCTTGCCGCCGAATTGCAGTCGGTGGGCACCCCCACGCTGTGGGCCGTCACCATCGCCGGCGTGCTGGCACTCCTGGCGCTCGACTTCCTGGTCACCCGGCGCCCGCACGAGGTGTCGATCCGGGAGGCGCTGGCCTGGTCGGCGTTCTACATCGCGCTGCCGCTGGCGTTCGGCGCGTGGGTGTGGGCCCGGTTCGGCTCCACCCAGGGCGTCGACTACCTCACCGGTTACCTGGTCGAGAAGTCGCTGTCGGTGGACAACCTCTTCGTGTTCATGCTGCTGCTTGCCGCGTTCGCGGTGCCGTCCGTGCTCGCCCAGCGGGTCCTGCTCTTCGGCATCACCGGCGCGCTCGTGCTGCGGGCGGTCTTCATCGCCCTCGGCGCCGCCGCCCTGCAGACGCTCGACTTCGCCTTCCTGCTCTTCGCCGTCATCCTCCTCGTCACCGCCGTGAAGCTGCTGCGCGACGCGATGTCCGGGCACGAGAAGGAGATCGACATCAGCCGGATGCGCTCGGTGCGGCTGCTCCGCAAGTTCATGCCGGTGACCGACGAGTACCAGGGCACGAAGATGATCGTGCGCATCGACGGCCGGCGCACCCTCACCCCGCTCGCCCTGGTCGTGGTCGCGGTGCTCGCCACCGACGTGGTGTTCGCGGTCGACTCGGTGCCCGCCGTGTACGGCATCACCGAGGACCCGTACCTCGTCTTCGCCACCAACGCGTTCGCCCTGCTCGGCCTGCGGGCGCTCTACTTCGTCCTGCACGCCGCGCTGAGCCGGCTGGTCCACCTCAGCTACGGCCTGGCGGTCATCCTCGGCTTCATCGGCGTCAAGCTGGCCCTGCACTGGGCGCACGGCATCTGGAAGGGCGTGCCGGAGATCCCCACGCCGATCTCCCTCGCGGTGATCGTGGTGGTGCTGGTGGTGGTCACGCTCACCAGCCTGCGCGCCACCCGCACCCAGGTCAGCTCCGAGAAGGAGATCGTCCGGGGGTAAGGAAGGGCCCCTTGTTAACGCCTGCGGTAGAGGAAGGGTCCCCTGTTAACACCCCGCCCCCGGACCCGGGGTGGTACGACTGACGGGTGGGAATCGTGTCACCGGGCTTCCAGGGCCGGCCCCGCTCGGCGGAGCCGGCGCTGCCGCCGGGCCAGTACCTGACCGAGGACTTCCCGGTGCTGTCGGCCGGGCCGACGCCCAGGGTGCCGCTGGACACCTGGGAGTTCGTCATCACCACGGAGACCGGTGCCGAGTACCGGTGGACGTGGGACGAGATGATGGCCCTGCCGCAGGAGACGCCCATGGTGGACATCCACTGCGTCACCCGCTGGTCCAAGCTCGGCACCAACTGGCAGGGCGTCTCGCTGGACACCTTCCTGGACGGCGTCGACACCGCCGCCAACTACGCGCTGGCCCACTCGTACGGCGGCTACACCACAAACCTGCCGCTGGCCGACCTGCGCGGTGGACGGGCCTGGGTGGCGCACACGTACGACGGCGGGCCGTTGCCCGGCGAGCACGGCGGGCCGGCCCGGCTGCTGGTGCCGCACCTCTACTTCTGGAAGTCGGCCAAGTGGGTGCGCGGGCTCCGGCTCGGCGCCACCGACCAGCCCGGCTTCTGGGAGACCGCCGGCTACCACGACTACGGCGACCCGTGGCACGAGCAGCGGTACCAGGGCGACTGATGGCCGCACCGACCGCCGCCGTACGCGTGGTCCCGCTCAGCTGGCGGGTCGCCCGCCTGGTGGAGCGCCGGGTGGAGACGCCTACCGCGCACACCCTGGTCCTGGACGTGCCGGGCTGGCCCGGGCACCTTCCCGGGCAGCACGTCGACGTGCGGCTCACCGCCGAGGACGGCTACCAGGCGGCCCGGTCGTACTCGCTGGCCGCCCCCGCCGACGGCGAGCGGATCGAGCTGACCGTGCAGCGCGTGCGCGACGGGGAGGTGTCCCCGTACCTGGTCGAGACGTACGCCGCGGGCGACCCGGTGGAGGTGCGCGGACCGGTCGGCGGCTGGTTCGTGTGGCAGCCGGAGGAGACCGCGCCGGTGCTGCTGATCGGCGGCGGGTCGGGGGTGGTGCCGTTGATGGCGATCGTACGGGCGCGGCGCGCCGCCGGCAGCCGGGTGCCGTTCCGGCTGATCTACTCCGTCCGTACGCCGGCCGACGTCCTCTTCGCCGACGAGCTGCGCCGCCGGGCCCGCGACGACCTCGGCCTGGACGTGGCGTACGTGTACACCCGGGAGGCGCCGGACGGCTGGCGCGGTGAGCCGCACCGGATCGGCCTGGCCGACGTCAACACCCACGGCTGGCCGCCGGAGCTGGAACCGCTCTGCTACGTCTGCGGGCCGACCGGCTTCGTGGAGACCGTCGCCGACCTGCTGGTCGGGCTGGGACACCAGACCCGCCGGGTGAAGACCGAACGGTTCGGCCCGACCGGCTGACCCGCCGAGGGGGAAACATGACGGACATGTCCTACCTGGACGGCAACATGCTCGACGGCCCGCTGCGGGAGCTGTTCGCCGTCGACCTGAGCGCCGCCACCGGCCGGTGCGACAACTGCGGTCGCCCCGGTCCTGTCGCCGGGCTGCAGGTCTGGTCGCACGCCCCCGGCCTGGTCGCGCGTTGCCCCAACTGCAACGGGGTGATGCTGCGCCTGGTCCGGGCACCCGACCGTGCCTGGCTGGACCTGCGCGGCGCCACCTACCTGCAGGTGCCGATGCCGTTGGACCAGCCGCACCCGCGCCCGCTGTAGCCGTGGCCGGGAATCTGCGGTCGCGGTCGGCGCTGGAGGTGTTCGAGGATCACCTGCGCCTGGCCGACGCGCACGACTTCGAGAACGACATCGCGCGCAACGTCGCGCCCGACGTGGTGGTCCTGGAGCGGCGGGGCGTCTTCCGTGGCCACGACGGCGTACGCGAACTGGCGCGGTTGCTTGAGGAGGAACTGCCCGGCGGCCGGTACACGTACACGAACAAGCTGGTGGAGGGCCGGGTCGCGTTCCTGGAGTGGACCGCGCGGGGCGGCGGCGCGCGGGTCCGCGACGGCGCCGACTCGTTCGTCATCGAGCAGGGCTGGATCGTCGCCCAGACCATCCACTACACGGTCGAGCGGGCGGGGTGACGGCGGCCACCACGGGTGGACACCGGTGAGCCGGCCCGGCGAGAGTGGTCCTCCGTGAGGTACCTGCGCACCGACGGACGGGTAGGCATCCGGCGGCCCCGACCCGCCGACGAGGCCGAGTTCGTCGCCGCCGCCCGACGCAGCCGAGAGCTGCACCACCCGTGGCTGTCCGCGCCGGCCGACGGGCCGGCGTACGCCGCCTACCTGGCGAAGCTGCGCCGCCGCGACCACTCCGGCTACCTGATCTGCGACCGGGCGAGCGGCGCGATCGCCGGGTACGCCAACATCAGCGCGATCGTCATGGGCGCACTGCGGGGCGGGTTCCTCGGCTACGCCGCGTTCCTGCCGTTCAGCGGCACCGGACACGCCTCGGCCGGCGTCGGGCTGGTCGTGCAGCACGCCTTCACCGCGCTCGGCCTGCACCGGCTGGAGGCGAACATCCAGCCGGGCAACGAGCCGTCCCGGCGGCTGGCCCGCAGACTGGGCTTCCGCCTGGAGGGCTACTCGCCGGACTACCTGTTCATCGACGGGGCCTGGCGCGACCACGAACGCTGGGCCGTCACCGCCCCGTGACGGCGTGGACCCGGCCTCCCGACCGGGTCCACGCCGACCGGCGCTCAGCGGCCGGGGCCGCGCGCCTCGGGGCGCTGGCCGCCCAGCCGCTCGAAGCGGCCCTGCTTCTGTTCGACCCGCCGGCGCTGGCGCGGCGTGAGCTGTCTGCGACCGCTCTGCCGCAGGTAGATCGGCTGCCGCTGGTCGTTCGACATCGGCGTGCTCATGGGTGCTCCCCCTTCCTCGGTGGGACCACCCTGCGCCCGTCCCGGGTGAGACGCCCTCACCCGGGACGGGGGAGGCGGTCAGACCCGTGAGGTGAAGGCGACAAGGAAGCGGTGCGGCGTGCTGACCCCGGCACCGTCGAAGCAGATCACGTCGACCCCGGCGTCGAGCGCGTACGACCACGGCTGGGTGAGGTGGCAGTAGTTCGGACCGGAGCCGACCGCCACCACCTGCGCGTGCGTCTCCCGGACGCCGAGCTGGGGGAAGGTCGCCAGGTAGCGCCCGGCGGGGGCGAGCGCCGCGATGCTGTTGGCGCCCACGCCGAGCACCGAGTTGTCGTTGGTCGCGCCTCCGGCGGACGCGTCGAGGTGGCCGAAGCGGGTCGGTGGGGCGACCGAGCCGACAACCGCGCGCCGCCGGTGGTACGACAGGGTGAAGTCGCTGTTCGTCGGCGTGCCCGCGTGGTCGAAGCAGGAGACGTACGCGACCACGTCGGTGCCGGCGGCGAACCACCGGTACACCTTGCACCGGCGCGGCAGCGCGTTCGGCTGCACGGCCGTGACCTGCACGTTGCCGGCCTGTACGCCGGCCAGCCCGACCCCGGGCAGCTTCACCGTGTACTGCCCGACCCCCAGCGCTCCGACCCCGTTGAGCGCCCCTGTCGAGTTGTACGACTGGGCCAGTCCCGCACCAGCCGTGACCTGCGCGTACGCGTGAGCGCTGCCGGCCGGCAGCACGCCGGAGCTGGTCGTCCAGAGCACCGTGAACGGGCTGTCCTCCCGCGTGCCGCCCGGCTTGTGGCACTGCACGTCGACGATCTGGTCCGCGCCGGACTGGTACCAGCGCACAACCTCGCAGTAGTGGCCGGTCCGGTTGACCGGCGTCACGTGCGGCACGCCCCGGGAGCCGGTGCCGATGTGCGGGAAGCGGACCAGGAAGCGACCGGGGGCCACCTTCGCGCCCTGCGCCCAGTCGGCGGGGAACGCCGTCTTCCAACTGCCCCACTGGCGGGTGGTGTCGAGCACGGTCCACGCCGGCACGGTCGGGTCCTTCACGTACGCGAAGCCCCACCGGTCGGCGGTGGCGGCCGCGGCCGGGGCGGGTGGTGCCAGTGCGCCGGCGGCCAGCACGGCGGCCAGCGCGGCGGCGAGCGAACGGAGTCGCATCGGTCCTCCTCCTGGGGGACGGGAAGGGTTGTCCCGCCGAGCCTGTGTTCCGGCCACCGGTGTCACTGTCGGCTACCGAACGGACACGTTGTCCGGAGTGCGGCGCTGTCGGCTCCCCGCCACCGGCGGAATCATCCCCCGACACCCGGCGGCCCGATGTTGCCCGATCCAACCCGGGAGCCACGTTTGTTCCGGCCGGCGGCGGGAACGGCCTCGAAATGACGAAGCCTCGTGTGGTGATCGTGGGGGCCGGGTTCGCCGGGTACCACGCGGCGAAGACGCTCAGCCGGCTGGCGAAGGACCGGGCCGAGATCGTCGTCCTGAACGCGACCGACTACTTCCTCTACCTGCCGCTGCTGCCCGAGGTGGCCGCCGGTGTCGTCGAGCCGACCCGGATCTCCGTGCCGCTGGCCGGAACGCTCGACGGGGTCCGCATCGTGGTCGGTGAGGCGGACCACGTCGACCTGCAGAACCGCTGGGTCGGGTTCACCCAGCCGGAGGGCGAACGGAACCGGCTCGCGTACGACCGCCTCGTCCTCGCCGTCGGCAGCGTCAACAAGCTGCTGCCGATCCCCGGCGTCACCGAGTACGCCCACGGCTTCCGCAGCCTGCCCGAGGCCCTCTTCCTGCACGACCACGTCGTGCGGCAGATCGAGCTGGCCGAGCAGGCCGCCGACCCGGCCGAGCAGCAGGCCCGCGCCACGTTCGTCGTGGTGGGCGCCGGCTACACCGGTACCGAGGTGGCCGCACACGGTCAGCTGTTCACCGACCGGCTCATGGCGCAGCGGCCCCGGCTGACGATCCGGCCCCGGTGGATGCTGCTCGACGTGGCCCCCCGGGCGCTGCCTGAACTGGACCGGCGGATGTCGGACACCGCCCACCGCGTCCTCGACCGGCGTGGCGTGGACGTCCGGATGGGGACCTCGGTGGCGGTCGCCACCGCGGACGGGGTGAAACTCACCGACGGCGACTTCGTGCCGACCTGCTCGCTGATCTGGTGCGTCGGGGTCCGCCCGGACCCGTTCGTCGCCCAGCTCGGCCTGCGTACCGAGAAGGGCCGGCTGGTCACCGACGAGTACCTCAACGTCCCCGGTTTCCCCGAGGTGTTCGCCTGCGGCGACGCGGCGGCGGTGCCCGACCTGACCCGGCCCGGCCAGGTCTGCACGATGACCGCCCAGCACGCCCAGCGGCAGGGCAAGCTCGTCGCCCACAACATCGCCGCCTCGTACGGGCAGGGCACCCGCAAGTCGTACAAGCACCACGACCTGGGCTGGGTGGTCGACCTGGGTGGCCGGGACGCGGCGGCGAACCCGCTGAAGGTGCCGCTGTCCGGCCTGCCCGCCAAGGCGGTGACCCGCGGCTACCACCTGCTCGCGATGCCCGGCAACCGGCCCCGGATCGCCGCCGACTGGCTGCTCGACGCGACGCTGCCCCGGCCGGCGGTCCAGTTGGGGCTGGTGCCCGCGCACGCCGTACCACTGGAGAGCAGCACCCCCGAAGTCCCGGCCCGCGTGTAAGGAAGGGCCCCTTATTAACGCCTGGAGTTGTAGAAGGGCCCCTTCTTAACGCTCGCTGTCATCGCTGCGCGGCCGAGCGCCGGCGGCGAACGTGTCCAGCGCCGCTCCGTGCAGCACGACGCCGGGCAGCGGATCGCGCAGCACGCGCGGCACCAGGCGCGCCACCGGCAGCCGGTGCGGCCGCCGCGCCGCGGCGAGCACCACGTTGCCGTACCGTCGGCCGCGCAGCATCCGCCGGTCGGCGACGACGCACACGTCGGCGAACACCTCCCGCAGGGTGGCCGCCTGCACCCGGGTCACGACCAGGGGTGGCAGGTCGGTGACGTTGACCAGGTAGATGCCCTCCGTCCGCAGCACCCGTGCGACCTCCCGGGCGAACTCGACCGTGGCCACGTGCGGCGGCATCCGGGCGGCCCGGTAGATGTCGGCGAGCACCAGGTCGTACGCGTCGCCGGGAGCCCCGGCCACCGCCTCCCGTGCGTCGGCCACGCGGACCTCGATGCCGGGCGGTACGGGTGGCAGGTCGCGCGCCACCAGGTCGACAACCGCCGGATCCCGCTCGACGACCAGCTGCGCCGAGCCGGGCCGGGTCGCGGCGAGGTAGCGCGCCAGCGTCAGCGCGCCCCCGCCGAGGTGCAGCACGTCCAGCCGGTGACCGGCGGGCGCGGCGAGGTCGGCCACGGCGGCCATCCGGCGGACGTAATCGAAGTGGAGGTAGGTCGGGTCGGCGACGTCGACGTAGGACTGCTCGACGCCGCCGGCGAGGAGCGTACGCCCGGTGGGCCGGGCCGGGTCGACGACCAGCTCCAGCCGATCGTCGAGCGCGTCCATGAGATGGCACGCTAGCGGACCCGGCCCGCGCGCATCGCCTGCGCACCCACCGCCGCCGGGCTGTTAACAAGGGGCCCCTCCTCTACCGCAGGCGTTAAGAAGGGGCCCTTCCTTACACCTCAGCCGCTGTTGATGCCGGCGCCGGCCTCGTCGATCGCGTCGTCCACGGCGTGCGCCAGGTCGACGTCCTGTGCGGTCACCGCACCCGCTTGCCGGGACCGGACGGTCACCACGGCGGTGGTGGCGTCGGGCCGGCCGATCCGCGGTCCACGGCCGGTGTCCTGCCGGAGCCGGTCGAGGCGGTCGAGCACCCGGTCGAGGTTGTCCGCCGGCAGCTCCACGGTCCGCGAGAGCCCGTCGCGGTCACCGGACCAGTACGGCAGGTCGACCAGCGCCTCCCGTAGCTGCGTGTCGCCGAGCGGCGGCGTCGTCGTGGTGGCGCCGACCACGCCGCCGCCGGGCTCGGGCGGGGCGAGCAGGTCCCGCAGCCCGTCCGGGACGTGCAGCGACTCGACCAGGTCACCGTCCCGGTCGGCCAGCGCGGCGAGCGTGGCCTCCGCCTGGTAGCGGGCCTGCTCCGGGGTACGGCCGCTGAGCCGGCCCACTTCGGCGAGGAAGCCGGGCAGGTCGGCGTGGCTCTCGATGCCGTCGACCGGCGTGACGTCGTGCAGCGACATCGGCACGGCGGACAGCAACCGGCGTCGCTCCGCCTCGCCGAGCGCCCAGGCCAGCGCCAGGACGGTTGCTTCCGCTCCCACCTTGGCGGTACGGAAGTCGACTCCGGCACGCCGGCTCACCTCGTCCACCAGTTCCTGGTAGCCCATGGTGGTCACGCCGGCGGGTCCGGGGTCCGGAATCGGCCGGGGATTCTCCGGGATGCCGGCCGGTGGCGGCGCCGGCCCGCCGCGCGTGGTGTCCGGTTTGCGGCGGCCGGCAGGTGCCGGCCCGTGTCGACGTCCCTGGTCGAGGCTGGTCAGCTGCTTGGTGGCGCTCAGGCTCGCGCCGGTCTCGCTGGGCTGCCGGCCGCGTTCGCGGGCCTGCCGGGCGAGCGTACGGCGGCGTTGGTTGTCGCCCTCCATCTGCTTGCGCATGGTGACACCTCGCTTCCGCTGGTGTTCCCTGGCTTCCGCCGGTCGCGTTCCCGCCGTCCCGGACCACGAAACGACACGCACCGGCCGGGCAGCCGACGTGACGGGGCCGCCGGGGCGGGTCGGAAGCTTCATCCGGCGGGGGTGAGGGGCGCTCACCCGGCCGGGCCGGACGATCGCAGTGGACCGGAGGACTTCCGGAGGTACGCGGAAGGGAAGGTCGTGATGAAGCGGATCGTCGAGATCGTCCCCGCCCGACCCGGCTGGTACGCGCGCTGGCGCCTCGAACCCGGTGGCACCCGTTGCTACCCGGTCAGCCTGTGGGCGCTGCTGGAGGAGGCCGACGGCACCGGCCGGGAGGTGATCGGAGTGGACTGTGTCGGGCAGTGGCCCGGGGCGGACGACAACGAGGCGGGTGGGGTCTTCGTCCGTTACCTCTTCCAGACACCGGACTCGGGGGCACCGGAGGACGCGGAGCCGCCGTCCGGGGCGCCCCAGCGCGCGACCGGCCCGCGCCTGCAGGCGGTGCCCGCGCCCTGATGCATCACTCCGGCCCCCGGCCCCTGGTCCCAGGGCCGGGGGCCATCCCCGCTCGGACGGTCAGCCGACCTCGCGCAGGCCGTCTTCCGGGCGCTCGTCGGCCGCGTGCTCCACGGTCAGCAGCTCGAGCAGCCCGGTGCGGTCCAGCAGGCCGCGCAGGTGCGGTCGCACGCCGCACAGCCGCACCACCCCGGTGCCGTCGCGGTGCATCACGACCAGCGCGCTCAGGCCGGACGAGTCGCAGATCTCCACGCCGTCGAGGTCGACGAGAAGGTCCCGGTGGCCCTCGCGGCGCAGCTGTGCGGCGGCGGCGACGAGGTCGGGCGCGGTGTCGTAGTCCAGTTCGCCGGTCAGCCGGAGCCGGGCCCGGCCGGCGTCGAGCCGGCTCACCTCGATCGTCAGCAGCTGTGCGGCCATGTGTCCATGTTCCCAGCACGCACCGCGACGGCAAGTCAGGGGGCGGACATCCGGTGTGGCGTGGCGGGATCAGGCGGGCGCGGCGGGGAGCTCGGCCGTGTCGGGCCGGGCCTCGACCGGGCGGGCGAGCAGCCCGGAGATGCCGGTCATGTCGAGGATCGCCTCGAGGAACCGGGGTACCGCCCGCAACCGGATCACCGTGCCGCCGGACTGGCTCTCCCGCCATGCGTGCACGATCACACCGAGGCCGGTGCTGTCGATGAACCGCAGGTCGGCGAAGTCCAGCAGGAGTTCGGGCGGCGTACCGGCGAGGATCCGGTCGATCTCGTCCCGCAGCGGTGTCGCGGTCCTGTAGGCGAGGTCGCCGCCGACCCGGATGAGCGGGGCGTCCGGTTCCGAACGGTCGACGGTCATGCTCAGCGGAGCCGGCTCGGTGTTCCTCCCGAAGGGTGGCACGATCACGCCTTTCCACGGGCTCCCGGTGGGGTGAGGAGTGCCGAGATCGTAACAAGCAGCACTCGACCGCGCCTGGTACGCGAGACGCCGGCCGGCGTCGGCGTGGGGTGGCGGTGCCGGCGCACCGGCGTAGTGTGGGACCGGAGATCCGACCACGAGCGCCACACCCGGCGCAGTGCTGTGCCGATGAGGAGTGGGGCTTCGCTGGTGACTGTTGCCGACGTCAGGGACCAGGACCCGGGCGACGGCCGCCCGGCGCCGGCCCGCGACACCGGCCGCGCCGCCCCCGACTGGTCGGAGATCGCCGAGCATGTCCGGGAGGGCCTCGTCGTCTGTGACGGCGACGGCGTCGTGCGGCATGTCAGCCCGGTCGCCGGGCGGCTGCTGCCGGAGGTCGCCCCGGGCGGGCGGCTGGCCGCCGCGGGCGTTCCCGGGCTCGTCGCCGGGGGCGACTTCACCCATCACGGCCGCCGGCTGCGCTCCCGCCGGGTCGCCCTGTCGTCCGCGTGCACCTGCTGGTACGTGGAGGACGTCACCGAGGCGGTCTCTCGCGCGGACGCGCTGCTGGCCGAGCGGGCCCGGTCGGCGTTCCTCGCGGCGGTCGGCGAGAAGCTCGGCAACCCACTGCACCCCGACCGCGCCGCCGCGGCGGTCGTCCGGCTCGCCGTGCCGGCCCTCGCGGAGGTGGCGGTGCTGGTGCTGGCGCCCCGTTCCGGCCGGGCCCGCTGGTGGCGCGCCCGGCGCACCGGCGACGAGGTGCCGGTCGTCGACAGCGGCGTCCTCGCGCCCACCGACCTGCCGGCGGCCGTGGCACAGGCACTGGACGGCACCGAGCCGCACGCCGTCGACTGGCTGTCCGAGCAGGCCGCCGAGGCGGGCTGGCTGCCCGCTCCCGGCGCGTCGGACACCGCCGCCCGGGTGCTGCCGCTGCCCGGCCGGGACGCACCGGCCGGCGCGCTGCTGGTGAGCCGCCAGGGCGGCCGCTGGTACGAGGAGGCCGAGGTCGACCTGCTGCGCGCGTTCGCCGCCCGGGCCGGCGCCGCGCTGACCACGGCGCTGCTCTACCGGGAGCAGGCCGAGGTCGCCGACACGCTCCAGGCCAGCCTGCTGCCGGTGGAGCCGGCGGCGGCGAGCGGCGTCCAGTGGGGCACCGCGTACCGGCCGGCGCTGGGCGGGCTGCGCATCGGCGGTGACTTCTACGGCTCGCACCGGCTGCCCGACGGCGGGTCGGTCTTCTTCCTCGGTGACGTGTCCGGCAAGGGCGTCGAGGCGGCGGTGTTCACCGGGCAGCTGCGGCAGTGCCTGCACGCGCTGCACCGGGTCGAGTCCCACCCGGGGCGGCTGCTCAAGCTGCTCAACGACGCGTTGTTGGAGACCACCCAGGCGCACGACCGCGGACGATTCGCCACCGTGGTGCTCGGCGTGGTCCGCCCGCACCGCGACGGCGGCCTCACCCTGACGATGGCCGGCGGTGGTCACCTGCCGCCGCTGGTGCTGCGCAACTCGGGCGAGGTCGAGCAGGTCCCGCTGCGCGGCATGCTTGTCGGCGTCGTGCCGGATCCGCGCATCGGCGAGCAGACGGTCCGCCTCGATCCCGGCGAGACCTGTCTGCTCTACAGCGACGGCGTGACCGAGGCGCGCGGCGGGCGGCGGGGGCACGAGCAGTTCGGCACCGACCGTCTCGTCAACGCCCTCACCGGGTGCCACCGGATGCCGGCCCCGGCCCTCGCCGAGCGGGTCGAGCAGGTCACCTGTGACTGGCTGGCCGACGGCGACCACGACGACATCGCCGTGCTGGCGCTGCGAGCCACCGGCCCGGCCGGCCGCACGCCCCGGCACCTGCACGCCGTACCCGATCCGGCGGCGTCTTCCGACGACGGGCGGGCCCGACCGTGACCACCCTCTCCGCCGGTGCTGGCCCGGCCGCCGCCTGGTTCCAGTACCTGCACTGCCTCGCCGAGGCCGACGAGTACGCCGCGATCGACGTGGCGACGGGTCTGCTCGACGCGGGCGTGTCGGCCGAGCGGGTGCTGCTCGACCTGGTCGCCCCCGCGCAGGCGGAGGTGGGGGAGCGCTGGGCCCGCAACGAGTGGAGCGTGGCGCAGGAGCACGCCGCCACGCACATCAGCGAGCGGGTCGTGGCGGCCGTCGCCGCGTACGCCGATCCGCGGCCGACGGGTGGGCGCGTCGTGGTGGCCTGCCTGGACGGCGAGTGGCACGCCCTGCCGCCCCGGCTGGTCGCCGAGGTGCTGCGGCTGCGTGGTTGGCAGGTCACCTTCCTGGGGGCCAGCGTGCCGGCCGCGCACCTGGTGTCGTACCTGCACCGGCACGACGCGCACGCCGTAGCCCTGGCCTGTGCCCTGCCGATGCGGCTGCCGCACGCGCACCGCATGATCGAGGCCTGCCGGCGCTCCGACGTGCCCGTGGTGGTCGGCGGGCGGGGCTTCGGCGCCGACGGGCGGTGGGCCCGCCAGCTCGGCGTCGCCTGGGCGCCGGACGCGCCGACCGCGGCGGACCTGGTCGCCGACGAGCGAGCGCTGCGCGCGACGCCGCCGGCCGAGCTGTCCCACCTGGCCGACGACGAGTACGCGAGCCTGGTGAAGCGACGCGGTGAGCTGATCGAGTCCGGGTTGGCGGAGCTGCGGGACCGGATGCCGGCGACCCGCGACTACACGCCCGCTCAGCTCGACTCGACGGTCAGCGACCTCGGTTACATCGTGGATTTCCTGGCCGCCGCGCTCTACGTGGATGACGGCTCGCTCTTCACCGAGTTCGTCGACTGGCTGGTCGACATCCTCACCAGCCGGCGGGTGCCGGCCGCCGCCGTCGGGTTGACCCTCGGGCACTTCGCGGCGGAGCTGCGTGACTTCCCCCGCGCCGCCCGGTTCCTGGCGGCCGGACGGGCGGTCACGACGGCCGGCTGAGGCGCGCCGCGCCACGCCACGCGACGGGCCGGCCCGATGTGACGATCCGCCCCCGGATGGGCTAGATTTCCCCGCCAGCACGGTGACCGCGAGGTCCCGCTCCGTTGACAGAAGAAGCAGGTGACCATGGGTCCGACGAGCCCGAGTCCGGTCCGCATCCTGGTGGTGGACGACGACCCCGGTGACGTGCTGATGATCGAGGAGGCGCTCGCCGATTCCGATGTCGACAAGGTCATCGACGTGGTCGGCGACGGCCAGGAGGCGATGGAGTTCCTCCGCCGTACCGGTCGGCACACCGAGGCGGTGCGGCCGGATGTGATCCTGCTGGATTTGAACATGCCGCGGATGGACGGCCGGCAGGTGCTCGGCGAGGTCAAGGGTGACGCCGACCTGCGGACGATCCCGATCGTCGTGTTGACGACCTCGAACGCCGACACCGACATCGTGGGCAGTTACACCCTCCAGGCGAACGCGTACGTCACCAAGCCCATCGATCTGGACGACTTCAACGACGTGGTGCGCCGCATCGACGAGTTCTTCGGCCGCGTGGTGGTGCTGCCCAAGCGTCCCTGAGCCCGCGCCCGGACGGGCCCGACCGCTCGCATGCTGAACATTTTTCCCGAACCCCCTCGGCGGCCGTCCCCAGCACCGAAGATCCGAAGGTGGGGGAAGTACCAGCTGCCTGGGGGGCGACAGTATGAGGTTCTCGGTCGTTGACATCGGCTACGACCAGCGGCAGGTCGATTCCTGCCTGGACGAGCTCGGTATCCGGTTGAGCCGGCTCGCGGCGCGGGCGGAGAGCGCCGCGGCGCCCGGGCGGGAGTGGGACGAGATCCGCGAGGAGGCGGTGAGCCTCTGCGGGCTGCTCCAGCGGCTCGATCTCGGCGACAGCGACGGGAGCCGGTGGTACGCCGGTGGGGTCGAGCGCGAGGCGGCCGAGCTGCTCGCCCGTGCACGGCTGGAGCTGGACGCCGTCCGCGAGGAGGCCCGGGCGCTGCGCGAGCGGGTGTACGCCGAGGCGGTGCAGGCCCGCCGGGACTTCGAGGAGGCGTTGCACGCCCGGCGCCGTCGGGAGGCGCGGGTGGACGAGATCCTCGGCGGCCTGACCGAGCCGGTGCCGGCGGACACGCCGACCGCCGCCGCGTCCGTCACGGCGGGTCGTACCCGGGCCGCCGGCCAGGCCACCCGGTAGCGCCGGCCGGGCCGGCCCGGCTCAGACGAGCGCGGCGACGATCGTGGTCGCGCGGGCCTCGTGCTGGGCGTACGCGTCGGGGAAGGCCGAGACCTGCACCGCCTGGGCGGCCCCGGCGACGCTCATCTCCTGCCAGCCGGGGATCTCGAGCAGCGCCTCGTAGAAGGCCCGCGCGGCGTACGAGGGGCGCATCAGCTGGGCGACGGTGCCCCAACCGCTGCTGGGGCGCTGCTGGAACAGGCCGACCGAGTCGTGGTCCCAGCCGACGGCCTGGTGCGGGTGGTTCTGCGACTCGGGCACGCCGCCGTTGGCGTAGTTGAGGAGGGTGCTCTCCTGCATCGCGGTGGCGACGGCGACGACGAGCGCCCGGCGCGGCATCTTCATGTCGAGCCCGACGTCCACGATGACCTTGGCGTTGTCCATCTGGATCTGGTTCAGCCCGGCCACCGGGCGCGGTCGCGCCGGCTTGGTCGGCTTGGGCTTCTTCGGGGCCTTCTTCTTGGTCGCGGTGGGGGAGGGCTGCACGGTGGGGCTCGGGCTGGCCGGGGCGGGGGAGGCGGCACGGTCCAGGGAGCGGGAGGCGCGGTCGTCGGTGACGACCCGGTCGGCCACGGCTTCGGCGACGCGGGTCCGGTCGGTGTCGTCGTCGGCGAGGCGGTTCACGCCGGCGACGGCCGTGACGCCGAGGCAGCAGGTCAGGCCGGTGGCGAGCGCGACCCGCGCGGGGGCCGACGCCAACAGCGCGCGTCCCCGGCGACGGGGCGGTTCGGGGACGCGGTGCCGGCCGATCGTCCGTTCGGTGGAGGCGGCATCGGCGGACCGGCTCTCCGGTCGCGTCTCGGTCGTCTGCTGGTCGAAGGTGTCGTCGGGGTGCACCCGCCGAGGCTAGAAAGCGGATCGCCGGTTGCCATCGGTCCGTTTGGTGGCATGCGCCACATTTAGCGGCAATACCTCGGATGAAGCGCCCTAGGTGAGCAGCAAAGCCACCATTCACCACTGTCCGTCATGACGGAAATAGCGGCCTAGTACGGCCGGAACGGCACGAATTATTGATCTTGCGACACCAGTGACACCTGAGTTCCACCCATCAGTCGAACGGATGAACGGTCACCGGTCGAACGGCGGGCATCGGGCTGGCCGGACGTTTCGGCGGCGACGTCAGTGCCGGCCGTTCTCCGTCGAGGTCACCGTCAGGTGATGGCGGCTGCCGTCCCCGCTGGAGAAGGGCCAGAGCCGGTCGGCGTACTCGACCAGCTCGGCGAGCTGCTGGCGGGACAGCCCGGCCGACGAGATGGAGGCGTGCACGTCCGCCCGGTACCGGCCGTCGTCGTCGCGGCCGAGCTTCGCCTCGGCCCGCACCTGTACGGTGTGCGCCTCGTCGGTGATCTCCCCGGCCGCCTCCACGGCGGCGTGGTGCAGGCACGAGGCGAACGCGGCGGCGAGCAGCTGCGACGGGCTCAGCCCGGTGCAGTGCGGCGCCAGCGGCGACGCCAGCGCGGTGGAGAGCCCCCCGTCGTCGGTGCGGACATGCCCGCCCTCCGCCGTCGCGGTGGCGGTCTCGTTCAGCCAGGAACTGTGCTGCGACATCGCGTTCCTCCCGTCACTCACCCGCCCGGCTACCCGGCGTCCGGCCGGTGAAACCGCGCCCAGGGCGGCGGGAGGTGCTGGTCAGACCCCGTCGGGGACGGCGGCGACCTGGGTGGCCTCGGCCGCCGCGCGCTCGGTCCACGGCGCCACGGTCGCCCGGGGCCGTGGCGGCGTCGGCTGCCGCAACGGCACGTAGACCCGGGCGTCCACCGCCTCGGCGAGCAGCAGGGCGGCCATCAGGCTCGTCGGCCGGCGGGCCGGGTCGGCGGCCAGGCACCGGGCGCACAGGTCGGCGACGTCCGGCGGCAGCCCCTCGACCCTCGGCAGCGGGTCCGGCGGCCGGCGGCGCCGGATGCCGAACAGCTCCGTCGTCGTCCCGGCCGGGTAGGGCAGCCGGCCGGACAGGCAGTAGTACAGCAGCACGCCCAGGGCGTACATGTCGGCCGCCGGCGTGGCCGGGGCCCGGTCGAGCTGCTCGGGCGCCAGGTACGCCGGAGTGCCGACCACCATGCCGTCGGGGGTCGGGTCGGCCACGCCGGACGGCGTGGCGATGCCGAAGTCGAGGACCTTCACCCCGGCCGGGGTGAGGATCACGTTGGCCGGCTTGACGTCGCGGTGGACGATGCCGTGCGCGTGGGCCGCCGCGAGCGCCGCGCTCACCTCCGCGCAGACCCGTACGGCGATCCGCCAGTCCAGCGGCCCGTGCCGCAGGTGGGCGGCGAGCGTCTCGCCCTCGGCGAGCTCCATCACGATGTACGGCACCTCGTGGCCGGCGGTCGTCCCGGCGGTGCCGAAGTCGTGGACGCTTGCCACGTTCGGGTGCACCAGGCGGGCGGCGGACCGCGCCTCGGCCCGGATGCGCTCCACCCGGTCGTCGTGCGCCTCGCGGGCCGGGGCGATCAGCTTCACCGCGACCGGCCGGTCCAGCACCTCGTCGTGGGCCGACCAGACCTCCGACATACCGCCGACGCCGATGCGCTGTTCGAGCCGGTACCGCCCGTCCAGCGTCCTCATCCGTGGCTCCTCGTCCTCGTTGCCCGACCGGTGCTTGCGGTGCCGGTACCCGGGCTCCGATCAGGGCAAACCGGCGTCGCAGCGGCCGGCGCCCGGCGCCGTGCGGTAGCTTGCGAGCCGGGGAGGACGGCACACCGTCGGCGTACGCGGGATGCGGAGGCGCGATGAGCGAGGTGACCGTACGCTTCGTCGGCGGGCCGGCCCACGACCTGGTCCGCGCGCTGCCGGCCGACCCGGACGGGGCGCCGCCGGCCCGCTGGGTGCTGCGTCATCCCGGCGGCGCGGGCGCCACGTCGGCCGGTGGGCCGGACCACCTCTACGAGCGGGACCGCCCGGACGGCGGCGGGACGTGGACGATGCGGTTCGTGCACAGCTATCCCGTCGGCATGTCCGAGTAGCCGCCCACAGCGGGCGCACAGGAAGCGCACAAACGTGGCACAGCGGACCCGCCGACGATGGGGGCCATGGTGACCAACGAGCAGACCGCGCCGGTCCGGATCGAGCTGCGCCGTCCGGACGGCCAGCCGGTGCGCGTGCTGGTGGTCGACGACGAGCCCACCCTGACCGACCTGCTGTCGATGGCCCTGCGGTACGAGGGCTGGCAGGTGCGGACCGCCGGCGACGGCACGGCGGCGGTGAGCGCGGCCCGCCAGTTCCGGCCGGACGCGGTGGTGCTCGACGTGATGCTGCCCGACCTGGACGGCTTCGCGGTGCTGCGGCGCCTGCGGGACGTGGCCCCGGCCGTGCCGGTGCTCTTCCTCACCGCGCGCGACGCCGTCGAGGACCGGGTCGCCGGGCTGACCGCCGGCGGCGACGACTACGTCACCAAGCCGTTCAGCCTGGAGGAGGTGATCGCCCGGCTGCGGGCGCTGCTGCGCCGCTCCGGCTTCGCGGTGGCCGCCCGCGAGGAGGCGGTGCTCACCGTCGGCGACCTCACTCTCGACGAGGACAGCCACGAGGTACGCCGCGGCGGCCAGCTGATCACCCTGACCGCCACCGAGTTCGAGCTGCTGCGCTACCTCATGCGCAACCCGCGGCGGGTGCTCAGCAAGGCGCAGATCCTGGACCGGGTCTGGAACTACGACTTCGGCGGCCAGGCCAACGTCGTCGAGCTGTACATCTCGTACCTGCGGAAGAAGATCGACGCCGGTCGCGCGCCGATGATCCACACCCTGCGCGGCGCGGGCTATGTCCTCAAGCCGGCGGAGTGACCGGCCGGACCGGCTACGGCGGTGGCTGGCCGGCTGGTCGCTGCGGACCCGGCTGGTCGTCATCCTGGTCGCCCTGCTGGCGGCGGTCAGCATGGCCACCGGCGTCATCGCCACGATCGCGCTGCGGCAATTCCTGATCGACCGGGTCGACGCGCAACTCGTCGGGGGGCCGGCGCGCCGCCCGGCGCTGCCCGCCGGACCGGGCTGGGTGCCGCCCGGCTCGCCGCCCGGGTCGGTGACCGCGATCGTCGTGGACGGCACCGTGACCCGGGCCTGGATCCAGTCGGGGAACCAGCGCGGTGGCGAGGCGCTGCCCGCCGACCAGGTCGCGGCGCTCGCCCGGGTGCCGGCCGGGGCTGGTCCGCGTACCGTCGGCCTGGGCGAGCGGGGTGATTACCGGGCGGTGGCGCGAGCGGTGCGCGACGGCGAGGTGTGGGTGCTGGCCCAGCCGCTGTCCGACGTCGAGGACACCGTCATGTGGCAGATCGCCGCCCAGGCGGCGCTGGCCGGCGCCGGTCTGCTCGTCGCCGGTACGGCCGGTGCGTTCATCGTGCGGCGTACCCTGCGCCCGCTGCGGCGGGTGGCCGCCACCGCCGGTCGGGTCAGCGAGCTGCCGCTGGACCGGGGCGAGGTGGCGCTGTCGATCCGGGTGCCGGCCGCCGACACCGACCCGCGCACCGAGGTCGGCCAGGTGGGCGCCGCGCTCAACCGGATGCTCGGGCACGTCGCGGCGGCGCTCGCCGCGCGGCAGGCCAGCGAGACACGGGTACGCCAGTTCGTCGCCGACGCCAGCCACGAGCTGCGCACTCCGCTCGCCGCCATCCGTGGGTACGCCGAGGTGGCCCGGCGTGGCCGGGACCGGGTGCCGCCGGACGTGGCGCACGCCCTGCGCCGGGTCGAGTCGGAGAGCACCCGGATGACCCGGCTCGTCGACGACCTCCTGCTGCTCGCCCGCCTGGACTCCGGCCGTCCCCTCGGGGTGGAGCCGGTGGACCTCACCGCCCTGGTGGTCGACGCGGTGAGCGACGCGCATGTCGCCGGACCGGAGCACCGGTGGCAGCTCGACCTGCCGGAGGACGTGGTGCGGGTGCCCGGCGACCCGGCCCGGCTGCACCAGGTGCTGGCCAACCTGCTCGCGAATGCCCGCGTGCACACGCCCGCCGGCACCACGGTCACCACCTCCCTCGCCGCCGAGCCGGACAGGGCGGTGCTGCGGGTCGCTGACGACGGTCCCGGGATCCCCGCCGACCTGCAGCCGGAGGTGTTCGAGCGGTTCGCGCGCGGGGACAGCTCCCGGTCCCGGGCGCACGGCAGCACCGGGCTCGGGTTGGCCATCGTCGCCGCGGTGGTGGAGGCGCACCACGGGACGGTGTCGGTCGAGAGCCGGCCCGGCCGGACGGTGTTCACCGTGCGGCTGCCGTCCGGGGCCGACGGGTGAGTGGCCCTCAGGCCGTCAGCACCCCGGCGAGGACGTCGACGACCCGCTCCGCGTGCCGCCCGTCCGGATCCTCGTCGGGGTTGAAGTCCGTGACGCTCATCCCGAGCAGCCGGCCCGACCGCACCATCGGCCCGATCAGGGCGGTGACGTCCGCCCAGTCCAGGCCGCCCGGCTCCCGGTAGGTGACCGCCGGCAGCACCAGCGGGTCGAGCACGTCCAGGTCGAGGTGCAGCCAGGCGGGCCCGACCCCGTCGCCGGCGAGGTTCGCGCCGACGGCCGCCGCGGCGGGCCCGCGCAGCCGCTCCGCCAGCACCGCGTGGATGGCCGGGTCGAGCCGGTCGGCCTCCGCCGCCGAGTCCTCGTCGTACGGGGGCCGGCAGCCCAGCAGGTGCACCTGGTCGGCGTCGACCAGCGGCCCCTCCCGGTCGAGCAGGCCGGCGGGACCGTGCTCGGTCACCACCGACAGGTCCATGTCGGCCGCCTCGCCGGTGGGGGAGGTGCGACCGTCGAAGAAGTCGCGGTGCCCGTCGAGGAACCACAGCGCGAACCCGGACGGCAGCCCCTGCAGGACGCCGGGCAGGATCGCGCAGTCGCCGCCGACGACCAGGGGGTGGCGGCCCGCGCCGACCAGCTCGGTGACCCGGGCGGCGATGACCCGGCCCGCGCGGCGTACCTGGTCGGCGCCGATCACGCCGGTCTCCGGGTCCCGGACCGGGTCGGTGATCACCGCGTCGACCGCGCCGCCGTCCTCGGCGCCGAGCCGGTCGATCAGGCCGGCCGCCCGCAGCGCCACCGGCGCCCGCCGCTCGCCGCGCCCCCGCCCGGAGGAGTCCAGCGGCGCGTCCACCACCGTCCATCGCACAGAATCGAGGCTAGTCCGTCCCGGCCCGGCGCTTGCCCTTCCCACGAAGAACGGATGATGCCCAGCCGGTCGACACGCCGGGACGCGGACCGGCCGACCATCATCCGTAGGCAGTCGTGTCCGACCCGGGTGGCAGGCTGGACTGCGTGTACCGGGAACGTCCCGCTCGAATCGGCGGCGCCGTGCTCTGGACGGCAACCACGCCGGCCGGGGCCGGCCCGACCCGGGTGCTGCCCGACGGCTGCGTCGACCTGCTCTGGTCCAGCCGGGCAGGGCTCCTGGTGGCCGGCCCGGACCGCTGGGCGTTCCTGAGCCGGAGCGAGCCGGGGGAGCGGTGGGTGGGGCTGCGCCTGCCGCCGGGCACCGGCCCGGCCGTCCTCGGCGTGCCGGCGGTGGAGTTGCGGGACCGCCGGGTTCCGCTCGCCGCGCTCTGGGGCGACCGGTCGGCCGCCGCGCTCGCGGCCCGCATCGACGAGGACCTGGTCGGGGACGTCGCGGCCCGGGTGCTCGTCGGGGTGGCCGCCAGCCGGCTGCGGGAGGTCGGCGGCCCGGACCCCCTCGCCGCCCGAGTGACCGCCGCGCTGGCGGCCGGCGCAACGGTGGCCGAGGTCGCCGATCGGGCCGGGCTCGACCCGCGTGCCCTGTACCGCCGCGCCCGGCACCTCTTCGGATACGGCCCGAAGACCCTCGCCCGGATCCTGCGCCTGCAGCGGGCGCTGGCGTTGGTCCGTGCCGGCGCGCCGCTGGCCGGGGCGGCGGCTCGGGCCGGGTACGCCGACCAGGCCCACCTGACCCGGGACGCCCGCGACCTGGCCGGGGTGCCGCCGACGGTGCTGCTCGGCCGCTAGCCCGGCAAGGGGGCGAACAGGTCCACCCCATTGCCCTCGGGGTCGTGCACCACCGCGTACCGCTGGCCCCAGAAGGCGTCCCACGGCTCGCGTTCGCCGTGGTATCCGGCGGCGGTGAGGGCGGCGTACCAGCGGTCGACCTCGGCCGGGTCGGCACAGCGGAAGGCGAAGTTGACCCGGGGGCTGCCGGTGGGGGGCGTCCAGTCCGGGTCGAACGAGCGGATCATGTCGAGCGCGTCCCAGGCGAGCCGGACGCCGCCGGGCAGGGTCACCTCCACGTGCGGCTCGGTCTCCGCGCCGGGCGGGATGTCGAGCCCGAGCTGGCGGTAGAAGTCGAGGGTGCGGGCCATGTCGGCGACGGCCATACCGATCAGGTCGAACTGAGGCGTCATGCCGGCCACGCTAGGGCGCTCCCGGCCGCGCCGTCTTGAACGGATCGGACGCCGGGTGCCGGGTCTCGCCCTCGCCGGGCCGGGATTCCGCGTACTGTGTCGGACAAGTCCGGCGTACCGGTCAAATGCGGCCTGGTGACGCCGGGAGGGTCGACACGGGAAGGAGCGGTCGGTGAACCATCTGGCCTACCTGGACGCGGGATCGGGCAGCCTGATCGTGCAGGCGGTGGTCGGCGGGGTCGCCGGCGTCGCGGTGGCCGCCAAGCTCTACTGGCGGCGCCTGGTGGACCGGTTCCGCAAGCAGCCCTCCGACCGGCACTGACCGGCGATGGCGCATCCCGACACCGACCTGCGGGCCGAACCGGCGTCGTTCCGGGACCCGGCGAACCGCGTCTTCCACCAGGGCACCGACGTGCTGCGCGGGCTCGACGAGCGCGCCGCCGCCGACTGGCGGGCCCTGGCCGCCAGCGACTTCTTTCCCGTGCTGCTCGACCAGGGCAAGGTCTGCGGCACGGTCGAGACCAGTCCCGTGCCGCAGGGCTGGGCCGCCGTGCTGCGCCACGAACGCATCCCGTTCGTCTCGCACCCGTACGAGTGGTCCCACGCCATGCTGCGCGACGCGGCCCTGCTGCACCTGGAGATCCTGCGGGCGGCCCTGCCGGCGGGCTTCACCACCAAGGACGGCTCGGCGTACAACCTGCAGTGGCGTGGCGTGGAGCCGGTCTTCATCGACGTCGGGTCGTTCACGCCGGTCCGCGACGGCGAGCCCTGGGCCGGCTACCGCCAGTTCTGCCAGACGATGCTCTACCCACTGCTGCTCGGCGCCCACCTCGGGCTGGACTTCCAGCCGTGGCTGCGCTCCCGCGTCGACGGCGTCGAGGCCGACCAGATGCGCCGCCTCTTCACCGGCCGGCGGCGGTTCCTGGCCGGCGTACCCACCCACGTGCACCTGCACGACGCGATGCAGCGGCGCAACGCGCGGTCCAGCACGACCGAGGTCCGCACCCAGATGCGCGCCGCCGGCTACTCCCGCGATCTCGCCGTCGCCACCGTACGCGGGCTGCAACGCCTGGTGAACCGGCTGGACCGGCCCACCCCGGCCAGCCACTGGATCGACTACCAGCGCACCTGCGGCTACACCGCGGAGGACCGCGCCGTCAAGGAACGCTTCGTCGCCGCCGCGCTGGCCGCCGGGTCCACCGCCCGCCTCGCGCTCGACCTCGGCGCGAACGACGGCCGGTACGCGCGCCTGGCCGCCCGGCACGCCGACTACGTCGTCGCCGTCGAGCAGGACCCGGCCGTGGTCGACGGGCTGTACCGGGCGCTGCGGGCCGAGGGGGAGCGCCGGGTCCTGCCGCTGGTGATGGACCTGGCCGACCCGTCCCCGGGCGGCGGCTGGCGCGGCGTCGAGCGGGCCGCGTTCGCCGAGCGGGCCCGGGCCGACGTGGTGCTCGCCCTGGCCGTCGTGCACCACCTCGCGATCGGGCGCAACGTGCCGCTGCTCGAGGTGGTCGACTGGCTGGCCGGATTCGGCGCGCCGGGCGCCCGGCTGGTGGTGGAGTTCGTGCACCCGGAGGACCCGATGGCCCGCCGGTTGCTGGCCAACAAGCCGGAGAACCTCTTCCCCGACTACCGGCGCGACGAGTTCGAGCGACTGCTCGGCGCCCGCTGCCGCGTCGTCGACCGCCTCGACCTGCCCTCGGGCACCCGGACGCTCTTCCGGGCGGTCATTGGTGGCTGATCCGGCCGCCGCGCCCGTGCCCCCGGGACCGGGCGAGGAGGGTGCCGGGTCCGGTCGCGCCCGCGTCTGGCGCAGGCTGCGTCCGGGCGCCGGCGCCGGCCGCGTCGGCGTGTGGCGGCGGTCGCGTTCCGGCGGTGCCGGCCCGGGTGGCGGTGCCGGAGTGCCGGACGGGTCCGGCGACGGCTGGCGGGTCGAGGCCCGCCGGCTGCTGGAGGTCGCCGCCCTGGTCGGGCTCGTGGTCACCCAACCGCTGCTGGACGTGCTCGGCCGCAGCCCGGACTTCTTCCTGTTCCACCGCGCCGGACGCGGCGAGATCCTGCTGCTGGCGGCACTGATCGCGGTCGTCCCGACCCTCGCCGTGGGGCTGCTCGGCGCATTGTCGCGGCTGGCCGGGCGCGGTGCCCGAGCGGCCGCCCACACGGTGCTCGTCGGCCTGCTGCTCGCCGCGCTGGCCGTGCAGGTCGGCCGGCACGCGACGCCGCTTCGGGGCGTACCGCTGCTGGTGCTGGCGGTCGCGGCCGGCGCGGCCGGTGCGGCGGCCCACCGGCGCTGGCGCGCCCCGGCGCGGGTGCTGCGGGTGGCCGCGGTCGGGCCGCCGGTGTTCGTCGCGCTGTTCCTGCTCGCCTCACCCACCTCGACGGTGGTCCTGCCGCGCTCCGGCGGTGGCGCCGCCGGCGTGGCGGGCGCGGGCGGGCACCCGCCGGTGGTCATGCTGATCCTCGACGAGCTGCCGCTGGTCTCGCTGCTCGGCCCGGACGGGCGGATCGACGCGGCGCGGTTTCCGCACTTCGCGGAGCTTGAGGACGGCTCGACCTGGTACCGCAACGCCACCGGCGTCAGCGGCTGGACGCCGTACGCGCTGCCGGCGATGCTGACCGGCCGCTACCCGGCGACCGGGGCGGCCCCGCACTACTCCCAGCACCCGGACAACCTGTTCACCGCCTTCGGCGGCCTGTACGACATCCGCGCCGAGGAGAGCATCACCCGGCTGTGCCCGCCCAGCCGCTGCGAGACGCCGGTGCGCCCGGAGCAGGGCGCGGGGGTGCTGGTGCGGGAGAGCGCGAAGCTGCTGGCCCGCCTCGTCGCGCCGGTGGACAGCCGGGTCGACCCGGAGGACTCGTACCGGGAGCGGACCGCCACCGAGGCGGGCATCGACGCCGCCGAGCCCGTCCCGGAGGACCCGAAGTTCCGCTGGGACCGGCTGAACGCCAACCAGCCGGCCCGGTTCACCCGTTTCCTCGCCGGGCTCGAGCCGTCCGCCCGGCCCACGCTGCACTTCCTGCACCTGCTGATGCCGCACTCGCCGTGGGCGTACCTGCCGTCGGGGGTGCGCTACGAGGCCCCGGAGGACTTCCCGAACGAGGGGGAGGGTTGGGTGGAGCTGGCCCGGCAGCGCCACCTGGCGCAGCTCGGCTACACCGACCGGCTGATCGGGGAGACGCTGCGCACGCTGCGCGCCACCGGCCTGTACGACCAGGCCCTGCTGGTGGTCACCGCCGACCACGGGGTCAGCTTCACCAAGGGTGGGCAGGGGCGGGGGATGGGCGCGATCCGGGTCGCCGCCGACGAGGTCGCCTGGGTGCCGCTGTTCGTGAAGTCCCCCGGTCAGCGCGCCGGCCGGGTCGACGACCGGAACTGGCAGCACGTCGACCTGCTGCCCACGGTCGCCGACGAGGCGGCGATCCGGCTGCCCGGGCCGGTCGACGGGCGCTCGGCCCGGCAGGAGCCCCGCGCCGAGGCGGGCAAGGTCTTCTACGACCGGCCCGCCCAGCCGACGCCGATCACCGGCGGGGTGCCCGCGCCCGCGCCGCCCGCCGCACCGCATCCCCTGGTCGGCACCCCGGTGCCGGACGCGCCGGTGACCGGATCGGCCCGGGTCGGCAATCTCGCCGCCTTCCGGGACGTGGACCCGGACACCGGCCGGCTGCCCGCCATGGTCTGGGGCGATCTGCCCGACGACGTGGCCGACGGCACACCGCTGGCCGTCGCGGTCAACGGCCGCGTCGCCGCCGTGGTGCCGGTCGTGCCGCGCGACACCGGCGGGCGCCGGTTCGCCGCCCTGCTCGCCGACGACCGTCTGTTCCAGGTCGGAGCGAACCGCCTCGACCTGCTCCTCGTCGCCGCCGACGGCACGCTCGACCGCCTCGCGCCGCGCTGAACGCCCTTCCGCCCACCGCCCGACCGGCGGGGTTTCCCAGCCCGCTGGTCGGGAATCGGGTGACGCATACCTCACCGCAGAACCACCGCGGGCGGTGTCCCCGGATCCGCGAATACGGTAGAAGCGAAGGCAATTCAACGAAGATCTGCCGGCGAAGCGAGGAACCACATGACGGAAGTCAAGCTCGATCACCCCGGTGGGCAGCTGTCGATGCCGGTGCACGCCGCGGTCGAGGGCCCCGGCGGCATCGGTGTGGGCAAGCTGCTCAAGGAAACCGGGATGACGACGTACGACCCCGGTTTCGTGAACACGGCAGCCTGTTCGTCCGCGATCACCTACATCGACGGCGACGCGGGGATCCTCCGCTACCGCGGGTACCCGATCGAGCAGCTGGCCGAGAAGTCCTCCTTCCTGGAGGTCTCGTACCTGCTGATCTACGGCGAGCTGCCCACGCAGCAGCAGCTCACCGAGTTCACCGAGCGGATCCGGCGGCACTCGCTGCTGCACGAGGAGATGCGCCGGTTCTTCGACGGCTTTCCCCGGGAGGCACACCCGATGGCGGTGCTCTCCTCGGCGGTCAGCGCGATCTCGACCTTCTACCAGGACAGCCTGGACCCGTTCGACGCCTCGCACGTGGAGATGTCGACGGTCCGGCTGATGGCGAAGGTGCCGACCATCGCGTCGTACGCGTACAAGAAGTCGATCGGCCAGCCGCTGCTGTACCCGGACAACTCCCTCGGGTACGTGGAGAACTTCCTCCGGATGACCTTCGGCGTACCCGCCGAGCCGTACGAGGTCGATCCGGTGATGGCCCGGGTGCTGGACATGCTGTTCGTCCTGCACGCCGACCACGAGCAGAACTGCTCCACCTCGACCGTCCGGCTGGTCGGCTCCAGCAACGCCAACCTCTTCGCGTCCGTCTCGGCGGGCGTGAACGCCCTGTTCGGCCCGCTGCACGGCGGCGCCAACCAGGCCGTGCTGGAGATGCTGGAGAAGATCCAGGCCGAGGGCGGCGACGTCCGCTCCTTCGTGCGCAAGGTCAAGGACAAGCAGGCCGGCGTCAAGCTGATGGGCTTCGGGCACCGGGTCTACAAGAACTACGACCCGCGCGCCGCGCTCGTGAAGAACGCCGCCCAGGACGTGCTCGGCCGGATGGCCAAGCCGGACCCGCTGCTGGACATCGCGATGGAGCTGGAGGAGATCGCGCTCGCCGACGAGTTCTTCGTCTCCCGCAAGCTCTACCCGAACGTGGACTTCTACACCGGCCTGATCTACAAGGCCATGGGCTTCCCGACGAAGATGTTCACGGTGCTGTTCGCCCTGGGCCGGCTGCCCGGCTGGATCGCGCAGTGGCGGGAGATGATCAACGACCCGGAGACCAAGATCGGCCGCCCGCGGCAGGTCTACACCGGCGCCGCCCAGCGCGACTACGTCGACTTCGCGCAGCGCTGAGCTGACCCGCACGCGAAGGGGCCCCGCCGCCGGCGGGGCCCCTTCGCGCTTGTGCCGCCGGGCGCCGACCTGCGCATGATCGCGCTTCATGCGCACATGTAGTGGCCTCGTGCGCGCCCCGAAGCCACTACATGTGCGACAACGCCGTTGCGTTAGGGCTGTGATCGGCGGGTCAACCCCTGCTGGATAGTGGGAACGGGACTCCTGGTAGATCAACTTGTGTCGAGCAAGAAG
>NZ_JBEORU010000025.1:0-102639 GCF_040302465.1 Micromonospora sp. NPDC126480
CGCAACCACACAGACCTACAGCTTCCACGCCGACATCACAATCTTCGAAAAAGGGCTTGCCTCCCGGTCACGGCGCTAAACGCAACGGTGTTGACATCTGCGGGAGAGCGCGATCTTGGTGCGACTCACCAGAGTGAGGGCAACCCCGGGTACGTGTCAGTACGACTTGTCCTGACCCAGCACGTGCTGCGCGACGAAGTTGAGGATCATCTCCCGGCTGACCGGCGCGATCCGCCCCGCCCGAACCGCCCCCAGCAGCGTCGCCACCCCGTACTCCGTGGTCATGCCCGCACCGCCGAGCACCTGCACCGCCGTGTCCACCGCCAGAGCCGCAGCCTCCCCGGTCGCGTACTTCGCCATGTTGCCGGCGACGCCCGCCTCCAGGTCGCGTCCGGCGTCGTACAGCACGGCGGCCTTCTGGATCATCAGCCGGGCCAGCTCCACCTGCACGGCCGCGTGCGCCAGCGGATGCGACACCCCCTGGTGCGAGCCGATCGTCCGCCCGCCCCACACCGCGCGGGTGGCCGTGTACTCCGACGCGCGCTCGATCGCGTACCGGCCGGTGCCGGCGCCCATCGCGGCAACCGTGATCCGCTCCGGGTTGAGCCCGGAGAAGAGTGCCGGCAGGCCGGCGTCCAGCGACTCGCCGACCAGCGCGTCAGCGGGCAGGCGCACGTCGTCCAGGTAGAGCAGGAACTGGTTCTCCGGGGAGAGGATCTCCATGTCCAGCTTGGACCAGGTCAGCCCGGCCGCATCGGTCGGCACGATGAACAGCGCCGGCTTGAGCTTCCCGGTCGACGAATCCTCGGTACGCGCCACGACCAGCACGTGCCCTGCCTCGTCGACGCCGGAGATGTAGCACTTGCGGCCGGAGAGCACCCAGTCGTCGCCGTCCCGGCGGGCGACGGTGGCGAGGCGGTGGAAGTTCGACCCGGCCTCCGGCTCGGTAATCGCGAAGACGATCTTCTGGGAGCCGTCCGCCAGGCCGGGCAGGTGACGCTTGCGCTGCTGCTCGGTGCCGTGCCGGTTGATGACGGTGGCGGCGATGGCGGGGGAGACCACGAGCAGCAGCAGCGGGCAGCCCGCCGCGGCCAGTTCCTCGCAGACGATCGCCAGGTCGGTGATGCCGCCGCCCCCGCCGCCGTACTCGGTCGGGATGTTCACGCCCAGGTAGCCCAGCCGGCCGGCCTCGTTCCACAGCTCGGTGGTGTGCTCGCCGGCCTTGGCCTTCTCCACGAAGTACCGGTGGCCGTACCGCTTGCCCAGCGCCCGCACGGCGTCGCGCAACTGGTCCTGCTCGGGGGTGAGGTCGAAGTTCATGACTGAGCCTCCTCAAGGGGGTTGACCACGGCGAGCACGGCTCCGGTGTCGACCTGGCCGCCTTCGGGTACCGGCAGCTCGGCGACCACGCCGTCGGTGGGGGCGAGCACGGGGTGCTCCAGCTTCATCGCTTCCAGCGTCAACAGCAGGTCACCGGCGGTGACCCGCTGGCCGACCCCGACGTGCACCCGGGTCACCGCGCCGGGCAGCGGCGCGAGCAGCGACCCGGCGGCCAGCTCCGCGGTGGGCAGGGGGAAGCGCGGCAGCTCGGTGAGGCTCGCCGCCCCGTCCGGGCCGTCCACGAAGACCTCCGACCCCGCCCGGTGTACGCGGTACGCCCGCCGCACCCCGGCCACGTCCAGCACGACCCGCTCCGGTGCGGCGGTCACCATTCGCACCGCCGGCGAGTTAAGTGGGGGCCCTTCCTCTACCGGAGGCGTTGAACGGGGGCCCTTCCTTTCACTTGACCACTCGGCGAGGCCGCCTGAGCGGTCCAGCCGGTAGCGGACTTCGACCTCGGCGCCGTCCGGAGCGGTGAAGCGGGTGACCTGCGGGAAGGCGGGCACGTTGCGCCAGCCCGACGGCAGCCCGGCCAGCACCGGCGCCGAGGCGCGGCGGTCGGCCGCCGACGCGAGGGCCGCGGCCAGTGCGACCAGGGGGAGCTGATCGGCCGGCAGCAGCGGGGCGAACACCTCCGGGTGCCGGTCCAGGAAGCCGGTGTCGATGTCGACCGCGGCGAACTCGGGGCTGCGCAGGACGCGTACCAGCAGGTCCCGGTTGGTGGCGACGCCGTGCAGCTCGGCCCGGGCCAGCGCACCGGCCAGGGCGCGGGCCGCCTCGGCGCGGGTGGGCGCCCAGGCGATCACCTTGGCGAGCATCGAGTCGTAGTGCACCCCCACCACCGACCCGTCGGCCACGCCGGAGTCGAGGCGCAGGCCGGCGGAGGACAGCGGCCCGAACTCGGCCGCCACCCCCGGGACGGCGAACCGGTGCAGGGTGCCGGTCGCCGGCCGGTACCCCTGAGCCGGGTCCTCGGCGCAGAGGCGTACCTCGATCGCGTGCCCGACCGCCGGCGGGGCTGCGGACACGGGTAGAGCCGCACCCTCGGCGACGAGCAGTTGCAGCCGGACCAGGTCCAGGCCGGTGGTCAGCTCGGTGACCGGGTGCTCCACCTGGAGGCGGGTGTTCATCTCCAGGAAGTAGATCTCCCCGTCGGGCGCGAGCAGGAACTCGACCGTGCCCGCGCCGACGTAGTCGACCGCCCGGCCGGCGGCCACCGCCGCCTCGTGCAGCCGTTCCCGCACGCCGTCGGGAAGGACGCCGGGTGCCTCCTCGACGATCTTCTGGTGGCGGCGTTGGATCGAGCACTCGCGGACACCGACGGCGGCCACCGTCCCGTACGCGTCGCCGAAGATCTGGACCTCGACGTGCCGGCCGCGTTCGACGTACCGCTCGATGAAGACCGTGCCGTCGCCGAATGCGGAGGCCGCCTCGCGGCGCGCACTGGCGACGGCCTCGGCGAGCCCGTCGGAGTCGCGGACCACGCGCATGCCGCGCCCGCCGCCCCCGGCGGACGCCTTGACCAGTACCGGGAAGCTCGTCACCTGTTCGGCGTCGGTCCAGGTGGGCAGCATCGGTACGCCCGCCTCGGCGAGCAGTGCCTTCGCCGCCATCTTGTCGCCCATCGCGGCGATCGCCTTGGCCGGCGGCCCGATCCAGGCCAAGCCGGCGTCGGTGACGGCGGTGGCGAACTCGGCGTTCTCGGCGAGGAAACCGTAGCCGGGGTGGACGGCGTCCGCGCCGGAGCGGCGGGCCGCGTCGAGGATCAGGTCGATCCGGAGGTACGTCTCGGCGGGCGTGTTCCCCGGCAGCCGGACGGCGTGGTCGGCCTCGGCGACGAAGGGCGCGTCGGCGTCCGCGTCGGAGTGCACGACGACCGTCTCCACGCCGAGCGCCCGGCAGGTGGCGAAGATCCGGCGGGCGATCTCACCCCGGTTGGCGACCAGGAGTCTGCTGATCATGAACTGCCCCCTACATCCGGAAGACGCCGAAGCCGTCGGCGCCCTTCACCGGTCCGTTGTGGATCGCCGACAGGCACAGCCCGAGGACGGTACGCGTGTCCCGGGGGTCGATGACGCCGTCGTCGTAGAGGCGGCCGGAGAGGAACAGCGCTCCGGACTGGGACTCGATCTGCTGCTCGACCATCATCCGCATCGCCGCGTCGGACTCCTCGTCGTACTCCCGGCCCTTCGCGGCGGCGGCCTGCCGGGCCACGATCGACAGCACCCCGGCGAGCTGCGCCGGGCCCATCACCGCGGACTTGGCGTTCGGCCAGGTGAACAGGAACCTCGGGTCGTACGCCCGGCCGCACATCCCGTAGTTGCCCGCGCCGTACGAGGCGCCCAGGTTGACGGTCAGGTGCGGCACCGTCGAGTTCGACACCGCATTGATCATCAGGGCGCCGTGCTTGATGATGCCGCGCTGCTCGTACTCGGTGCCGACCATGTAGCCGGTGGTGTTCTGCAGGAAGATCAGCGGGGTGTCCGAAGCGTTGGCGAGCTGGATGAACTGCGCCGCCTTCTGCGCCTCCGCGCTGAACAGCACGCCCCGGGCGTTGGCGAGGACGCCGACCGGGTACCCGTGCAGCTCACCCCAGCCGGTGACCAGCGCGGTGCCGTAGCTGGGCTTGAACTCGTCGAACTCGCTGCCGTCCAGCACCCGGGCGAGGACCTCGCGCGGGTCGAACGGGACCTTGAGGTCGGCGCTGGCGATGCCGAGCAGCTCCTCCGGGTCGTACTTCGGTGGCCGGGGGACGGGGTTGCGGGGCAGCGGGCCGTGCTTGCGCCAGTTGAGCCGGCGTACGCACTGCCGGGCCAGCCGGATGCCGTCCCGCTCGTCCTCGGCGAGATGGTCGGCCAAGCCGGACGTGGTGGCGTGCATGGCCGCGCCACCCAGCGACTCGTCGTCGGCGTCCTCGCCGGTGGCCATCTTCACCAGCGGCGGCCCGGCCAGGTAGACCTGCGACCGCTCGCGGATCATGATCACGTGGTCGGACATCCCCGGCACGTACGCGCCGCCCGCCGTGGCGTTGCCGAAGACCACGCTGACCGTGGGGATCCTCGCAGCGGAGAGCCGGGTCAGGTCGCGGAACACCCGCCCGCCGGGGATGAAGATCTCCGCCTGGGTGGGCAGGTCCGCGCCGGCCGACTCGACCAGGTTGACCATCGGCAGCCGGTTGGCCAGGGCGATCTCACCGGCCCGCCGGGTCTTGGCGAGCGACCACGGGTTGACCGCGCCGCCGCGTACCGTCGGGTCGTTGGCGATGATCAGGCACTCGACGCCCTCGACCACGCCGATGCCGGTGACCACGCTGGCACCCACCGGGAAGTCGGTGCCGTACGCGGCGACCGATGACAGCTCCAGAAACGGGCTGTCCCGGTCGAGCAGCAGCTCGATGCGCTCCCGGGGGAGCAGCTTGCCGCGCTTGTGGTGCCGGGCCACGTACTTCTCGCCGCCGCCGGCCCGGGCCTTGTCCAGCGCGGCGTCCAGCTCGGCGAGGCGTTCCAGCAGGGCCTCGCGGTTGGCCTGGAAGCCCGGGGAGGCGGGGTCGATGGCGGTGTCCAGTGTTGTCACAGGGCCTCCTCCGGTCGCGGGCCCGGCGTGCTCGGCGCTCTCACAGGCCCATGCCCTTCGCGATGATCTCGTTCATGATCTCGGTGGTGCCGCCGCCGATGCCGAGGATGCGCTGGTCCCGGTAGTGCCGCTCGACCTCGGCGTCGCGCAGGTAGCCGAAGCCGCCGTGCAGTTGCAGCGCCGCGTCGACGACCTCGGCGCAGGCCGCCACGGCCACGTTCTTGGCCATCGCCACCTCGGTGATCGCCGGCTCGCCGGCGGCGACCCGCTCCGCCACCGCGAGCACGTACGCCCGGGCCGACTCGGCGCGGGTGTGCACCTCGGCCAGGCGATGACGCACGAGCTGCCGGCTCGCGAGGGGACGGCCGAAGGTCTCCCGGTCCCGGCACCAGCGGGTGGCCAGCTCGACGCAGCGCTGCGCGGTCGCGTACGCCTGGACGGCCAGCGAGATCCGCTCGGCGGCGAAGTTCCGCATGATGGCGAGGAAGCCGCTGTTCTCCTCGCCGACCAGGTTGGCCACCGGCACCCGCACGTCGGCGATGGACAGCTCGGCGGTGTCCGAGCAGTGCCAGCCGAGCTTCTCCAGCCGCCGCCCGACCGTGAAGCCGGGCGTGCCCTTGTCGATGACCAGCAGCGAGACGCCGCCCGCGCCCGGCCCGCCGGTGCGGACCGCGGTGGTCACGAAGTCGGCGCGGTGGCCGCTGGTGATGTAGGTCTTCGCGCCGTTGACGACGTAGTGGTCGCCGTCGCGGATGGCGGTCGTCCGCAGGCCGGCGACGTCCGAACCGCCGTCCGGCTCGGTGACGGCCAGCGAGCCGATCATCGTGCCGGCCAGGGTCGGCCGGACGTACCGGTCGACGAGGTCGTAGTCGGCGGCCGTGCCGGCCCGGTCGGACACCGCCGCGACGATGTGCGGCAGCGCGATGCCGTGCGTGAACAGCGCCGCGATCAGGCCGGATGAGCCGCCCGCGCGGATGACCTCCTCGGTGACGACGGTCGAGTCGAGCAGGTCGCCGCCGCTGCCGCCGACCTCCTCCGGAAACCCGATGCCGAGCAGGCCGAGCTTCGCTGCGGTGGCGTGCAGGTCCCGGGGGACCTCGCCGGCCCGCTCCCAGTCGGCGAGGTGCGGCAGCACCTCTTTGGTCACGAAGGCCCGGGTCAGGGCGCGGAGCTGACGGCGCTCGGGAGTGTCCAGGCTGGTCAAGGGGTCACCTCCCCGGCCGGCTCGGCGGCCGTGCCCGCTGGCGGGCCGGTCAACAGGTGGGCCGGCAGGTCCACCATCCGGGAGCGCAGCAGCTCGCCGAGCGCTTTGGCCTGCGGGTCGAAGCGGGTCGACGCGGCCACCCCCTGCCCGAGCAGGTCCCGGATGACGAAGTTGACCGCCCGCAGGTTCGGCAGCTCGTACCGCTCCACGCTCAACGGGGCGGTCTCCGGCAGCAGCTCGGCCAGCCGCTCGACGGTCAGCCAGCCGCGCAGCCAGGCCCAGGTCGCGTCGGTCCGCGCCCAGACGCCGAGGTTTGCGTCGCCGCCCTTGTCGCCGGACCTCGCGCCCACCAGCTCACCCAGCGCCCCCCGCCGGGTGGGATGTAAGGAGGGGACCCCCGTTAACGCCTGGCGTTGTACAAGGGACCCCTCCAAACACGTCACGGGCGGCGGGGGGATCGGCACGCGGGTGCCGTCGGGAAGGACCGCCACGTGGTCGACCGCGTCCTGCGGGACCGTGTCGGCGGTGAAGACCCCGTACGGCGTCGCGTCGCCGGGCAGCGTCGTCAGCGTGCAGCCCGGGTACGAGGCCAGGGCCAGCTCCACCGCGGCCGCCGAGAACGCCCGCCCGGCCCGCGCCTTGTCGCCGTCGCGCAGGTGTACGTGCAGCAGCGCGCTCGCCGCTTCGGTGTCGGTGGCGTCGGCGTGGTCGGTACGGGCGAGGACGAACTCCAGCCCGTCCTTGCCGACCGCCTCCTCGACCTGGCCACGTACCAGGGCGGCCTTCGCGGGGATGTCCAGCCCGCAGAGCACGAACGTCATCGAGTTGCGGAAGCCACCGAGGTTGTTCACGCCCACCTTGAGCGTCTCCGGCGGGGCCGTCCCCCGGACGCCGGACACCCGCACCCGGTCCGGCCCGTCCGGGGTGAGCGTCACGCTGTCCAGGTGGGTCACCACGTCCGGACCGAGGTACGCCGGCCCGCCCACCTCGTACAGCAGCTGCGCGGTGACCGTCTCGACGGTGACCGCACCGCCGGTGCCCGGATGCTTCGTGATCACCGACGAGCCGTCGGGGTGCAGTTCCGCGACCGGGAACCCGGGCCGGTGCCCACCGTCGGGCAGCTCGGTGAAGAAGCTGAAGTTTCCGCCGGTCACCTGCGCCCCGCACTCCAGCAGATGACCGGCGACGGTCGCTCCGGCCAGCGCGTCCAGGTCACCGCGGCCCCAACCGAACCGGGCGACCGCCGGGCCGACCACCAGGGACGCGTCGGTGACCCGACCGGTGACCACGACGTCCGCGCCGGCGTCGAGGGCCGCGGCGATCCCGAACGCACCGAGGTACGCGTTCGCGGTCAGCGCGTCCGGCCGCGGCAGGGCGTCGCCCTCGACGTACCCGACGTTGACGTCGAGCCCGAGCCGCTCGGCGAGTGAGCCGACGGCGGCGGCCAGGCCGGCGGGGTTCAGGCCGCCGGCGTTTGTGACGATCCGGACGCCCCGGTCCAGCGCCGCGCCGAGGGTGCCTTCGAGCTGGCGGAGGAAGGTCTTCGCGTACCCGAGACCGGGGTCCCGCATCCGGTCCCGGCCGAGGATGAGCATTGTCAGCTCGGCCAGGTAGTCCCCGGTCAGCACGTCCAGCTCGCCGCCGTCGAGCATCTCCCGCCAGGCGTTGAACCGGTCGCCGTAGAAGCCGGAGGCGTTGCCGATCCGCAGCACGTCGCCGGACACCCGGCCACTGTGGCGGGTGATCCGCTCGGCGGGCTCGCTCACGCCGGCACCTCCCGCGCGTTCCGCGGCTCGCGGCCGGCGCCGGGTGGGCCGGCGAAGGCCTGGGCCACGTCCAGCCATGCGTCGGCGACCGGCCCGGACGCGTCGAGGGCGAGGTCGGCGCGGTGCCGGCGCTGCGTCACGAGAAGGCAGAAGTCCAACGCCGGACCGGTGACCCGGTCGGCGGCGTCCGCCGGGCCGAAGGCCCAGGTGGCGCCGCCGGGTGCCGACAGCTCGACCCCGACCGGCGTCGCCGGCACCTCCCGGCCGTGGGCGGCGAAGGAGTGCCCCAGCGTACGGAAGCCGAGGTACGCGATGTGCCGCAGCCGCGCGGTGGCGGGCCGGTCGACGCCGAGCGTGTCGGCGACGTCCTGCCCGTGCGCCCAGGTCTCCATCAGCCGGGCGGTGACCATCGAGGCGGGCGACATCCGGGTGCCGTACCAGGGCAGCTTTCCGCCGGGCGGGGCCGCCGCGAGCGTGGCGGCCAGCGCCGACCGGCCGGCCCGCCACCGGGGCAGCAGCTCGGCCGGCGGGGCGAGGAACTCCTCCGCGCCCGCGTCGACAAGCCGGTCCGGCTCGGGCGCGGTGGTCACCGACGCGTAGAACGCCTCGGCATCCGTGGCGGCGAGCAGCGCGACGTGGTCCGTCCAGGCCAGGTGCGCTATCTGGTGGCCGATCGTCCAGCCGGGGGAGGGGGTGGGACGGGCCCAGTCGGCGGCGGGCAGCGGCGACACGAGGTCGTCCAGCTGCTCCGATTCGGCGGCCAGATCGGTGAGCAGGTCCGTGAGGTCGACCATGGTGCCTCCGGGGGTGCGGGGTGCGGCAGGGCCGTGCGTCAGGGGGTGAGCAGGTGGGCGAGCTGGCGTTTCCAGGTGGCGAGCAGGGCGGTGCGGCGCGCCGAGTCGTCGCTGAGCAGGTTCGCCACGCCCAGGCCGCGGAGCAGGTCGAGGGTGGCCTGCACCGCCTCCCGGACGCCGGGGCGGCGCTCGTCCACTTCGAGCAGCGCGACGGTCAGCCGGTGCATCTCGCGGCCGACCCTGGCCTCCAGCGGGACCAGCGCCCGGCGCAGCTCGGGGTCGGTGCGGGCGGCGACCCACAGCTCCAGGGCGGCGACGAAGAGCGGCCCGGTGAAGGCGGCGGCGAGCAGGTCGACCACGCGGTCGAGACGCTGCGGGCCGGCCGGCAGCGCCTCCGCCTCGGTGCGCAGCTCCTCGGCCCGCCGCTCGGCCAGGTGCCCGACCGCGGCGGTGACCAGCGCGGCCTTGGTCGGGTAGTGGTGCAACTGGGCGCCGCGCGAGACGCCGGCCCGGGCCGCCACGACCGTGGTGGTGGTGCCGGACCAGCCGTGCTCGACCAGGCACTCGACGGTCGCCTCCAGCAGACGGGCCTGGGTGGCGCGGCTGCGTTCCTGCTGCGGGACGCGGGTCGATGCGGCGGACACGGCCCCAGCCTGCCGCCCGCAAAACAAACAGTCAAGCCTGACTTTTTCTGAGTCGGGCCTGCCCCGCGGCGCGATTGGCGCCGGCTCGAGGGTCCTGGCGGTCACGAACGCCGCCGCGTCCGCAGCGGGCGGTACGGTCAGCGGCCGTCGCGGGGGGCGAAGACAGTCAATGCATCCGTGTCGCTGTGCCGGGAGCGGACGTACTCGTCGGCGAAGGCGGCGGCGTCGGGGTAGGCCGAATCCGCGGCGATCCGGGCGCAGGCGGCGTCCACGTCGAAGTCGGTGCGGCGCAGCTGCACGCCCGGGCCGAGCAGGGCCCAGAACGCGCCCGGTCCCCCGTACGGCATGCCGACGCTGCCCGGGTTGACGACCAGCCGGCGGTCGACCAGGCGGGTGAACGGCATGTGCGTGTGCCCACAGACCACCGTGCGGACCTCGGCCGGCACACCCGCCAGCACTTCGGCCCAGCGTTGCAACCGCGAGTCGACCAGGACGACCTCCTCGTCGTCCCGGGGGGTGGCGTGACAGAAGAGGGTCGGGCCGAGTCCGGCGATCTCCAGGGTGACCGTCAGCGGCAGGGCGGCCAGCCGGGCGAGTTGATCCTCCCGGAGCTGGGTCGCGGCCCAGTTGGAGACGTCGATCGGTGACGGCCGGCCGGCCCGGGCCTCGACCAGCTCCCGGTCGGCGTTGCCGCGTACCCAGCGCACCCGGTCACCCAGCCCGGCGAGCCGGTCCAGCACCTCCACCGGCTGCGGCCCGGCGGCGATGTCCCCGGTCACCACGATCAGGTCGGCGGCGGCCACGTCCGGCTCGGCCAGCACGGCGTCCAGCGCCGGCAGCACACCATGAATGTCGGAGAGAACCGCGACCCGATCCAGCATGGCCCCCACGTTCCCGGGTGTCCGCCGGCCCGTCCACACTGTTCTGCTTCCGGCAGACCGCCGTCGGCCACCGGGTTGCCTCTTGCCGCAGCCACCTACCGTGCGGAAGAGACGTCGCGAGTGGGCCGGTTACGCGGGGAGGCAACAGTGGGCAGGCAGGACCGGCGGCGCCGACGTCGCCCACGACCGCAGTCCACCACGGCGGCCGGTCCGGTCCAGCGGGAGCCGCGCAGCCGCTGGCGTCCCGGCTACTGGCTCCGGCATCCCGCCTTCGCGGCCTTCCTGACGGTGAGCTTCGGTGCCCTGACCTTCATGGGGTGTGGTGGGGTCGTGCTGATTGACGCCCACAGCCTGCGGGAGCGGGGCGAGTCGACCACCGCGGTCGTGGTGGAGTCCCGGGAACTGAATCGGGGGACATTGGTGAGGGTGTGGTTCACGACGGCCGACGGCGAGCGGGTGTCCGCACGGCTGGTCTCGTCGCCGGACGACCTTCCGGCCGTCGGGGAGCGGCTCGCCGTGGTCTACGACTCGGAGGCTCCCGAGCGCGTCTACGCCGTGGGTGTGACGCCGACCCTCGCGAAGGGTTGGCTGATCATCGCGGTCGGCCTGCTGCTGGTCGCGCTCTACCTCGCGTACCTGCGGCGGACCTGGCACCGGTGGCGCAACCAGGCCGAGCGATGGCGTCACCGCTTGCCGGTGCCCCGGCTGGGCACGAAGCAGGACGTGTGGCGGAGGGAGAAGCGCGACGACTCGCTGCCGTGACGCCGAGCGGCCCGGACCGCGTAGGGCGATCCGAGCCGGTCTGAAGGCTCCGGGTCAGACCCGGGCGCGGCGGGCCAGGCGCTCCGGGTCGAGGATGATGATGCTCTTGCCGTCCAGGCGCAGCCAGCCGCGCGAGGCGAAGTCGGCGAGCGCCTTGTTGACCGTCTCGCGGGAGGCCCCGACGAGCTGGGCGATCTCCTCCTGGGTCAGGTCGTGGGTCACCCGCAGCACGCCGCCGTCGCGGGTGCCGAACCGGCCGGCCATCTGGAGCAGGTTCTTCGCGACCCGGCCGGGGACGTCGGTGAAGATCAGGTCGGCCAGCGAGTCGTTCGTCCGGCGCAGACGCCGGGCCAGCACCCGCAGCAGCTGCTCGGCGATCTCGGGCCGGTTGTTCAGCCAGGGGCGCAGCGCCTGCTTGCGCAGCCGGACCAGGCGGGTGTCGGTCACCGCGGTGGCGGTCGCCGTGCGCGGGCCGGGATCGAAGAGCGACAGCTCGCCCACCATGTCCGACGGTCCCATGACCGCGATCAGGTTCTGCCGGCCGTCCGCCGCCCGGCGGCCCACCTTGATCTTGCCGGACAGCAGGATGTAGAGGCTGTCGCCGGGCTCGCCCTCGTTGAAGACGACCTCGCCCTTGCGGACCTCGAGCGTCTCCATCTCCTTGGCGAGCGCCTCGGCAGCCTCCGGGTCGACGCCCTGGAAGATTCCGCTGCGGGCCAGTACCTCGTCCATCGCGCACACCTCCGCCTGCGCGTGCCGTCTTCTCGGCCGGGTCCGCCGTCCGCTGATCCCTCGCGCGTCGCCAGTCTAGGCGCACGTGAGCGGTTATCCGAGGTGCACCCCTGGAAACTTGATCGTTGGGCGTAACGCAACCGTCGTGGTCGGGGACTATTATCGCGCGCCTGCCCGAGGGCGGCGCGCCGACCGGAACCGCAGGTCGTAGGGTCGCCACGTGCTGAACGAGCCGTCGCTGACCACCCGCCGCGAGAACGGGCGGGACGTCCCGATGCTGGTCTGGCGGGCCGACCGTCCGCTACTCAGCGTAAGCTCCGCGCCGCTCGGCGGTGGGCTGGACGTACGGAACTGGGTCGTCAACGCCACCGTACCCATGTCGTACGACCGGGACGACCCGGCCGACCACCTGGCCGAGCTGGCCGACCGGCTCGGCCTCGACGGGCCCGGGGTGGGCCTGCTGACCGGGGTGGACGTCGCGGAGGTGGTGGCCCGGGCCGACGGCGGCGTACGGGTGTGGGCGACGGTCGGGCTCGGCACCCCGGTCTGGGCCGCGGCGCCGGCGGAAGCGGGTGCACCAGCGGCGACCGTGGCTGCGGAAGCCGCGCCGGCGACGCTCGTCGAGCGGGTCGGCACGGTCAACATCGTGGCGTACGTGCCGGCCCGGCTCGGCCCGGCCGCCCTGGTCAACGCGGTGGCCACGGCCACCGAGGCGAAGGCGCAGGCGCTCGCCGAGCTGGGCGTGCCCGGCACCGGCACCCCGACCGACGCGATCACCGTCCTCTGCCCGGTCGACGGGCCGGAGGCGGCGTACGGCGGACCCCGCTCCACCTGGGGGTCCCCGCTGGCCCGGGCGGTGCACGCCGCCGTCACGGCCGGTGGCGCCGGCACCGTGGTGCCGTGGTCGGACCGGCTCGCAACCTGAACATCTGCCCGATCGGGTCTCGCTGGCGCGTCCACCGCCCGGTAGGGTCGCGGGCGATGTACGCTGCCTCCCCCCTCAGGCCCCGTCCGCGTCGACTCCTTCCGGCGGTCGGCGTGCTGCTCGCCGCCCTGCTCGCCGCGGGCTGTGGCGGTGCCGCACCCGGCGCCGGCGGGGTCTGGCAGCCCGGCGTCGGCGGCGGCGCCACCGGCGCTCCCCTCCCGTCGGCTGAGGCGTCCGAGGCAGCGGCGATCTCCCTCTCCGCCACCGGCGACATCATCATGGGCAACGCCCCCAACCGGCTGCCGGCGAACAACGGCAAGGGCTTCTTCGACGACGTCGAGAAGGCGCTCGCCGCCGACCTGGTGATGGGCAACCTGGAGGAGCCGCTCACCGTCGACACCGGCACCGGCAAGTGCGGGGCCAACTCCACCCGCTGCTTCCAGTTCCGGGCCCCTCCGGAGTACGCGGCGCACCTGCGCGACGCCGGCTTCGACCTGCTCAACCAGGCCAACAACCACGGTCACGACTACGGGGCGAAGGGTTACCGGAACACCCAGGCCGCGCTCGAGAAGTACGAGCTCGCGCACACCGGCGCGCCCGACCAGATCACGGTCGTCGACGTGAAGGGCGTGAAGGTCGCGGTGGCGGGCTTCTCGTCGTACCCGTGGTCGAACCCGCTCACCGACATCCCCGCCGCCAAGGAGGTCGTCGCCAAGGCGGCCGAGCAGGCGGACCTGGTCGTGGTGCAGGTGCACATGGGTGCCGAGGGCGCCGACCGGACCCGGGTGAAGCCCGGCACCGAGCTGTACCTCGGCGAGAACCGGGGCGACCCGGTCCGGTTCTCCAAGGCGATGATCGACGCCGGCGCCGACCTCATCGTCGGGCACGGTCCGCACGTCCTGCGCGGCATGGAGTTCTACAAGGGCCGGCTGATCGCGTACAGCCTGGGGAACTTCGCCGGCGGCGGGAAGATGCTCAACAACAGCGGCCGGCTCGGCTGGGGCGGCGTGCTGAAGGTCTCGCTCAAGCCGGACGGCACCTGGGCGGGCGGGTCGTTCACCTCGACCTACATGAACGGGGCGGGCCTGCCGACGATGGACGCCGACGACCGGGGCCTGGAGCTGGTGCGAGAGCTGAGCGGCCGGGACTTCCCGAAGACCGGAGCGGTGCTCGACGACGCCGGCAAGATCAGCCCGCCCGACGAGGGCTGACCGTCCCGGCGCGCGGGCGCGGCCCGACCGGTTGTCGGGCCGGCGACGTAGGCTGGCCCGCGTGACCACGAGCTTCACCGAGACCGACCTCGGGCGGACGCGCCGCGCCCGACGGATCGGGCGGGTGCTGACCGAGACCCACCCCGACGCGCACTGTGAGCTCAACCACTCCAGCCCGCTGGAGTTGGCCGTCGCGACGATCCTCTCCGCGCAGTGCACGGACAAGAAGGTCAACGAGGTCACCCCGAAGCTGTTCGCCCGCTACCCCCGGGCGGCCGACTACGCCGGCGCCGACCGGGCCGAGCTGGAGGAGCTGATCCGGCCCACCGGCTTCTACCGCAACAAGACCGACTCCCTGATCAAGCTGGGCCAGGCGCTGGTCGAGCGGTACGACGGCCGGGTGCCGGGAAAGCTCGCCGACCTGGTGACCCTCCCCGGGATCGGCCGCAAGACGGCAAACGTCATCCTCGGCAACGCCTTCGACGTGCCCGGGATCACCGTCGACACGCACTTCCAGCGGCTCGTGCAGCGGTGGCGGCTGACCACCGAGACCGACCCGGTCAAGATCGAGCACGCGATCGGGGCGCTCTACCCGAAGCGCGACTGGACGATGCTGTCGCACCGGATCATCTTCCACGGGCGCCGGGTCTGCCACGCCCGCAAGCCGGCCTGCGGTGCCTGCACGCTCGCCAAGCTCTGCCCGTCGTACGGCACCGGGCCGACCGAGCCGGCGGCGGCCGCGAAGCTGCTCAAGGGCCCCCGTGCGCGGGACCTGGCGGCGGCCGCCGGGGTCGACCCGGAGCTGGTGCCGGTCCAGGCCGTCAAGGCGGAGGCGCCGTGAGGACGCGGCTCGCCGCTCTGCTCGTCCCGGTGCTGCTGGCGGTGGCCGGCTGCACCGGAGGAGGCGGTGGGGAGACCGCGCCCACCACCCGGGAGGGTGCGGCACAGAGCCGGCCGTCCCCGTTCGAGGACTGCGCCCGGCTGACCACCGCGCCGACGGGCACGGCGGCGGGCACGGCGGCCGAGGGGCCGACCCTGCCGGAGCTGACGCTTACCTGCTTCACCGGGGGTGCGCCGGTGGCCCTGCGGGATGTCAAGGGCCCGGTCGTGATCAACCTGTGGGCCTCCTGGTGCGCCCCGTGCCGCACGGAGCTGCCGGCGTTCCAGCGGCTCAGCGAGCGGGCCGAGGGCCGGCTCACGGTGCTCGGCGTCAACACGCGGGACACGCGCGGCGGCGCCCAGTCCATCGGCGAGGACTTCGGCATCCGGTTCCCCAGCCTGGTCGACCAGGGCGAGGCGCTGCAACGCGCGCTCGGCCGCAACGCGATCCCGCTGACCGTCCTCGTCGACGGGGGCGGCCGGATCCGGCACGTCGACGCGTCCGGCGCGCTCGACGACGCCCGCCTCGCCGAGCTCGTCCGCGAGCACCTGGGCGTGGCGGTGCCGGCGTGAGCGGAGCGCGACCGGCGGCCCGGCCCGCCGATCCCGGGGCGGTGCCGGCGTGACCCGACAGCCGCCACCCTGGCTCGACCCGCTGCTGACCCGGCTCGGCAGCGCCCGGACGGAGGACTTCACCCGGCTGATCACCCCGGAACGCGGTGGGCGGGAGAGCGCGGTGCTGGTCCTCCTCGGCGAGGCCCCCGACACCGGCCCCGACGTGCTGATCCTCCAGCGGGCCGCCACGCTCCGCACCCACGCCGGCCAGCCGGCGTTTCCCGGCGGCGCCGCCGACCCGGAGGACGCGGACGCCTCGGCGACGGCGCTGCGCGAGGCGAACGAGGAGGTCGGCCTCGACCCGACGACCGTCTCCGTGCTCGCCGAGCTGCCGAAGCTGTGGATCCCGGTCAGCGAGTTCGTCGTGACGCCGGTGCTGGGTTGGTGGCACGAGCCGCACCCGGTGCACCCCAGGGAGCCGGCAGAGGTCGCCCACGTGGCCCGGCTGCCGATCAGCGAACTGGTCGACCCGGAGAACCGGGTGCGCGTACGCCATCCCAGCGGCTGGATCGGCCCGGCCTTCTCGGTGCGGGGCATGCTCGTCTGGGGCTTCACCGCCGGGGTGCTCTCCGCGCTGCTCGACATGGGTGGCTGGACCCGCCCCTGGCACCGCGGACGGGTGGTGGACCTTCCGCCGGTCGGCGCCAGCCCGGCGCCCTCGGCCGGCACCGACGAGGTGGACGAGAGCGCCGTGCGCTGACTCCGTGGTCACCTTCCGCTAGCGATGGTCATCTCGCGGGCGCACTCCCCGTACGCTTGACCCGTGTCCGCCGTGGATCTCGTACTGCTGTTGCTCATGCTCGTGTTCGCGATCAGCGGATACCGTCAGGGCTTCGTCATCGGGGTGTTGTCGTTCTCCGGCTTCTTCCTCGGTGCCCTGGTCGGCCTGCAGGTCGGGCCGCTGCTCGCGCAGCAGTTCCTCGACAGCGGCACCCGGGTGCTGGTCTCGCTGGTGGCGGTCTTCGGGCTGGCGGTGGTGGGCCAGGCGCTCGCCGGCTGGCTCGGTTCGCACCTGCGGCGCACGATCACAAGCGACGCCGGGCGGCAGGCGGACGACATCGGCGGCGCGTTCGTCTCGCTGTTCGCCGTGCTCCTGGTCGCCTGGCTGGTGGCGGTGCCGCTGGGCTCGTCGTCGCTGCCCTGGCTGGCCTCGTCGGTGCGCAACAGCGCGCTGCTCACGGTCGTCGACCGGGTGCTGCCCGACCGGGCGCAGGAGCTGTCCACCGCGCTGCGGGACACGGTCGACACGAACGGCTTCCCGGACGTCTTCGGTGACCTGGCGCCCACCCGCGCCCGCCAGGTCGCCCCGCCCGACCCGGCCCTCGCCGGCTCGCAGGTGGTCGCCAACAGCCAGCGGTCGGTGGTCAAGGTGCTCGGCTCCGCGCCGAGCTGCTCCCGCCGGATCGAGGGCTCCGGCTTCGTGTACGCCGACGACCGGGTGATGACCAACGCGCACGTGGTCGCCGGCACCCGCTCCACGGTGGTGGAGCTGAACGGTGACCGGTACGACGCCCGGGTGGTCGTGTACGACCCGGACCGCGACCTCGCCGTGCTCTACGCGCCCGGGCTGCCCGGCCCGTCGATGCGTTTCGCGGCCGGCAACGCGGGCAGCGGAGCGGACGCGATCGTGCTCGGCTTCCCGCTCGACGGGCCGTACAACGCACAGTCGGCCCGGATCCGGGACGTCGACCGGATCACCGGGCCGGACATCTACTCCGCCGGCAACGTGACCCGGGAGATCTACACGATCCGGGCGCTGGTGCAGAGCGGCAACTCCGGGGGCCCGCTGGTCTCCTCGAACGGCCTGGTGCTCGGGGTGATCTTCGCGGCGGCGGCCGACGACCCGAACACCGGCTTCGCGGTGACCGCCGCCGAGGCCCGCCCGGTCGCCCTCGCCGGGGCCGAACGCACCCGCGGCGTCGCCACCGGCGAGTGCACCTGACCGGTCAGTCTCCGGCAGTTCGGGCGATCCCCGGCGGAGCGGCCGCGGGTGTAACGACCCGCCAGACGGTGAAGGCGGCGGCGGTCGCGGCCACCACGGCGGCGCCCAGCAGCCAGCCGGCCACCACGTCGCTGGTCCAGTGCACGCCCAGTGCGACCCGGCTGAACCCGGTCACGACGGCGAGCAGGAGCGCCGCCACCCAGACCGCGTACCCGCCACGCCGGCCCGCCCTGGGCAGGAGGACTACCAGCAGCACCCCGGCGGCCAGCGTCGCGTTCAGGGCGTGCCCGGACGGGAACGCCAGCCCGACCGCCTGCGCCAGCGGCTCCGGAAAGTCCGGTCGGGCCCGCCCGACGAGCAGCTTGAGCAGGGGTCCCAGCAGCCCACCGACGATCATGGTGGTGGCGACCCAGCCGGCCAGCTGTCGCGCCCCGCGCCCGGCCAGCCAGATCACCAGCACCAGAGCGCCCACCCGAAGCGGCATTGGCCCGAACACGTCGGTCCAGACGTTCAGGACCCGGACCCAGGCCGGGTTCTCCAGGCCGTAGCCGACGAGCGCGTCGGTCACCGCGAGATCCAGCCGTCGCAGCGGTCGCCAGGACGCCACCACGAGCAGCGCCAGCAGCGTGAACGGCACCAGCACCAGGAACGCGGCGGTGGCCGCGAGGGTCAGCCGCAATCCCCGGGAGTGCTCGGGGTGCAGGCGACGGTCGCGCCACGACGGCCGGGACGGCAGGTCGAGAGTACGGGGGCCGGGCGCGGTCATGACGTCCGTTCTACCCGGAACGTCACCTCGTCAGTCCCGGATCCGGGCAATCCCGGTATCGGTCAGCGACCGGGTTGCCGGAACCGGCGTACCACCAGGGCGGTGCCGGTGAGCAGCGCGACGGCGAGCGCCACGCCGGTCCAGAGCCGCTCCGACGTGGAGTCGTGCTCGACGCCGGCGGGCTGCGCCGACCACCGGGTCTGCTGCTGGGGCGGCTCGAGCCCGAGCGCCTCGCGGCCGGCGTTCCCCTCGGCCGTGCCCGGCGCCGGGCCGAAGCCCACCACGCCGGGTGACGACTGGTCGTCCAGCGGGTTGTGCCCGACCGGCTCCACCTCGGCGGTCAACGCGGCGACCGGGTCCACCAGCCCGTACCCGAAGCGGTCGTCCCGGCCCGTCGGGCCGATGTCGCGAGCGGTGGCGAGCAACCGGTTGACCACGTCGCCGGCGGACATCTGCGGGTACCGGGCCCGGACCAGCGCGGCGGTCGCCGAGACCAGGGGCGCGGCGAAGCTGGTGCCCTGCACCCGCCAGTAGCCCTCCGGGGGACGGGCGCCGACCAGCCCGCTGGCGGGCGCGGTGAGCACCGTCTGACGGCCGGTGATCGCACCGGACCACAGGTTCTCGCTGTCCCGGTCCAGCCCGGACACCGCGAGCACGCCCGGCTCCCGGGCCGGATACCACACCTTGCTGTTGGTCGAGGTGGCCACGTTGCCGGTGCAGGCGACCACCACCACGTCCCGGGCGAAGGCGTAGTCCAGCGCGGCGGCCAGCGCCGGGCTGTCGCTGCTGCCGCCCAGCGACAGGTTGATCACCCGGGCACCGTTGTCGACGGCCCAGCGCACACCCTTCGCGACGATCATGGCGTCGTCGTAGCGGTTCTCCGCGTCGAGCACCCGCACCGGCAGGATCCGGGAGTCGGGCGCGAGACCGACCACGCCCTGCTTGTCGTCGTTGCGGCCGGCGATCAGGCCGGCCACTGTGGTGCCGTGCCCCACCGGGTCCGGGTCGGTGGCCCCGCCCGGCGACACCAGGTCGAGACCGGGCAGCACCTGGCCGGCGAGGTCCGGGTGCGAGCCGTCCACACCGGAGTCGATGACCGCGACGACCACCCCGGAGCCGGTGGAGGTGCGCCACGCGGTGCTGGCCCGCAGATCGTCGAGCTGCCACTGCTCGTCGCGGATCTGGTCCGGGCGCTCCGTCCGGTCCGGAGCGCGACCCGGGGGCGCGCCGGCGGTGCCCGGCACGGACACGGCCACCGGCCCGGCCGGACGCGGCCCGGCGGTTGCCGGCGCGACGGGTACGGCGACGGACGCGACGACCGCCGCGAGCCCGAGCAACGCCCGGCCCGCGCTCCGCCGCGCGGCAGAGTCGCCGCTTCGTCGCACCCTTGTCACATCCCCGGCCATTCACCTCGACGACACACGACGATGGGAGATTACCGGTTCCCGCGCCCGCTCCGGGGCGTTCCGGGGACACCGGTCACGGTGGCGGCAGGTGGGCGAGCTGCACCAGGCGTACGCCCTCCCGCCGGGTCACCAGCCGCCCGCGCCCCGGCGGCAGCGGCCCGGGGCGCACCGAACCGACGAGCGCGCCCTCCTCCGGGCTGCCCGCCATCACCAGACCGGCGGTCGACAGCTCGCGGAGCCGCTGGGCGACCGGCTCGTACTGGGCCCGGCCCGCGCCGCCGGTGCGGCGGGCGAGCACCAGGTGCAGCCCCACGTCCCGCGCGTGCGGCAGGTGCTCCTCCAGCGCCCGCAGCGGGTTCGCCGGGGCGCTCGCCACCAGGTCGTAGTCGTCGACAAGCACGAACAGCTCCGGCCCCGTCCACCAGGACCGCTCCCGCAGCTGGGCCGGAGTCACCTCCGGGCCCGGCGCCCGGGCCTGCAGGTAACCGGCGGCGGACTCGATCAGATCGGTGGTGTGCGCGGCCGCCGTGCCGTAGCCGATCACGTGCACCGCCCCGGTGAGGTCGACCAGGCTGCGCCGGTAGTCCACCAGGATCACCCGTGCCTGCTCCGGAGTGAACCGGGCCATGATCGAGGTGGCCAGGGCGCGGAGGAACGAGGACTTGCCGCACTCCGCCTCGCCGAAGACGACGAAGTGCGGCTCGGTCGCGAAGTCCACGACCACCGGACGCAGGTCCGCCTCGGCCACCCCGACCGGGATCCGCAGCCCGGTGGCGGCCGTGAGGTCCAGTTCGGCGTACGGCAGCACCGGCGGCAGCAGCCGTACCGGCGGGGCGGCCGGCCCGCGCCACCCGGCGGCGACCCGCTTGACCAGGTCGGCGGTGTCGGTGCCGGCGGTGAGCTGCGGCAGCGCGGTGAGGAAGTGCAGGCTCTCGGCGGTGATCCCCCGGCCGGGCGTCTTCTCCGGGACGTTCGCCGCGGCGCGGCGGGCGACAAGCGAATCCGCCGGGTCGCCGAGGCGCAGCTCCAGCCGCGAGCCGAAGAGGTCCCGGATCACCGGCCGGAAATCCAGCCAGCGCACGGCCGTCGCGACCACGTGCACCCCGTACGACAGGCCCCGGGTGGCCAGGTCGGTGATCAGCGGCTCCAGGTCGTCGTACTCGCCGCGCAGGGTGGCCCAGCCGTCGACGACCAGGAACACGTCGCCGAACGGGTCGGCCGCCGGCTGACCGGTGCCGGCCAGGGCCGCCCGCCGTCGCCGCCAGGCGACCATGGACTCCACCCCGAGGTCGGCGAAGCGGCGCTCCCGGTCGGCCAGCAGCGTGGTGACCTCGCCGACGGTCCGCCGGACGGCCGTCGGGTCGGCACGACCGGCCACCCCGCCCACGTGGGGCAGCTCCCGCAGCGCGGCCAGGCCGCCACCGCCGAAGTCGAGACCGTAGACCTGCACCTCGGCCGGCGTGTGGGTGAGCGCGAGCGCGCAGATCAGCGTGCGCAGCGCGGTCGACTTGCCGCTCTGCGGCGCGCCGACAATCGCGACGTGCCCGGCCGCGCCGTCCAGGGCCAGCCACAGCAGGTCCCGCCGCTGCTCGAAGGGCTTGTCGACGGTGGCAACCGGCACCTGCAGGGCACCGTGCAGCTCCGGGTTGGCGACGGTGAGGCCGCGGGCCGGGTCGACTGCGGCCGGGCCGAGCAGCTCGTCCAGCGCCGGCGGGTCGCCGAGCGGCGGCAGCCATACCTGGTGTGCCGGCGGGCCCTGCCCGGCCAGGCGACCGACAAGCAGATCCAGCAGGGTGGTGCCGCCCTCCTCCTCGGCCGACGGCAGCGCCGGCGGGCCGACCGGCTCCGGGACGGGGACGAGGTGCGAGGTGAACGTGACGACCCGTGGCGCCCCCGCGACGTCGCCGCCCGGTGCCGCGTCGCGCCGGCGGACCGCGCCGGACACGTACGCCGCCTTGAAGCGGACCAGCGGGTCGGTGCCGGCGCGCAGGTAGCCGTGACCGGGCGAGCGCGGCAGCTCGTGGGCGTCGGGCACCCCGAGCACCGTGCGGGACTCAAGCGCCGAGAAGGTCCGCAACCCGATCCGGTACGACAGGTGGGTGTCCAGGCCGCGCAGCCGGCCCTCCTCCAGGCGCTGCGACGCCAGCAGGAGATGCACGCCGAGGGACCGGCCCAGCCGGCCGATCTGCACGAACAGGTCGATGAAGTCGGGCTTGGCCGACAGCAGCTCGGAGAACTCGTCGCACACGATCAGGAGCGAAGGCAGCGGCGCGAGCGGCGTACCGGCGGCCCGCGCCCGCTCGTAGTCCCGTACCCCGGCGAAGTTGCCGGCGCGGCGCAGCAGTTCCTGGCGGCGGACCAGCTCGCCGTTGATCGCGTCGACCATCCGGTCGACCAGCGGTAGCGCGTCGGCCAGGTTGGTGATGACCGCGGCGGTGTGCGGCAGCCGATCGAACGAGGCGAAGGTGGCGCCGCCCTTGAAGTCGACAAGCACGAAGTTGAGCTGCTCCGAGCTGTGCGTGGCGGCCAGCCCGAGCACCAGCGTACGGAGCAGCTCGGACTTGCCGGAGCCGGTGGCGCCGATGAGCAGGCCGTGCGGACCCATCCCGTCCTGCGCCGACTCCTTCAGGTCCAGCTCGATCGCGCCGCCGTCGGCGCCCACCCCGATCGGCACCCGCAGCCGGTCCCGCGGCGCGCGGGGTGCCCAGCCCTGCTCGGCGGTGAAGTTCTCCGGGTCGCCGAGGCCGAGCAGTTCCAGCAGTCCCAGCTCGGCCCCCGGCGACGCGTCGCCGCCGTGCACCGCCGTGGCCGGCCGCAGCGGTGCCAGCCGGCGGGCCACCGCCTCGGCGTCAACCAGGTCCAGCCGGTCGGCCGTGCCGACCTCGGCGTGCCCGTCGGTGGAGTGCGAGTGCAGCCGCCCCGTACGCAGCTCAAGTAGCAGCGCGTACCGGTCGAGCAGCCGGGGCGGTGGGGTGTCCAGGTCGATGACGGTCACGGCGTCGACGCCGCTCTCGCCGGTCAGGCCCGCCGCGCCGGTCAGGTCGCCTCCGTCCAGCAGCACGACGACGTGCGGACCGTCGGTGGCCGGCCCCGCCGGGCTGAACCGGGACCGGGTGGCCAGCACCTCGTCGAGGAGGGCCTCCAACTCGGCCGCCGAGCTGGTGACCAGCCGGACCGGGCCGAGGGCGTCGGTGCGGGTGGGGTGGTGGGCGTGCGGGAGCCACTTGACCCAGTCCCAGTCGGCCCGCCGGTCCGGACCGGCGCACACGGCGATCAGCAACTCGTCGGGGGCGTGGAAGACGGCGAGCTGGGTGAGCATCGCCCGGGCCAGTGCCTGCGCGGCGGCGGGCCGGGCGCCCGGCCCGGCCGCGGTCTCCCGCAGGTGGACGCGGGCGAAGCTGCGCAGCGAGAGGGCCACCGGCAGGTCCGGCACGACCGAGTACGCGTCCAGGAACCGGCGCAGCGCCCCCGCGGTCATCGGCTCCAACTCCTCCAGCGGCCGGGTGACCGGCGGGACCAGCGGGGTGGCCAGGGTCTGCGGCCCGACGGCCACCCGGACCACCGCGAAGTCGGGGTCACCGGGCCGGCGCTCCCAGACGCGGTGGCTGTCGACGGTCGACCAGAGCCGGTCCGGGTCGGGGTGCCGGTAGTAGAGGCCGGTCCGCTGCCGCCCGGCGGTCTCCCGGACCCGCCGGCGCAGCCCCTTGAGGTGCCGCAGGTACTCCCGACGGGCGGCCATCATCTCCGACTTCTTCGGGGTGCCGGCGGCGCTGCCCCAGGAGGTCACCAGCATGGCCAGGGAGGACAACCCGAACATCCCGCCGACCACGTAGGAGTACGCGCCCCCGCCGCGGCCGAACATCATCGCCATCGCCACCGTGCCGCCGAGCATCGGCAGCACCATGAGCAGCTGCTGCCAGCGACCACCGGTGACCGGGGGGATCTCCGGCGGCGGATCCACCGGCAGCTCGCCCGTCGGGATCTCCGGCGCCGGCCGCCGGGGTGGCCGCCGGATGACGACAGTGGACACTCGACCCCTCCCGACTGCGCTCAGTGATCCGAGCCTGGCTCATGGTAGGTAAAGTCCTGTCGTCCGCGCAGCCACCAACCCCGTTCGATATGGAGATCAATCGATGACAATCGGGTTGGCCCGGGTCACCATCAACGCGCCGCGACGGCGACTGGACGTGGCCCTGCCGGAGCAGGTCCCGCTCGCCGAACTGCTGCCCGAGGTGCTGCGCCACGCGGGCGAAGGCCTGGCCGACGACGGCGAGCGGCACGGCGGCTGGGTCCTGCGACGCGGCGACGGTGCCCCGCTGGTCACCGCCCAGGCGCTGTTGTCGCAGGGGGTCCGTGACGGCGAGGTGCTGCACCTCGTGCCGGCCCGCGCGCAGTGGCCGGAACTCGAGTACGACGACGTGGTCGAGGCGATCGCCGACGGGGCGCGGCGGCGCGGCGGGGCCTGGTCCCCGGGTGCCACCCGGGTCACCGCCCTCGGCGGCGCGGCCGTCCCGCTCGGCGTCGGGCTGCTCGCCGTGCTCGCCGGCGGCCCGGCCCACCCGGCCGGCTGGCCGGCGGCCGCCATCGTCGCGCTGCTGCTCACCCTGGCCGGTACGGCTTCCGCGCGGGCGTACGGCGACGGCACGGCGGGTGCCACCCTCGGCGGGTACGCGCTGCCGTTCGCCGCCGCGGCCGGCGCGCTCGCGGTCAGCAGCGGAGACCCGGTGGGTCCGGTGCCCGGGCTGCGCTGGCTCGGCGTACCCGAACTGCTCGCCGGCTCGACCGCGTTGCTGCTGATCTCGGTGCTCGCCCTGGTCGGCGTGGCGACCCGGGTCCGGGTCTTCGTCGCCGGCGCGGTGGTCGGGCTCGCGGGTGCGGTCGGCGCGGTCGGCGGAATGGCGCTCGACCCGGCCGGCGCCGCCGCCGTGCTGCTCTGCGTGCTCGTCTTCGCGGTCGGGGCGATCCCGCTGCTGGCCATCCGGCTCGGCAAGGTGCCGCTGCCGCCGATCAGCCTGCCGACCGGCGACTTCGGTGACGGCCCCGCCGGTCCCGGCCGGATCCGGGACCTGCCGGACCGCGAGCGCGTCCACGCGGCGGTCGCGCGGACCGAGGAGATGCTGACCGGCATGCTGCTCGGGCACGCCGTGCTGGCCGTCGTCGCCGCGGTGCTGCTCGGGCTCGCCGGGGGCGTCGCGGGACGGGTCCTGGTCGCCGTCACGGCGACCGTCCTGCTGCTGCGGGCCCGACTCTTCGTCGCGGTGCGGCACCGGGTGCCGGCCGTGGTCGCCGGGCTCGCCGGCTACGCGGTGCTGGGGGCCGTGCTCGTCGGCCGGTCCGGGGCCGGTGGGCTGCTCGCGCTGACCCTCGGTGGGCTCGCGCTGGCCCTGGTCACCGTCGTCGCCGGCGCCACGTACGCGCGCCGGCCGGTCTCACCGTACGTCGGGCGGGTCGCCGACCTGGCGGACACCGCCCTGGTGGTCTCGGTGGTACCGGTCGCCTGCGCGGTGCTCGACCTGTACGACCGGGCCCGGGGGCTGCTCGGCTGAGCGACCCCCGGGCCCGTCGACGTCGTCGCTCAGTGCGTGGACTCGCCGCGCTCCTCGGCCTCCCGTGCGCGCCGGAACGAGGCGACGATCTCCGCCTCCGCCTCCTGGCGGCCGACCCAGGTCGCGCCCTCCACGGACTTGCCGGGCTCCAGGTCCTTGTAGACCTCGAAGAAGTGCTGGATCTCCAGCCGGTCGAACTCGCCGAGGTGGTGGATGTCGCGCAGGTGCTCCTGACGCGGGTCCTCGTACGGCACGCAGAGGACCTTGTCGTCGCCGCCCTTCTCGTCGGTCATCCGGAACATGCCGATCGTGCGGCAACGGATCAGGCAGCCCGGGAAGGTCGGCTCGGGGACCAGCACCAGGGCGTCCAGCGGGTCGCCGTCCTCGCCCAGCGTGCCCTCGATGAAGCCGTAGTCGGCCGGGTACTGCGTAGAGGTGAAGAGGGTGCGGTCCAGCCGGATCCGGCCGGTCTCGTGGTCAACCTCGTACTTGTTGCGGTGACCCTTGGGGATCTCAACCGTGACGTCGAAATCCATCTGCACGCTCCCTCGTTTGCCCACGCTGGCAACGGACCAGCGGCGTCGTCGGTCTCCGGACACGCTGAACAGCAGCCCGGCGCTCCGGTCGCCGCATAGTGTTCGGACCGAAGTAGTGTCACCCAAGCAGATTTTCGCGGGGGGAGGAGGGGGTCGTGGGGAGGGAAGATTCACACTACCGCCCGGAGGAGGGGGCCGGACGGGGTACCGGCGGATCCGGTGGCGGTGGTGCCAGCGGGCGGGTACCGGTGCCCGAAGCGCAGGCTTCGCGCCCGCCGACCCCGGGCCGCATCTACGGTTCGTCCCCGGAGCGATCCGGTGCCGACCGACCCGCCCCGCCGCCGTGGTCGCCGCCGGGCAGCCCCGGACGATTCCCCGTCCTCGATCGACCCGACCAGGCCGGCGGGCACACCCCGGTGCACGGCGCCGTCCCGTCCGGTGATCCGGTGCCGGCCGGCTCCGGGTACGGGAGGGCTGCCGTGACGCCGAACGCGACCCCGCGGGCCGAGCCGCTCGACCTCTGGGCCGCCGCCGCGTCCCGCCCGCCCGCCGGACCGCCGCCGTCCGCCGGCCGGCCGGACGCCTCCCCACCCGCCGCACCCCCGCCCCGGCGTCGCCGGCTGCTGCCGGTCGTGCTGGCCACGGTGCTGGTCCTCGTGCTGGCCGCCGTCGGTGTCGTCGTGGTACGCCCGGGCCCGGTGGCTGACTGGCTGGGCGGGGAGCCCGCCGGCGAGCAGGCAGCGGAGACTCCGGAGCCGGCGCCCGTGCCCGTCCTGGCCGCCGCGGACCCGAACGCATCCCCGCCCACGGCCGCCGGGGTGCGCGCCGCGCTCGACCCGCTGGTCCGGGCCGGCGCGCTCGGCGACCGGGTCAACGTCTCGGTGGCCGACGTCGCCACCGGCGAGGCCCTCTACGGCCGGGGCGCGGACGACGGCACGGTGCCCGCGTCGGTGACGAAGCTGGTCACCGGCGTGACCGTGCTCGCGGCGCGCGGCCCCGGGTACCGCATCCCGACCAGGGCGGTCGCCGGGGCGGCACCGGGTGAGGTCGTGCTCGTCGGCGGCGGTGACCCGACCCTGGCCGTCGACCGGAACGGCTTCTACCCCGGGGCGGCGCGGCTCGACGACCTGGCCGCGCAGGTGAAGGCGGCGCTCGGCGGCACCGAGCCCACGCGCGTCGTCGTCGACTCGTCGCTGTACAGCGGTCCCGTCCACGAGCCTGGCTGGGACGACGACATCCCGACCGGCGGCTACGGCGCGGCGATCACCGCCCTGATGACCGACGGCGCGCGCAGCGACGTCAAGCAGGCGAAGAAGGATCACGACGACGGCAACCACGCCGCCGAGCGGGTGGGCCAACCCGACCTGGCCGCCGGCCGGGCGTTCGCGCGGCTGCTCGGCGTACCGGCGGACGCGGTCAAGCGGGGCAGGGCGCCCGAGGCCGGGGCGGACGCGACGGCCGGAGCCCCCGGCAGCGAACTGGGCGTGGTCCAGTCACTGCCGATGGTTCGGCTGGTCGACATCATGATCAGTGACAGCGACAACATCGTCGCCGAGGCCCTCGCCCGGCAGGTCGCGCTGGCTCGCGACGAGCCGGCGTCGTTCGCCGGAGCGGGCAAGGCGATGGACGCGGTCGCCGGTGAGCTGGGGTTGCCGGCCGACGAACTCTCCCTGGCCGACGGCAGCGGCCTGTCGCGTACCAACCGGATCAGCCCCTCGCTGCTCACCGACCTGATCGCGCTGGCCGGCGACGGAACCCGCCCCGAACTGGCCGCGATCTTCGGCGGTCTCCCGGTCGCCGCCTGGTCCGGCACCCTCGCCGACCGGTACGCGGGCACGGCGGCCAAGGCCGGCGCCGGCGTGGTCCGCGCCAAGACGGGCACGCTGACCGGGGTGCACGCGATCGCGGGCGTGGTGACCACGGCCGACGGCCGCCTGCTGAGCTTCGCCGTGCTCACCGACCGGGTGCCCGCCAACGGGCTGGAATCGGCCCGATCCGCGCTCGACCGGATCGCTGCCAGGCTCGCCGCCTGCGGTTGCCGCTGAGCCGCTGTCCGAGGCCCGGCACACGCGCCCGGCCGGCTGCGACGGCGCGGGGCCGGGGCACGAGCCCGGGCCGGGTTGTGGCGGCGCGGGTACGGTGGGTCCATGGCGCAGTTCGTGGACTGGGATCTGGCCGCCGCGACCGCGGGGGCGCTGGGCAAGACGGGCCCGCGCGTGTCGTACGCGGAGGCCACCGAGGTGGTCGGCGACCTGCGACGGCTGACCGACGAGGCGGCCGGGCACGTCGCCGACTTCACCGGGCTCCGTTCGCAGGTGCCGCACCCACCGGTGCGGGTGGTCGACCGGCGGGACTGGGCCGCGACCAACATCGCCGGACTGCGCGAGGTGATCGGCCCCCTGGTCGGCCGGCTCACCAAGGACAAGCAACCGGGGGTGCTGACCGAGGCGGTCGGCTCCCGGATCACCGGCGTGCAGGCCGGCACCGTGCTGGCGTACCTCTCGGGCCGGGTCCTCGGGCAGTACGAGGTGTTCTCCGGCGAGCCGGGCCAGCTGCTGCTCGTCGCGCCCAACATCGTCGAGGTGGAGCGGAAGCTGCAGGCCGACCCGCGCGACTTCCGGCTCTGGGTCTGCCTGCACGAGGTCACCCACCGGACCCAGTTCACCGCCGTGCCCTGGATGCGGGCGTACTTCCTCAGCGAGGTGCAGGCGTTCGTCGACGCCTCCGCCAGCGGCGGCGACCACCTGGTCGAGCGGCTGCGGCGGGGCGTCGCGACCCTCTCCGACGCGGTGAAGGATCCGGAGAGCCGCTCGAGCGTGCTGGACATCGTCCAGACCCCCGCCCAGAAGGCGGTGCTCGACCGCCTCACCGCGCTGATGACGCTGCTGGAGGGGCACGCCGAGTTCGTGATGGACGGCGTGGGACCGCAGGTCATTCCGAGCGTCGAGCGGATCCGGGCGTCCTTCAACCGGCGCCGTGAGGCCGGTAACCCGCTGGAGAAGGCGATCCGCCGGCTGCTCGGCGTCGACGTCAAGCTGCGCCAGTACGCCGAGGGCCGCAAGTTCGTGCACGGGGTGGTCGACCGGGTCGGCATGGAGGGTTTCAACCGGATCTTCGCCTCGCCGCTGACCCTGCCCCGGTTGGCGGAGCTGGGCGACCCGGACGCCTGGGTGGCGCGGGTGCACGGGCCGGCCGGTCCGATCCCGGCCGCCGGCTGACCATCCGCCCGTGGCCGCGCTCGCCCCGCCGGTCGCCGCGATCCGGGTCGCCGTCCGCCGCGCGCTGACCGGGCTGCCCGACCGGGGGCCGGTGCTGGTGGCCTGCTCGGGGGGTGCCGACTCGCTCGCGCTCGCCGCCGCCACCGCCTTCGTGGCACCGCGGCTGGGACGTCCCGCCGGGCTCGTGACCGTCGACCACGGCCTTCAGGAAGGCTCCGCCGAGCGGGCCGCGGCGGTCGCGGCGTGGGCGCGCGAGACGGGCTTCACGCCGGTCGAGGCGGTCCGCGTGGACGTGTCCGGCCGGTCCGGTGGGCCGGAGGCCGCGGCCCGCGAGGCCCGCTACCAGGCGCTGGTTGAAATCGGCCACCGACACCGGGCGGCGGCGCTGCTCGTCGGGCACACTCGCGACGACCAGGCGGAGACGGTGCTGCTCGCGCTCGCGCGCGGAGCCGGGCCGCGCGGGCTGGCCGGGATGCCGGCCCGGCGGGAGCTGGACGGGGTCCCGCTGCTGCGGCCGCTGCTCGAGGTGAGCCGGGAGCAGACCCGCAAGGCGTGCGCGATGCTCGGGCTGACCCCGTGGGAGGACCCGCACAACGTCGACCCTTCGTACGCCCGCGCCCGGATCCGGGCCGACGTGCTGCCGGCGCTGGTACGCGCGCTGGGTCCCGGGGTGGTGGACAACCTGGCCCGCACCGCCCGGCTGGTCGCCGACGACAACGTCGCCCTGGACGACCTGGCGGCCGCCGCACTGGAGGCGGTGCGCCACCCCGACGGTGGGCTGTCCGTACCGGGGCTGGCCGGTCTCGCGCCCGCCGTTCGGGGACGGGTGCTGCACGGCTGGGCCCGGGAGCTGGGGGCGCCGCCGGCCGCGCTGTCGTACCGGCACGTGACCACTCTGGAGGCTCTGGTGACCGGCTGGCACGGCCAGGGCGCGGCGCACCTGCCGGGCGGGCTGCGGGTCATCCGCCGTGACGGCCGCCTGACCGCAGTCGGCCTGCGCTGAGCCGCGTGGAGGAGTCCGTGTTAACAAGGGGCCCGGCTACTACCGGAGGCGTTAAGAAGGGGCCCTTCCTTACCGGAGGCGGTAGACATGGCGGATGGCGTACCCACGCATGCCCCTCTTCGCCCCGCACGGCGCGGTGGCGACGAGCCACCCGCTCGCCGCGGCGGCCGGCCTGGCCGTGCTGCGGCGCGGCGGCAACGCCGTCGACGCGGCGCTGGCCACCGCGACCACCCTGACCGTGGTCCAGCCGCCGTCCAACGACATCGGCGGTGACCTGTTCGCGATCGTCTGGGACGGCGACCGGCTGTACGGGTTGAACGCCGCCGGCCGGTCCCCGGCGGCGCTGACCCGCGAGCTGGTCCTCGCCGCGACCGGCGGCTCCGGCGCCGAGCCGGCGGCCGCGCTGGGCGGCGCGCAGGGCCGCGGCCCGGCGATGCCGGCCCGGGGCTGGCTGCCGGTGACCGTGCCCGGCGCTCCGGCCGGCTGGCGGGACCTGCACGCCCGGTTCGGATCGCTGCCGTTCGCCGACCTGTTCGCCGACGCGATCGGGTACGCCGAGCACGGCCACCCGGTCTCCACCGGTGTGGCGGCGGCCTGGGAACGGGCGCTCGCCGGGCACGCCGGCCTGATCGGCGAGGAGTTCGCCGAGTTCGACCGGGTGTTCGCCGCGGGCGGTCGGGCGCCCCGGCCGGGCGAGCGGTGGCGCAACCCGGACGCCGCCCGGACGCTGCGGAGGATCGCCGCGACCGGCGCGGACGACTTCTACCGGGGCGAGATCGCCGAGGCGCTGGCCGCCCACGCGGCGCGCACCGGCGGCTTCCTCACCGGCGCCGACCTGGCCCGGCACACCTCGACCTGGGTGACGCCGGTGCACACCCCCTACCGGGGGCACGAGGTGTGGGAGCTGCCGCCACCCGGTCAGGGACTCGCCGCGCTGCTCGCCCTGCGGATCCTGGACGGCCTCGACCTCACCGGACCGCCTGCCGAGCGGGTGCACCGCCAGGTCGAGGCGACAAAGCTCGGCTTCGCCGACGCGCACGCACACGTCGCCGATCCGGAGCGGGCGGCGGTGCCGACGGAGGCACTGCTCGACCCGGCGTACGCCGCGTCCCGGCGGGCGCTGGTCACCGAACGGGCCGGCGAGCCGGCCGCCGGGGAACCGGAGCGGGGCGGCACGGTCTACCTCTGCGCCGCCGATGCCGACGGAATGATGGTGAGCCTCATCCAGTCCACGTACCTGGCGTTCGGCTCGCACGTGGTGCTGCCCGGGTACGGCTTCGCGCTGCAGAACCGGGGACTGGGCTTCCGTCTCGACCCGGGCCACCCGAACGTGGTGGCTCCCGGCAAGCGACCCTTCCACACGATCATTCCGGGCTTCCTGACCCGCGACGGTGCTCCGGTCGGCCCGTTCGGGGTGATGGGCGGTCACATGCAGCCGCAGGGTCACGTGCAACTCCTGTCGGCCACCCTCGACCGGGGGCTCGACCCGCAGGCGGCGCTCGACGCGCCGCGCTGGTACTGGCACGCGGGCCGGGCGCTGCTCGTCGAGCCCGGCCTCGCGGCGGAGCCGGGCCTCGTCGAAGGGCTGCGCGCCCGGGGCCACGAGGTCGCCGTCCCGGCCGAGCCGTCGGTCTTCGGGTACGGGCAGGCCATCTGGCGACGCCCGGAGGGTGGTTACGTCGCCGGCTCCGAGTCCCGGGTCGACGGGGGCGTCGGCGGCTACTGAGATCCGGCCGGGCCGGGGTCAGCGCGCCGGCGTGCGGTCCCGGAAGGTGGTCCGGTACGTGTGCGGGGTGGCGCCGACCCGGCGGGTGAAGTGGTGCCGCAGGGCGGCCGCGTCGGAGAAGCCGGCCCGGTCGGCGACCTCGTCCACGGTGAGCCGGGTCTCCTCCAGCAGCCGCCGCGCCAGCAGCACGCGCTGGTTGGTGAGCCAGTCGTGTGGCGTGGTGCCGGTCTCGGCCCGGAACCGTCGGGCGAACGTCCGGGGGGCCATCTCGGCGCGGGCCGCGAGGTCGTCCACGGTCAGCGGCCGGTCCAGGTGGCCCATCAGCCACTCCAGGACGGGCTCCAGCGTGGGCGCCTCGGGCGCCTTCGGGATCGGCGCCTCGATGTACTGCGACTGGCCGCCGTCGCGGTGCGGTGGGACCACCATCCGGCGGGCCAGCCGGGTGGCGGTGGCGGATCCGTGCGCCTCCCGCACCAGGTGCAGGCAGGCGTCGATGCCGGCGGCCGTGCCGGCGCTGGTCAACAGCCACCCGTCCTGTACGTACAGCGAGTTGCACCGCACCTTGGCGCTCGGGTGCCGACGCTGCAGGTCGTCGACGTACTTCCAGTGCGTCGTGCACTCCCGGCCGTCGAGCAGCCCCGCCTCGCCCAGCACGAACGCGCCGGAGCAGACGCTGAGCACGTACGCACCCCGCTCGGCGGCGCGGCGGAGTGCGGCGAGGGCGGCGGGCGGCACCGGCGCGCCCCGCTTGTGGGCCGGCACGGCCACCAGGTCGGCCTCGTCGACCGGCGCCAGGTCGGCGTGCGGCGTGAGGTGGAACCCCGACGAGGTGCGGACCGGACCGCCGTCGACCGTGCAGACGTGGAACCGGTAGCCGGGGAAGCCGTCGTCGGTGCGGTCGGTGCCGAAGACCTCGGCCAGCACCCCGAGCTCGAACGGGGCGACGTCGTCCAGGGCGATGACGGCGACGGAGCGGAGCATGTGACGAGGGTAACGCGTCAGCTGGCAGGAAATCCACGTCCAATGGCAATCCTGCCACTGTGCGGCGGGGGTTCGGGGGCGGAGACTGGGGACAGTCCGGTGCGCACCGGCGGCGAAACCAACCCGAACCTCGCGAAAGTGAGCGCCGCCATGGAGTTCCTGCTGTTCCTTCTCTTCTTCGTCCTGCTCGCCTCCGCCTCGGCCGCCGGCCTGACCGCCGACACCCGGGACTCGGCGGACTGGAAGCCGACCGACAGCGGCCGGCGCTGGCGATCCCGCGCCTGCTGAGACTTCTGATGGCTGTTGTCGGAAATATCCGGGGCGGGACCGTGCCCAAAAGGGGCGGCCCCGCCGACGGCGGCCATCCGGCGTACGGCAGGCTAGGAGTCATGGCTGACGGCTCCTGGTACGACGCCGACATCGACCACGTGATCATCTCCGAGGCGCAGATCCGCGAGAAGACGGCGGAGCTGGCCAAGCAGGTCTCGGCGGACTACGCCGACGTCGAGGACGGGCTGCTGCTCGTCTGCGTCCTCAAGGGCGCGGTCATGTTCATGGCCGACTTCGCGCGGGCGCTGGGCCGGCACGGCCCGCCGGCCGAGCTCGAGTTCATGGCCGTCTCCTCCTACGGCCAGGGCACCACCTCCTCCGGGGTGGTGCGGATCCTCAAGGACCTGGACCGGGACATCGCCGGCCGGCACGTGGTCGTGGTGGAGGACATCGTCGACTCCGGCCTGACCCTCTCCTGGCTCCTGCGCTACCTGCAGTCCCGCTCGGCGGCCAGCGTCGAGGTGGTCGCGCTGTTCCGCAAGCCGGACGCGGTGAAGGTGCAGGTTCCGGTGAAGTACGTCGGCTTCGACATCCCGACCGAGTTCGTCGTCGGTTACGGCCTCGACTTCGGCGAGCGCTACCGCGAGCTGCCCTACGTCGGCGTGCTCAAGCCCGAGGTCTACGCGCGGTAGCGGTCGGGCCGACGTTCAGCGGACTCTCAGCCACGCGGACTACGGTGGAGGCCGGTGGCGTGGAGGCACCCTCCACGCCCGACCCCTCGCACCGCGTGACCGGGCGGTCGGGTGGCCGGGTGCGGAGCTCCCGTCGCGCCGGCTGAAACCCCGGTTCGCCCTACGCGTAAGTGCCGGGCTGGCAAGCTCGCATCTGGCACGAACGGTGTACCGTCGAATAACCGTGGCGCGATTCGGCGCCCCGGGGTCGAGGCCGGCCCGCACGGCGGCTCGGCCGCCGCGCTGGCGGCGACACCATCAGACGGTCAGGACGTCGATCAGGAGGATGCGGGCGTCACGGCGCCCGACAACAGTATGGAACGTACGCGTTTCTTCCGCCGACCGGTGGTCTGGATCATCCTGGTCATCCTCGGCGCCGTTGTGCTCAGTCAGCTGTTCACCGCTGGTCCCAGCTACCACCGGGTGGACACTTCCGTTGCGCTCGACCAACTCAACACCGGCACGCCCAAGATCGAGAAGGTCGTCTTCGCGGACAAGGAGCAGACGCTCCAGCTCGACCTGGCCGAGGAGGCCAAGTTCGGCGACACCGAGACCGACCGGATCGAGGCCCAGTTCCCGTACGAGGTCGGTGACGAGGTCTGGAACGAGGTCCTCGAGGCCAAGGCGAACAACCGGGTCACCGGCCCGGCCGACACCAAGGTGTCGTCCGACAGCATCTGGGTGAGCCTGCTTGTCAACCTGCTCCCCATCGCCCTGCTGGTGCTTCTGCTGCTGTTCTTCATGTCGCAGATGCAGGGCGGCGGCTCCCGGGTGCTCAACTTCGGCAAGTCCAAGGCCAAGATGATCACCAAGGACACGCCGAAGACCACGTTCGCGGACGTGGCCGGCGCCGAGGAGGCCGTCGAGGAGCTGCACGAGATCAAGGACTTCCTGCAGAACCCGGCGAAGTACCAGGCGCTCGGCGCGAAGATCCCCAAGGGTGTGCTGCTCTTCGGCCCGCCCGGAACCGGTAAGACCCTGCTCGCCCGGGCGGTCGCCGGCGAGGCCGGCGTGCCGTTCTACTCGATCTCCGGTTCGGACTTCGTCGAGATGTTCGTGGGTGTCGGCGCCAGCCGGGTCCGGGATCTGTTCGAGCAGGCCAAGGCGAACGCCCCGGCGATCGTCTTCGTCGACGAGATCGACGCCGTCGGCCGCCACCGCGGCGCCGGCATGGGCGGCGGCCACGACGAGCGCGAGCAGACCCTCAACCAGCTCCTCGTCGAGATGGACGGCTTCGACACCAAGGGCGGCGTCATCCTGATCGCCGCCACCAACCGGCCGGACATCCTCGACCCGGCGCTGCTGCGGCCGGGCCGCTTCGACCGGCAGATCCCGGTGGACGCGCCCGACATGGAAGGCCGCAAGGCCATCCTCCGGGTGCACGCCAAGGGCAAGCCGTTCACGCCGGACGTCGACCTCGACTCCGTCGCGCGCCGCACCCCGGGTTTCAGCGGCGCCGACCTGGCCAACGTGATCAACGAGGCCGCGCTGCTCACCGCCCGCAGGGACCAGCGGGCGATCACCAACGACTCCCTGGAGGAGTCCATCGACCGGGTGATCGCCGGCCCGCAGCGCCGTACGCGGGTGATGAGCGACCAGGAGAAGAAGATCACCGCGTACCACGAGGGTGGGCACGCGCTTGTCGCCTGGGCGCTGCCGCACGCCGCTCCGGTGCACAAGGTGACGATCCTGTCCCGGGGCCGGTCGCTGGGCCACACCCTGGTCCTCCCCACCGAGGACAAGTACACCCAGACCCGCGCCGAGATGGTCGACACCCTGGCGTACGCGCTGGGTGGCCGGGCCGCCGAGGAGCTGGTGTTCCACGAGCCGACCACCGGCGCCGGCAACGACATCGAGAAGGCCACCCAGCTGGCCCGCGCCATGATCACGCAGTACGGCATGAGCTCCAAGCTCGGCGCCATCAAGTACGGGACCAGCGGCGACGAGCCGTTCCTGGGCCGCAACATGGGCCACGAGCGGGACTACTCCGACGCGGTGGCCGCCGAGATCGACGCCGAGATGCGTGCGCTGATCGAGCTGGCGCACGACGAGGCCTGGGAGATCCTGGTCGAGTACCGGGACGTCCTGGACAACATCGTGCTGGAGCTGATGGAGAAGGAGACCTTGTCCACGCAGGACATGGCCCGCATCTGCGCCCGGGTGGCCAAGCGCCCGCCGATGGCTCCGTACAACGGCTTCGGCAAGCGTCAGCCCTCCACCGAGCCGCCGGTGCTCACGCCGGCGGAGAAGGACGCGCTCAAGGCGCAGGCCGAGGCCGACGGCGCCTCGGTCGGCGGCGGCCCGGCCTCGAACAACTCGGACGGCCCACACTGAGCACCGACGACGCGGCGGCCAGCCCTCACCGGGGGCTGGCCGCCTCCGCGACCGAGCCGGACGGCGACGACGCGCTGGACTACGTCGCCGCCCGGCTCATCAGCGGCAAGCTCACCGGCCGCCCCGTCGAGGACACCATGGATCTCGCCCGGATCGAGAAGGCCGTACGCGAGATCCTGATCGCGGTCGGGGAGGACCCGGACCGCGACGGGCTCCTGCAGACCCCGGCCCGGGTGGCCCGCGCGTACGCCGAGCTGTTCGCCGGGCTCCGGGTCGACCCGTCCCAGGTGCTCACCACCACCTTCGAGGCCAACCACGAGGAGCTGGTGCTCGTCCGGGACATCGACGTGATGAGCCTCTGCGAGCACCATCTGCTTCCGTTCCGGGGCAGCGCCCACATCGGCTACATCCCGGGGCCGGACGGCCGGATCACCGGCCTGTCCAAGCTGGCCCGCCTGGTCGAGGTCTTCGCGCGCCGGCCGCAGGTGCAGGAGCGGCTCACCTCGCAGATCGCCGACCTGCTCATGGAACGGTTGGAGCCGCGCGGCGTGATCGTCGTGCTCGAGTGCGAGCACATGTGCATGGCGATGCGCGGCATCCAGAAGTCGGGTGCGCAGACCATCACGTCGGCCGTCCGCGGCACGCTGCAACGGGACGCGAAGTCCCGCGCCGAAGCGATGGCTCTGATCAACTCCCGCTGATCGCGGGTCAGCCGGCCAGCAGGGCGAGCAGGAGCACCGCGCTGGTCAGCACGGCCGGGACCAGGCATACCAGGACGCCCAGCCGCGGCGTGCGGTCCGGCCGCCCGCCGGCACCCGGCGGGAAGAGTCGCCCGATGCCCCACCACCCCGCCCCGAACGCCGCCGCCGGCATCACCAGCCCGCCGAACAGCGCGGCGGCGGTCACCGGACCGGATCCGACGACGGCCAGGAGCACCAGCTGGATCACCGGCACCAGGAGAGCCAGCGGACCGTACACGAGGAGGTTGCGAGCGGCGACCGGCCAGCCGGCCGCGCCGACCAGGCCACGGGCGTCAAGCGCAGCCTCCGCCGCGTCCACCCGGGCTCGCGCCACCCGAAGCTCGGCCAGGACCGCCGCCGGCCCGCTCGCCATCGACCGGGTCGCCTCGGTCAGCTCCGGCGGCGTCGGAACGAGCGAGATCGGTGGTACGCCCGCCGCACGCAACCGCGTCTCCTGCGCCGCCAGCCGCGTGCGTACCGTGGCCAACTCCTCCCGGGCGGCCTGGACCGCGCGCGCCTGCTCGCCCGCGGCGGTGGCCGCGTCCCGGCGGACGCCGTCGAGCTGCCGGGCCGCCGCGAGGTAGTCCGTCCACGCCGCCCCCACCGGCTCGCGGGCCGGCTCGGGCAGGTCGACGGGGGTACGCTGCCGGCCGGGACCCGGATCGCGGGTGCGCGCCCGGCTCATGCCGGCGTTCCGTCCAGCGCGAACGGCACCAGGACGACGCCCTGCTCGCCGTGGCCGTCCCAGAGGACCGCCCGAGCCTCCCGGGGTCGCCAGTCGACCGGGCGACCGAAGACCGTGGCGAGTTGCGCGCCGGGCACGTCCACGGCGGCCACCGCGGCGAGCTTGGCCACGTCGCCCTCCGGTTCGAGCAGGGCCGCGAAGGGCGGCACCGCGCGCCACCGGCCCAGCAGGTGCCGGCCGGCCGGCGGACCCTCGCGGAGCAACGCGCCGAGCCGCTCCGGCGGGAGCTGCCCGGCGACCGGCCCGTCCAGGTCGAAGGCGATCAGGTACGCCGGCCCGGACGCGTCCAGCACCGCCGGCAGGTCGGCCCGGCCGATCGTCTCGACCCGGTGCTGTGTGGCCAGCTCGGCGGCGAGCGCCTCGGCGACCGCGCGAGCGTCGTCCTCCGGGGTCAGCACGACGAACCGTGCGGAGCCCGGCGGGTGGTGGACGGCGACACTACGGGCCGCGTTGACCAGCAGACCCGCCGCCTCGTCGCCCGTACCCAGCACCGCCAGGTTGCGGCCCGGCGAGGGCCCCAACGGGACCGCCACCGTCGACCGGGTCACGTCCACCGCCCGGCCCAGCAGCGCCGCCGGGCCCGCTGCGCCACCCGCGGCCGCGGTCCGATACCGCGGATCGTTACGTAGCAGCGGGCGTGCGTACCCGGCGAACACGACCGGTGGCGCCGCCCGCTCCGGCCGGCCGTCCCACAGCCGGTGCCGCAGGCCCTCGACCACGTCCGGGTGATCCTGGGGGTCGGGGAAACGGACCATCCGCTCGTGTCCGCGGATGGCGCCCCGGGGCCCGCCGAGCCCACCCGCCGTGTTGACCACCGCACTGCCCACCGGCAGCCCGGCGGCCGAGTCGTTTGTCGGCTCGAGGACCGCGCCCCCGCCGGGCAGCGCCACCCGCACCGGGAACTGCCCGAGCACCGAGTCCCGGTCGGTGCGGGTGCCCAGGCCCAGGTCGCCCTCGCCGGCCAGCACCAGATGCACACCGTACGACCGGCCGGCCCGGGCCAGGACGTCGAGCCGGGCCGCGGCCTCGGCGGCGACCCGGTCCCGGCCGGTCAGGAGCAGCGGCAGGTTGTCCACCACGCAGACGATCCGGGGCAGCTCGCGGTGCTGCCGCAGCTCCGCGTACCGCTGCCCGCCGGCCCGGGCGCCCGCCTCCTCCCGGCGGCGTACCTCGGTGGCAAGGAGATCGAACAGGTCCAGCACGTACTCCCGATCGGCGGCCATCGCGGCGGCGCGTACCTGGGGTATCCAGGACCGGTCGCGCTCGGTCTGGAGGAACTCCACGAAGGACTCCCCGCCACCGAGGTCGGCCAGGTAGAGGACCAGGTCCTCCGGACCGTACCGGGCGGTCAGGCCCAGCAGGGCGGTGGTGAGGAAGGTCGAGCGGCCGGCGCCCGACCGGCCGCTCACCAGCCAGTGCGGCGTCAGCTCGGTGAACCCCAACGACACCGGCCGGCCCCCGGCGTCCCCCACGGTCGTCGACAGGCCGTCGACCGAACCGGCCGTCCACAGCGGCTCGGCCGGATCCGGGAGCAGGTCGGTCAGGGCCAGCCGGGACCCCGCCTCCACCTGGTCCGCGAGCCGACGGCAGACCCTCTGGACGAGGTCGGTCGGCGGATCCGAATCGATGAAGACCGGTGAGTTGAGCCCACCTGGCGGGTCGCCGGCCGGGCTCGATGCTGCGTGTGGCCCGGCGTCCGCGGTGCGTGGCCCGGCGTCGCCGGTGTGGTGGCCGGTCTCGGCGATGCGGGGTCCACCGAAGGAGGTGCCCGGCGGGTCACCCAGCAGCGCGTAGACGGTGCGGATGGCGAGCGGCGTCGCCCGGGGCACCGGCGCCCGCCCGGGTGGCCAACCCGCCACGAGAAGGTGCAGACCGCTGGCAACGCCCTGCTCGGCGAGCGCCTCGATGCGGCTCAGGTCGGTGTGCCCGGTGGGCTCGGGCAGTGCGGCGACCACCAGCAGCAGGACGCGGTCGTGCCGCGGGCGCCCGCTCGCACCCGGCGTCACCCACTGCTCCGCCTCGGACAGCACGGCGCGCAGGCCGGCCACGTCCGTCGCCGGCGGCGGCAGGAGCCCGGCGTCGGCCAGCGCCGCGAACGGCGCCAGCGCCGAGCCCGTCGCGTCCACCGCGCGGACCAGCAACGCCCCGGCGGGCGTGGCCGCCAACAACCGCAGCAGTACGGCACGCAGCAGGCCGGCCGCCCGGGGTTCCCGGACGTCGGTGTCGATCGCGAGGTTCCCGGTACCGACGAACGGAACCAACGCGGGGAAGCGGGCGTCGTCGAGGGGGGCCGCGGTGCCGACCCGGACGAAGGTGGGAGGACCCTCGCCGGCCGGAGTGGACGGTGTGAGGGTCTCCAGAGCGGCGCCTGCCCAGCCCGGTGCGAGCTGCGCCGCCGCGGCGCGGAGGCGGTTGGCCAGCTCGTACTGGCGACCGTGGTCGGCAGGGGCGGGCCGGATGCCGTCGAGGACGTCGGCCGCCGACGCCACGGTGGCGGCGGCCCGGCGGTGCAGGGCGGCGGCCCGGCTCGCCCGTGTCCTCGGACCGGCCACCGCGTCCACCCCCTCCGCGAGGTCGGTAACCCCTCCCCGCGCAGAGACGGTAACCCAGGATGACCCGCTGCCGACGGAGGTGCGGCGGCGGTGCGCCGGTGTTGTTGTGGATGTCACCGGTGGGGAGGGGTCCGTCACGATCCGCCAAATCTGAGGCATTGGGTATGCCGTCGTCAGCCGATAGCCTCAGGAGGTGGAATCAGTGCAGCCCCCCGCCGGTTCCCAAGTCTCCCGTGTACCGGCGCAGCGGCCCCCCTCCGACCAACTGGCGCCGCCGACTCCGGCGCCGGCACCGGTCCGGCCGCGCCGCCGCCTTGGCACGATCCTCACCGTGATCGGCGCCGTTGTGACGGCGCTCGTACTGGGTGGGATCGTCGGCGGCTACCTGCTGTACGACCGCGCCACCACCCCCGACCGCAGCGCACCCGACGTGGTGGTTAGTAGCTATCTCCATGCCTACCTCGTGGACCGTAATGAGACACGGGTGCGCATGTTCACCTGCCAAGACGGCGTCTCTGACGCCGAACTGCGTGCTTTGCGGGACGACCTCGAGTCCAGAGAGGAGCGCTTCGCGACCGACATCTCGATCAGTTGGGGAAGCCTGCTAGTCCGGCGCGAAGGCAACGAGGCCGAGGTTGACGTGGAACTCATCATTTCTGCATACGTCGATGGTGTTGCTCAAAGCGACCGTCAGCCGTGGCGGTTCAACACACGCCTGACGGACGACTGGCGAGTCTGCTCTGGCACGAAACTGAGCTAGAACCTACTCGATCCACAGGAGATGGACCGGCACCTCCAGGGTGGTGGGGGTCTGTCCGCGCCAGGCCCACCGGTACCACTCGATCTCCCGAGTGATCCGGACGCAGATGTCCCCTTCCGCGCCGGAGTAGGTCTCCGTGACGGCGCGCAGGTCGCGGTGCTCGACCGAGTCGACCACGTGCACGACCCGCCGGCCGGCGACGGCGTCCGCCTCGAAGACCGGTGTGGGAGCGCGATGGGCGGGCGCGTCCAGTGACACGAGGCGGTCGACCTCCCGGACGGCGGGCTCCCGTCGCGCGCCGATGGTCTCCACCCAGACCCGGTCGACCGGCACCAGCGGGGCGAAGACCTCGACCTGGTCGGCCTCCGCGCGGTACCACTCGTGTTCGGGGATGACCGGGACGTAGGTTCGGCTGCCCTGGACCACGCGGTCGTCCGCCCGGAGGTCTCCCCGCCAGCCGAGGCCGGGCAGCCCCACCAGCACCCGGCGTCCACGCAGCTCGACGCTGCCGGTGGCGGGCACGATCTCGATCGGTCGGGGTGGCAGCGGTGCCCAGTCCGGCTGGCCCGCGAAGGGATCGGGCAGCGGGTCGGTCATGGCTGTCGACGCCTCATTCCACGCTCCGTAGCGGCGCGCCGCGCTCCCGCATGAACCGCACCGGGTCGATCGCACCGCGGCTGCTGCGGTCACCGTCGGTGTGGACCTCGAAGTGCAGGTGCGGCCCGGAGGAGTTGCCGCTGCTGCCGACCTCGCCGATCACCTCGCCTGCCTTGACGGTCTGGCCGACCCGGACCCGCGGCTTGCTCACCATGTGGCAGTAGCGGGTGATGATCTCCCCGGCGTGCAGGATGTCGACGAACCAGCCGCAGCCGCCCTTGTCGGGCCAGCCGTCCACGTCGCAGCTCAGCCGCCCGGCCCGGTCCGGGTCGCAGCGGGAGACGAGGACGCGCCCGCTGGCGGCGGCCCGGATCGGGGTGCCCTTCCGCGCCCCGATGTCGACACCGTTGTGCGCCGGACGCCGGGCGGTGCGGAAGCCGGAGCCGACGTTGCCGGGGACCGGCGCGGTCCAGCCGGAGGCGGCGATCCGTCCGTCCTCCGCCGCGTCGCAGGCCTGACGACCGGCGACGGGCACGGTCCGGGCGGCGCCGCCGGCCAGCGCGTTGACGATGGTGGCGGCGAGGGTCTCGTGCTTGGCGTACGCGTCCGGGAAGGCGCTGATCTGCACGGCCTGGGCCGCCCGGGTCAGCGGCATCCGCTCCCATCCCGGGACCTGGAGCAGCTTCTCGTAGAACTTGCGGGCCGCGTACTCCGGTGTCATCCGCTGCGCGACCGTGCCCCAGCTCGCCCGCTGCTGGAACAGCCCGACCGAGTCGTGGTCCGAGCCGACGCCCTCGTTCGGAATCGTCTGCGACCCGGCCACGGTGGGGTTCGCGAGATTGCGCAGGCGCGACTCCTGCATGGCGGTCGCCACGGCGATCACCCAGCCGCGCGGCGGCACCTTCATCTCCTGTCCGACCTTGATGATGCGCGCGGCGTTGCGGAGCTGGATCTCCCCGTACTGCGACATCCGGGGCATCTCGCCGGTGATCTCGACGCGGAAGTCGCCCGTGCAGTCCTGGCTCGCCAGCCGCAACTCGTCGCCTCCGTCGCCGCCCAGCTCGGTAAGGAAGAAGGCGCCCGTGCCGCCGACGCAGCAGAGCAGCACGAGGGTCGCGGTGAGCGCGGCGACCAGCGCGCCGACCCGGAGCGGACGACGGCGGGGGCGAGGCGCTCCGCTCATTGCTGCTCCCAATCGATCGTGTCCACAAGCCATCGGCCGTCGGACGCCACCAGTTCCAGCCGAAGTCGCCCGGTGTCGAACGGCACCCGCACCTCGACGACGGTCTCCGCACGCGGCTCGACCGTCGGATCGCCCGTCACCTGCCCGGCCGGAACGTCGGCCGGACCGGCGCCGACGAGCTGCTCGGCCAGCGTCGGCGTGGTCAGCGGGCGCAGGCCGGCACGCCACTGCTCCGGTGTCAGGCCCGGCCGACCATGCCAGGCGGTGACGAACCGTTCCGCGGTCTGCCGCGGCGTGAGCTCCCCGGGGCGGGTGACGGGCGTGGGGGGATCGGTGGCGATCGCCCCGTCGTCCCCGGCGGTCGGCGGCACGGTGGTGATGGGCCGGTCGGGACGGTTGCTGAGCCCGGCGCCCGGATCCGGCGGGCCGGCGACGAGCCGGGCGGTGCCGATGATGCCGAACACCACGACGGCGAGCGCCAGGGCGATACCCAGTCGGGACCGCAGCACCCGGGTGAACACCGATTCGATCGCCCGACGCACCGCGATCACCGGGCCTCGGAGCGGATCCGCGGGGTGTCGCGTTCGGGAACCGCCTCCGCCGAGCCCGGCCGGTAGATGACGAAGGACGGACTCTCCTGCGGGACGTCCGGCTCGGTCCAGGTGGCCGGTTGCCGCCGCTGCCGAGGTGCCGCCGACCGTCCGCCGGCCACCCGCTCCGGGCGCGGCGGTTCGACGTCGCCGGGCCGCTCACGGCCGTCCGGCCGGCCGCCCTGATCACCGGAGTGCACCGGATCCTCGCGCCGGGCCTCCGGCCGCAGGGTGCTCGGTTCGGCGACCACCGGCCGGCGGCGTCCCATCGTCGGCTCCGCGGTGCCGCCGGGCTCGGCGACGTCGAGACGAGCCGCCGTGCGCATGTCGCGGAAGAACCGCCGGTGCCAGGAGCCGGCCGAGCTGACCGCCTCGCTGCTGTCCTTGCCGCCGAGCTGGGTGATCCGCCGGTACGGGCGCAGCAGCAGCCAGCCGACCACCCCGCAAAGCCAGACCAGGACCACCTGGAGCCAGCCGGGCAGGGTCGGCGTGCTCATGATCAAATCCACGGCGAACAGGTAGATGGCCGCTCCGGTGCCGAAGATGGCGATGTTGAAGATTGCCGCGACGACGGCGTTGCCCAACCGGCGCAGGCCGGCACTGGCCGGGCGCAGCAGCCCGACCGTGCCGAGGATCGGTGCGGCGATCACCGCCCACCGGAAGATCAGGAAGCCCAGCAGCACCAGCACCGACGCGGTCAGGTCGAACATCGCGAAGAGCAGCGCGGCGAGCACCGCGATGAACCCGGCGCCCACCCGGTCCATGTCCCGGACCCCCTGGAGGTACTCGTACGCCTCCGGGTCCTCCGACTTAATTTGCTGCGCCACCCGCGCCCACTGCTGCTGCTTCAGCTTGATGGTCAGTTCCCGTGTCGCCGGGTTGGAACGAAGCCTCTCGGCCTCATCCCAGGAAAGCGATTTGGCATCGTAAAGAGCGCGACCGTACTTCTTGGCAGTCTCACTGTCGGCTGAACCCAGCACCCCTCGCAGCCAGTTGCGATAAAGCATGGCCTCGGTTGCCGTGTCACTTGCCCGGACAGCAGGCGGTCGCTTGTCAACACACGCCTCCGGATTCGGCAGCACGCACTTGTCCGGCGGGGTGTCCTTGGAGGTCGGCCCGACGGCGTCGTGAACGACGCCGAGGGTGGTGATGAGGGTGCCGTCGGCGATGTTCGCGGACTTGACCGGCCACGCGGCCAGGGCGGTCACCGCCACCATGACGAGCAGGGCCCAGCCGGCGGTCGTCATCGCGTTGCTCATGTCCGACTGGCGGGAGCGCCAGAGCAGGTAGAGGCCGACCACGCAGAGGGTGATGATGCCGAAGACGCTGAACACCTTCTGGTAGACGGCCTTCGTCGCCTGCTCCACAAGCGGGTCCGCCCAGCCCCACATCGAGCGCGGGTCCCAGGCCCGCTCCCGAAGTGCGTTCGAGGCGCCGACGATCGCTGTCGCGATCATGAACTCGCCGTTGGCGACCGTGTTCGTGAACTTGTAGTCGGGATGCAGGACCGCCGTCGCGCAGCCGGTGTCGACGTCGTACGTGGAGTAGCTGTATCCGGCGTAGCCGTAGTCGCTGTAGAAGCCCTTCGGCCCGGGTTGCTTCGCGGAATCCGGGCGGGATGCGAACCATCCGGCGATGCCCGAGTCCGGTGCGGTCGGCGTCGGGGCGTTGCGGCAGGTGACGTCGTCCTCGGCGACCTCTTTGAGCTTCGCCACGCAGGCGCGGAAGTCGGCCTGCCATTCCTGGGTGGTGCAGAGGTCGGCCGGTGCCTGTGCCGTCACCGGCCCGGCCGCCGCCGCGCCGACCGCCGGCCAGCCGATCGTGGCCCCGGCCAGGACGCCGAGGGCGAGCAGGAGCGCCGCCGTCCGTGCCCGGACCCCGGCCATGTCACGCCTCCAGATCCGGTGCGACGGAGGGCAGCACGCCGGCCGCTGCGGCCACCGCTGCCGGTGTGGTGTCGAGGTGGTCGAGCAGCCCGTCGACGTACGAGACGTCGACCCGGACCTTCTGCACCCGACCGTCGACGTCGCGCATCACGAACTCGCGGAAGCCCAGCCGGGAGGCCGAGGTGGCGTCGGCGGTGGAGAGGGAGGCGAGGGTGGCCTCGTACCCGTCGTTGACCGGCACCCGCAGCAGCCGCAGGGCCTCGGAGGCGATCTCCGCGTCCTCGGCGATCCGCCCGACGAAGACCGTGGAGACCAGGTTCTGCACGTCGAGGCCGAGGATGTCCTTCGGGTTCTGCGAGGCGACCAGGGCGGCGAGGTTCCACTTGCGGGAGTCGCGCGCGAGACGTACGAGGAACGAGCGGCCGGACCGCCAGCCCTCCATGAAGTGCGCCTCGTCGAGGCCGACCAGCTTCCGCGACGACATCGACCCGCCGTAGCAGCGGCGGACCGCCAGTCGGTGTGCGGTGTGCAGCATGGGCAGGGCCAGGGCCTCCTCGGCCGACCAGTACTCGCGCTCGATCTTCAGATCGGGCAGGCGGAGCCCGGCCATCGTGATCACGGTCAGCGCGGCGTCGGGCCCGAGCAGTCCCTCCGGGGGGCGGCCGAAGAAGAGCATGGCAAGCGGCATCTCGGCGGTGTCCAGCAGGAGGTTGGACAGCTCCTTGCCGGCGTCGTCGTCGAGCTGCCCGAGGGTGGTGACCACATCGTCCAGGGTGGACGTCTCCTCCGCCGGCACCTGCCGGACGGCGTGCCGGAAGAGCGTGGCCGTCGACGCCTCGCGGGCCACCTGTGGCGGCACGAGCATCATGCAGATGTCCTGTACGAGCATCCGCCGCTCGGCCCGGGCGTTGGAGACCGCGATCTCGAACTCCCGGTCGCCGGCCGCGCCGGTGCCGAACTCGCTGCGCAGCGGCGTGGGGATGAGGGAGTACGGTGCCAGGGTGCCGTGCTCGGAGCCGGTCAGGTTGAGCACCCGCGCGTACGGCGCCAGCTCGGGCATCGCGCAGAGCCGGGCGAGCGGGCCGGACGGGTCGAGCAGCGTCACCTGCACACCGCGCCGGGCGGCGAGGTATCCGAGGGCGCCGAGCAGGGTCGACTTGCCGCCGCCGGGCTCCGCCACGAAGACGGCGAGCCCCGAGCGTTCCCGGACCTCCATGGGGAAGTGCAGGTCCAGGAAGACCGGCCGACGGCAGGTGCCGGCCGTACGTCCGATGAGGTCACCGCGGCGGTCGCCGACGGTCGAGGCGGCCTGGGGGAGGGCGGCGGCGAAAAGGTTGACCGGCATCCGGCGGACGTAGCCGGTGTTGGCGATCGGCTCCCCCGGAATGAACTCGCGGGCGAGCCAGTCCTGGTTCTTCGGGTGCTGCAGCGAGATGCGCAGCTCCCGAGAGTAGAGCTGGATCAGCCGCCGGGCCCGCTCCAGGCACTCCTCCCGCGTCCGGCCGCCGACCGCGATCCGGTGCCAGCCGTGGGCACGCGCGGAGTCGACCGGCAGGCCGGTGGTCATCTCGTCACCGATCACCAGGGCTCGCTTGGCGAGGCGCTCCAGCTCGGGTGGCGCGTCGATGCCGTGCTCCGCGTAGTCGAGCTGTTGGGAGCGGATCATCCGCAGCCGGTGCTCCAGATTCCGGAAGGAGTCCCCGGAACCGAGGATGTCGACCCGGCTGGACAGTTCCATCGGCCAGGGCAGCCGCTCGTGGAAGTGCAGCCACGGCTCGTGCCGCTCGGGGATCTCCAGTGGCTCCATCCGGCCCACGGCGAGCACGGCGACGTGCCGCTCCTCGCCGGTCATCCGGTTGACCAGCTTGACGGTCGAGCCGTACGGCGTGCGGTAGCGCTCCACCTGCTCGGTCAGGGCGAGCAGGTCGCCGCGTTCCCAGCGCCCGTCGGTGACCGGGGAGAGCCGTCCGGGCGGTGCCATGCAGAGGGCCACCGAGCGGTAGAGCAGCCACTCCAGCTCCTGCGCGGTGACCCGTCGTCCGCGCATGCCGAAGGCGCCGAGCACCTCGTCGAACTGCTCGACGGTGCGGCCGAGCCGGCGTCGCTCGCCCTCGGCGACGCCCCGACCGAAGGTGCGCAGCATCCGTTCCACAAGCGAGTCACCCAGGGAGCGCCGGGCGAAGGTCACGCCCAGGTACGTCTGCCCCTCGGCGTGGTTGACCGACAGCAGGTGGCGCTGCGCCGCGACGAGGTGGTCGGCCCAGCCCGGAGTCCCGGGGACGTCGGGCAGCGGCGCGCGGGTGTGCGAGTCGATGGTGCGGGCCCACTCGTCGGCGGGGAACGGGCGGGTGGTGCGTCTCAGGTGCAGGCGGAACCCGGCCAGCCCGGCGTACTGCTCGGAGATGGCCGAGAGCAGGGCCTCCCGTTCGGCGTCCGGCCGGAACGCCCAGCGCACCTCGGGCAGCCAGTACCAGGCGGTGACGGTGTTGGGGGTGAAGGTCAGGTGGCCGGCGATCTCGGTGATGGCCAGCTCCACCGACGGGTCCCGGTCCCCGAACTTGATCTTCGGTGCCTTGACCCGTACCGGCTTGGTGGGGCGCTCCGGGCGACTGGCGGAGCGCTGCCGGGGCGGGGCGAGGTCGCGGGTGCCTGTTCGTTCGGGCAGGTGATCGCCGGCACGGCGGTGCCGTGGCTCGGTCGGCGCGACCGCGGGTGCCGGCTCGTCCGCCGCGGGGCGGACCGCGGGGAGGCGGTCACCGGCCTGGTGCGGCACCCGGGCGGGCCGGACGGCCGGCGCCGCGTCCGACCCGTACGGCTCGGACGCCGGCATCCGTTCCACCGGCGCGGTGGACGGCGGGACCGCCGGCGCCAGCTCGGCGGGGGACGCCGGCGGAGTGATCGGCAGCTCCTCGGGGGCCCGTGCCGTGCGGGCCCGGGTCGGGGCGATCGTCGGTTGCTCACCGGTGGCCCAACCGGAGCGGGACCGGGGCGGATCGACCACCGGCTGCTCACCGGTCGACCAGTCGCCGCCCGCCCTCGGCTGGCCCGGGGCGGACGGGGACCGGGTCGCCTGGACCCGTGCGGCCGGAACGGGTGGTTGGTGCGGTGGCGGCGGCGGACCGGCGGTGGGTTGCAGCGGGATCGCCGGCTGTTCCCGACCCGGTTGCCGGGCCGGCGTGGACCGGGCCGGTCGGGTCGCCCCGAACAGGTCCAGGAAGGGGGAGTCGATGTCGGTGCCGTCGCCGGCTGCGGGCTCCGCGGGGGCCCGGCGCGGCAACGGACGGGGTGCCTGGAAGACGCCGACCCCGCCGTAGCCCGGCGTGGTGGCCAGGGCCGGATCGAACGCAGCCTCGTCGAGGTCGGTCGCATCCGCGTAGTCGTGCGACCGCGTACCGTCACTGCGCGGAGCGGCCGGCCGCCCGGCCGGGGATCCCGGCGTGGAGGAGCGACTCATGCGACCGCCTCACCCGCGTCGTTGCACTGCCCGGTCATGCCAGTTCCTCCCGGATCCTGATCCGGCTGCCGACCAGGCGGGGGTCGCGTTGCTCGGCGGCCGGCTCCCGGGTGCGCCGCCAGTCGGTGAGCGCGGTGCGGATCACCATCCGCGCCGGCCGGTCCGGGTCGACGTACCGGAAGACGAACGAGGTCGTCACGATCGCGAGGGCGATCTCCCAGGCCGGGAAGAGCTCGACCCGCAGCGTGAACAACCAGTGGATGAACATGTAGAGGGGAACGAGCAGCATGAACAGCCCGTACTGCGCGTACGGGAGGTGGACCGGAAGGGTGTAGCCGGGCGGCCCGAGATAGACCAGGCGGGCCCGGTAGATGTCGTCGTCGGTGCGCAGCCGCATGTCCTGCCCGCGCCTATTCGAAGATCAGGTCGATCAGGTAGTCGCCGACGAAGAAGAGGGTGGCGGCTCCGGCGATGAAGGCCAACCCGACGATCGCGATGGCCGAGCTCGTCAGCACCTTGGAGATCTCGCCCCGGCTGGCGCGCCCGATGAAGATGACGCCCAGCACGGCCAGCAGGATCGGAGCGATCTTGCTGGCGAAGAAGGTGACGACGCCCTCGGTGTCGATGCCCTTGGGCGCCGGTTCGGCGAGTGGCGTCGACCCCAAGGTGGACAGAGCGTGGGCGGCGGCGGATGACGCCGTCTCCATCAGCTCGATGGCGATCACTGGAACCTCCCCATAACGCGGCCGGCGGCGCCGCGGCGGTGCAGTAGGCATGCCTGGCGGGAACGGTGCTCAACGTCGCGCGGCCACGACGCCGCGTTCGTCACCCACCACGGTGAGTGGTGAGCTCTGGGCGGATTTTCCCGCTTCGGCCCTCCCTCCAGGCTTCGCCATCTCGATGCTGGGCAATTCCAAAGCGTACGGCCACCCACCGTCTGCGACAAGGCGCGAAGAGTGGACCTGATCCGGCACCGGTGTCCGATCGTACACCTGTTCTAACGCGCATGTCAGCACCCCTGGCCCGGGCGGCGCCGGACCGTCCGCGGGGACCGGTACGGTCTATCCGTGACCGATCTGGTGCGGGCTGCGGCCCCGGTGGTGATGGGCGTCCTGAACGTCACGCCGGACTCCTTCTCCGACGGCGGACGGTACGCCGACCTCGATGCCGCCGTCGCACACGGCGTGCGGCTGCGCGGCGAGGGCGCCCACCTGGTCGACGTGGGCGGGGAGTCCACCCGGCCGGGCGCCGACCGGGTGGCCGCGGAGACCGAGGCCGCCCGCGTGCTGCCGGTGATCCGCGAGCTGGTCGCCGCCGGGGTGGCGGTAAGCATCGACACCACCCGTGCCCGGGTCGCCGAGCTCGCGCTCGCCGCCGGCGCGGCCGTGGTCAACGACGTCTCCGGTGGGCTCGCCGACCCGGACATGGCCCGCGTCGTCCGGGACGCCGGATGCCCGTGGGTGCTGATGCACTGGCGCGGCCACTCGCGCACGATGAGCGAGCTGGCCCGCTACGGCGACGTCGTCGCCGACGTCCGGGCCGAACTCGCCCAGCGGGTCGACGCGGCACTCGCCGCCGGGGTCGCGGCCGACCGCATCGTCGTCGACCCGGGGCTCGGGTTCGCGAAGACCGCCGCGCACAACTGGGAGCTCAGCGCCCGCCTGTCCGAACTGCTCGACCTCGGCTACCCGCTGCTCTTCGCAGCCTCCCGCAAGTCCTACCTGGGTGCGCTGCTGGCCGCGCCGGACGGCACGCCGCGGCCGACCGGCGACCGGGAGATCGCCACGGTCGCCACCAGCCTGCTGGCGGTGGCGGCCGGCGCCTGGGGCGTCCGGGTGCACGACGTCCGGGGCACCGTGGACGCGCTCGCCGTCTGGCGCGCCACCGGTTCGCCCCGCCTGACGGCCGCCGCGCCGACGGGCGCCGGATCTCGGGGAGGAGAGGAGTGACCGACCGCATCGAGCTGACCGGCCTACGAGCACACGGCCGGCACGGGGTGTACGACTTCGAGCGCGCCGAGGGCCAGGACTTCGTGGTCGACGCCGTCCTGGAACTGGACCTCGCCCCGGCCGCGCGTTCCGACGACGTGGCCGACACCGTCCACTACGGCGAGCTGGCCGGGCGGCTGGTGGCGGTGGTCAGCGGGGAGCCGGTCAACCTGATCGAGACCCTCGCCGACCGGCTCCTCGCCGTGTGCCTGGAGGATCCCCGGGTGCGGACCGCCACCGTCACGGTCCACAAGCCCGAGGCGCCCGTCCCGCACGCCTTCACCGACGTGGCCGTCACCATGACCCGGGCGCGTGTCCGGTGACCCGCGCCCTGCTCTCCCTCGGCAGCAACCTGGGCGACCGCTTCGGCCACCTGCGGTCGGCCGTCGCCGCGCTGGGCGAGACGGTTCTGCTGGTCTCCGGCGTCTACGAGACCCCGCCCTGGGGCGACGCCGACCAGCCCGCGTACCTCAACGCGGTCCTGCTGGCCCAGGATCCCGCCGCGACGCCGGCCGACTGGCTGGAGCGGGCCCGGGCGGCGGAGCGCGCGGCCGGGCGGGAACGCGACCCCGCGCGACGCTTCGGGCCTCGCACCCTCGACGTCGACGTCATCGCGGTCTGGACGGAGGACGGTGCGCCGGTGCTGCGCGACGACCCCGAGCTCACGCTGCCGCATCCCCGTGCCCACCTGCGCGCCTTCGTCCTGCGGCCGTGGATCGACATCCAGCCGTACGGGCTCCTGCCCGGGCACGGCTGGCTGACCGACCTGTTGAACAGCGGGCCGGCGGCCGCGGACGCGTTGGAACTGCGTCCCCGTCCGGATCTGGCGTTAGAGTCGACGGCATGAGGCAGTGGAGCCGGTGGGCATGACGCAGGCGAAGTCTCCGCCACCGGGCGGCACAGGTCCCGGCCGGATCGGCCCCACGCGGATCTCCACGCTTGTGGTCGCCGGTCTCGCGGCCGCCGCGGTCGCGTGGCTGCTGATCAGCTTCCTCTATTACGACTACCTGCCCGACGACCTGCCCTGGCTGCCGGTGGTCACGCTCGCCGCGCTCGCCGTGCTGGAGGCGTACGCCGCGGCCAACACCCGCGCCCGGATCGAGCGCCGGCCCGGCCGCGAGCCGGTGAACGCGCTGCTCGTCGCCCGCTTCGTGGTGCTGGCCAAGGCCTCCTCGCTGGCCGGCGCGATCTTCGCCGGCTTCTACGCCGGCCTGACCGGTTGGCTGTTCGTGGAGAGCACCGAGGCCGCGGCGGACGACCGGACGGTGGCCGGCGCCGGTGTGCTCGCCTCGCTGGCGCTTGTGGCCGCCGCGCTGTGGCTGGAGCGGTCCTGCCGCGTCCCGGAGCAGAAGGACGACGAGGACCGCGAGCCCGGCGACCGGGAGGACCGCCCCGGCCGGCGTTGAGCAGGGGCTTTCGCCAGGCTTCGCCGCGCAGGTACGGTGCCTGCGACCGGAGAGCAACGGCCGCGCCGGTCCGCCCGCGCGCGTCGGACCCCGGACGGGCGGCCACCTGGAAGGCGGGCGCATGGGGTACGACCAACCGGGGCGGGAGTCCGCCGACACCTCGTCCGGGATCCCCGCCGCTGTGCTGGAGAACGTCTTCGACGATCCGGCCCACGGCGAGCCCGGCCGGGACCGGCTCGCCGTGCACGTCGTGTGGGAGGTCCTGCTCCTGGCCGGGGTCGCCGCCGTCGGGTACCTGTTCTGGAAGGCGGATCCGGACGCGCTGCGTGGCGACGGGCTCCGCGAGCTGCTGGCGGACGGGGTGGTGCTCGGGCTGCTGGCGATGGCCGCCGGGCTGAGCCTGCGTACGTCCGGGGTGAACCTGGCGATCGGGCCGGTGGCCGTCGCGGCCGCCCTGCACATGGCGGAGCAGGGCGACCGGGGCGTCGTCGCCGCGATCGGCCCGGCGGTCGCCGTCGCCGCGCTCGGTGGGCTGGTCCTGGCGCTGGTGGTCGGCGTGCTGCACGTCCCCGCCTGGGCGGCCAGCCTCGCCGCCGGCGCGGCGGTCGTCGGGTACATCGAGCGGCGCACCGCGCCCGTGCTGCCGCAGGGCGGCTACGACCTGGTGCAGGACGCGCCGTACCTGTTCGCCGGGTTCGCGGCGGTCGCGGTGCTCGGCGGGATCTTCGGCGCGCTGCGGCCGGTCCGCCGGCTGGTCGGCCGGTTCCGGCCGGTCGTCGATCCGGCCCGCCGCCGAGGCGTCCTGGCCGCCGTGGTCACCGGTGGCGCGCTGGTCGCGTCCACCGTGCTGGCCGCGCTGGCCGGGTCCCTGCTGGGGACCGGCGACGCCGGGCCGGTGGCCCCGACGCCGGGCCTGGACTGGACGGTGCTGGCGGTCGGCACGGCACTGCTCGCGGGTACCAGCGCCTTCGGCCGCCGCGGGGGAATCCTCGGCGCCCTGCTGGCGGTGTCCCTGGTCACGCTCGTCATCGCGGACCTGCGGGCGGAGGGCCATTCGGTGAGCCGCTGGGCGGTCGGTGCGGCGGCGCTCGGCGTCGGGCTGGTGGTGACCCGGCTCGTCGAGGCGTACGGTCGGCCGCCGGCCGGCCGGGCGGTGCCGGCCGACGGTCCCGACCCCGACGGCCGGATCAGCACCGGCTGGAGCGTCCAGCGCGCCGATCCGATCGGCGACTGGCCGCCGTCCCTGCCGACGCAGTCCGTCGAGAGCCCGGGGGACCGCTGGGACCTTCCGGAATGGGACAGCGGACGGCATTGGGACTCCGGGGACCGCTGACCTCGCGTCCACCGAGCCGGCGGTGATCTCGCCGGTTAGGCTCGGCGGCATGACCGACACACCATCGACGTCCCCCAGCGGCCGGTCGTTCGAGGAACTGGACGCACTGTCCACCGAGGAACTGCGGGAGCAGGCGTTCGCGGTGGCCCGGGAGCACCGCGACGTGAGGTTCTTCTGGTCGGTGCTGCGTCACCTGCCGAATGCCGACGAGGCGGCCGCCCTGGACGGTGCGCCGAACTCGGTCGGGCCGACCGTCGACGAGGCGGTGGCGCTGTGGCGGGAGTTGACCGGTCACGGCTACGAGGAGTCGGCCCCGCTGCTGCGCGCGGCCTTCATCGACTACCTGATGAAGCACCCGGAGTGACCCGCCCCGGGCAGGTTTGCTGCCCACCGCCGCCCGGGCACTGAGTGATCATGGCGTTGACCAACCGGGCCGGTACGAGCAGCCGGTACGGCACGGCGGCGGGCACCGGCGCCGCGGCGGCGTTCCTGCTGGTCGCCGTCGGGGGGAGCCCCGCGTACGTGGGGTGGGCCGGGGCGAACACCGACGAGACGTCGGCGGGCGGGTGGTTCCTGCGCCTGCTCGCCTGGCCCGCCTGGTCGTACGACCCGGACGTGCCGGGTGGACTCCTCGCCGCCGACCTGCGGGCCGTCCTGCTGGTGGGCTTCGCGGCGGCCCTGCTCTACCTGCTGCCGGCCGCCCAGGCCGCCCGGGTGCCCGGTGCCGCCAGCCAGTTCCTCACCGGCTGGGCCGCGTACGCCCTGGCCGGTGGCCTCGCCTCGCTGGTGGCCGCGTTCGCCGCTGCGGACCCGTCCCTGCTCGCCGCCGTGCAGGCCGGCGGCACGGGAGCGACGTACGGCTTCCTCACCGGCTGGGTGGTGGGCACGGCCAGCCTCGGCGGCCGCGCCTGAGGACCACCCCGGGCGGGCCGGGTGTCAGTCCCCGGCGCGCGGGCCGGCCGCGTGGCCGAGGTCGAGCAGCCCGGCCCGGGTGAGGACACCCACCGGCCGTTCCTCCTCGGTCACCACGACCCGGTCGACGGCGGAGGTCAGCAGGACGCCGAGCGCGTCGTACGCAGACCCGCCGAGCGGGACGGTGGGCAGCCCTTCCACGCCCCCGGAGGCGGGGAGGGGCTCGACCGCCGCCCGGGTAAGCGGGGTGACCGCCAGGCGGCGGATGCCCCGGTCCGCGCCGACGAACTCGCGGACGAACGGGGTGGCCGGTGCGCCCAGGACGGCGGCCGGCGTGTCGTACTGCTCCAGGCGACCGCCCTGGGAGAGCACCGCGATGCGGTCACCCAGCCGGACCGCCTCGTCGAGGTCGTGGGTCACCAGGACGATGGTCTTGCGCACCTCGGCCTGCAACCGCAGGAACTCCTCCTGCAGCCGGGTACGCACGATCGGGTCCACGGCGGAGAAGGGCTCGTCCATGAGCAGCACCACCGGGTCCGCGGCGAGCGCCCGGGCCACGCCGACCCGCTGCCGCTGACCGCCGGAGAGCTCGTGCGGGTAGCGGCCACCGAATCGCGCCGGGTCCAGGCCGACCAGCTCCAGCAGCTCGGCCACCCGTTGCCGGCGGCGTTCCCGGGGCCAGCCGAGCAACTGCGGCACGGTGGCGACGTTCGCGCTCACGGTCTGGTGCGGAAACAACCCGACGTTCTGGATGACGTACCCGATGCGGCGGCGCAGCCGGACCGGGTCGACCCGGGTGACGTCCTCGCCGCCCAGCAGGATCCGGCCGCCGCTCGGCTCGATCAGCCGGTTCACCATGCGCAGCACCGTCGACTTGCCGCAGCCGGACGGACCGATCAGCACCACCAGTTCGCCGGCGGCCACGTCCAGAGTCAGTTCCCGGACCGCCTCGGTGCCGTCCGGGTAGCGCTTGCTGATCCCGTCGAGCGAGATCGACGCGGCACGCGTCCCGTCGCCGCCGGATGCCTGCGGGGTAACGTCCACACGTGTCCTTCCGTCTGAGCTACCGGGCCGACCCGGGCAATCCCTGGTTCTCCGGGCAGTACCTGCGGGACAACTCTGACACGATCCTCGCCGCGCTGCGGGAGCACACCTCGCTGACCGGGCGGGCGGTGCTCATCGCCGTGCTGGTGGCGCTGCCGTTGGCGGTGGCGGCGTACTGGTTCCGTCCGCTGGCCGGCCCCATCCTGGCGGTCACCGGCGTGCTGTACACGGTCCCGTCGCTGGCATTGTTCGCGTTCCTCGCGCCGTACCTGGGCATCGGCGCGGTGACCGTGCTCAGCGTGGTGGCGCTCTACGCGCTGCTGGTGATCGTCCGCAACGCGCTGGCCGGGCTCGCCCAGGTGCCGCCCGAGGTGCGGGAGGCGGCCGAGGGCATGGGGTACGGCCGCTGGGGGCGGCTGTTCCGGATCGAGCTGCCACTGGCCCTGCCCGGCATCGTGACCGGGCTGCGGCTGGCGACGGTCTCCACGGTGGCCCTGGTGACGGTGGGCGTGGTCGTCGGGCGGGGCGGGCTCGGCCAGTTGATCTTCGCCGGCTTCCAGAACAACTTCTACAAGGCGCAGATCATGACCGGCACGCTGCTGTGCGTCCTGCTCGCCCTGGTGCTCGACCTCGCCCTGGCCGGGGCCGGGCGCCTGCTCACCCCGTGGCTGCGCCGCCGGAGCCCGGCGTGAGCGCGGCGAACCCCATCGAGGCGGCGGTGGTCTGGCTCAACGACCCGTTGAACTGGACCAACCCCGGCGGCATCCTGGACCGGCTGGGCGAGCACCTCTCGATGTCGGCGGCGGCGGTGGCCCTGGGCTGCCTGGTCGCCTGGCCGATCGGGCTCTGGCTCGGGCACCGTGGGCGCGGCGGCGGGCTGGTCGTGCTCGTCGCCAACCTGACGCTCGCCGTGCCGACGCTGGCCCTGCTCACCATCCTGCCGTTGACCTTCCTCGGTTTCGGCCGGCCCTCGGTGGTGGTGGCACTGGCGGTCTTCGCGGTGCCGCCGCTGCTGGCCAACGCGTACACCGGGGTGCGGCAGGCCGATCCGGAGGCCCGGGACGCGGCGCGGGGGATGGGCTTCTCCGGCTGGCAGTTGCTGCGCCGGGTCGAGCTGCCGCTCGCGGTCCCGTACCTGGCCGCCGGCTTCCGGACGGCGGCGGTGCAGGTGGTCGCCACCGCCGCACTGGCCTCCTTCGTCAACGGTGGCGGTCTGGGGCAGATCATCCGCGCCGGTTTCGGCCTCGACATCGCCGCCGGTGGTGGGCAGATCCTCGCCGGCGGTCTGCTCGTGGCCGGGCTCGCCGTGCTGGTGGAGCTGGTGCTGGCCCTGGTCGAGCGGTTCGTCACACCGCGGCCGCTGCGCATCGGGCGGCGGCGCGCGAGCCGCCGGGCCGCCGACGCGGTCACCGGTGCGTGAGCGTCGACTCAGTGGCGCGGTGGTGTCCGGGCACCGGTGACGATCCGGTGACGAAAGCCCGCCCCAGGTTTGTCGTACCCGTCCGGAGGATGTTGTGTGGGAGGTACGGGCGGCCCGAGTCGCCCGTCGGACACGCGGCCGGCCCGGAGGGTCGCGCCGGGACACGGAAGGCGGGCAGACATGCGCGCACGTACACGTTTGGCGATCGGCGCCGTCGGCGCCCTCACGGCGGCCGGGCTGCTGACCGGTTGCGGTGAGGCCGGTTCGTCCGGCACCGACGCGCCGGAGTCGGCCGCGTCGGGCGCCGGATGCGCACCGGTGGCCGGTGACGAGCTGGTCGTCCTGACGGACGACAAGAAGCTCCAGAACAGCGACAACGTCATCCCCGCGGTCAACGCCGACGTCGCGACGCCGCAGCTCGTCGCCGCGCTCGACAAGGTCTCCGCGGCACTGGACACGCCGAAGCTGATTGAGCTGAACAAGGCCGTGGACGTCGACCGCAAGACCCCGGCGGTCGCGGCGAGCGAGTTCGCCGGCGCCAGTTCCCTGACCGCCGGCATCGCGAAGGGCCCGGGCGGGCCGATCGTGGTGGGCGCGGCCAACTTCAGCGAGAGCCAGACCCTCGCCGAGCTGTACAAGATCGCGCTGACGGCCGCCGGCTACCAGGTCACGGTGCAGCAGGTGGGCAGCCGTGAGCTGTACGAGCCCGCTCTGGAGAAGGGCGAGATCCAGGTCTTCCCCGAGTACGCGGCCACGATGGCGGAGTTCCTCAACACCAAGGCGAACGGGCCGGACGCCCAGCCGGTCTCCTCGCCCGACCTGGACAAGACGGTCGCCGCGTTGAAGGAGGCCGGAGCCAAGGTCAACCTGGTCTTCGGTGCGCCCTCCGCCGCGCAGGACCAGAACGCCTTCGCCGTCACCAGGGCCTTCGCCGACAAGTACGGCGTGCGGACGCTGTCCGAGCTGGCCGAGAAGTGCTCCGGCCAGGCGACGGTCCTGGCCGGCCCGCCGGAGTGCCCGCAGCGGCCGAAGTGCCAGGCCGGGCTGATCGAGGTCTACGACTTCCGGGCCGGGTCGTTCAGCTCCCTCGACGCCGCCGGGCCGCAGACGAAGAACGCCCTGAAGACGGGTGCCGCCAGCGTCGGGCTCGTCCTCTCCTCCGACGGAGCACTCGCCGCGGGCTGACACCCGCCCCACCTGCGGATCTACTGGTGAGTAACCAGGCTGGAGGACGCCTTCGACCGTTCCCACGCGACGCAACTCTCGGTAGGCTGCACAGCCATGCCCGCCCCGGTTGCCACCGACGACACGCGTAATCCGTCGCTGTTGACGGCGCTCTTCTGGGTCGGCGTGGCCCTCGCTCCCGTGGCGGCGCTGATCCTGCTCGTAGCCGACGGTAACGGCCCGCTACGCTTCGCAGCCGTGCTGGCCATCCTGGCCGTCGTGCTGATCGGGCTGTCGATCGCGCTGCGCGCCGACGGTGGTTCCGGTGGCGAGGAGCTGCGGGAGGAGATCGAGCAGCTTCGCCGCGAGTTGCGTGGGGAGCTGGTGGCCGCAGCACAGCGGGGCAACCAGGCGATGGAGCAGGCCCAGCGCGCACAGGAGGCGGTCGTCGCGCTGCGCCGGCGTCTCGACGCCGGCACCGCCGCCCTGTCGGGCTCGGCCGAGGTCGGTGGCCGGGCCCGGGTGCCGGCCGAGGATCCGGTTGGGCGGGCGCACGTCCCGGACGGCGGGCGCTGGGATGAGCAGGACGATGACCGGGGCCGCCGGGCCGAGGACAACCGGGGCGACCGACCCTCGGGCTCGGCCGGCGTCTACGGCGGCGACCGCCAGACCGGCGGTTACGGTGGCGAGCGCACGGGCGGTGTGTACGGCGGCGACCGGCCGGCGTCCGGCGGCTACGGCGGCGACCGGCCGGCGTCCGGCGACTACGGCGGCGACCGGCCGGCGTCCGGCGGCTACGGCGGCGACCGCCAGACCGGCGGTTACGGTGGCGAGCGCACGGGCGGCGTGTACGGCGGCGATCGCCCGGCCGCGGGTGTGTACGGGAGCGGTGAGCGCTCCGCCGGGGTGTACGGTGCCGAGCGGACCGGCGCAAGCCACGGCGGGTGGTCCCCGGAGCCGGAGGGCCAGGCCGCGCCCCGACCGCTCGGCGTGGTGCGGCACACCGAGACCGTGCACGTCACCACCCGGCACACCATCGTGGACGGTGCCGACCTCGGTGGGACCGGCACCCGGTACGGCGGTTACGGCGGTCGCCGGTCCTCGGGCGGCGAGGAGCGGTCGTGGGCCGGGGACGGCGACGACCACCGCTCCTGGTCGGGCCCCGGCCCGGCGGACGACCGGTCGTGGTCGGGCCGGGACGAGCGGGCACGCGACGATCATGGGTGGGCCGGGTCGGACGAGCCCGCCCGGTCCGGGCAACAGTGGGACGACCACGGTTGGACCGACCAGCGTGACGACCGGAGCTGGGGTGAGAAGCGGTCCTGGGACGACCCGGCGGACCAGCACGGCCGGGTGGCCGCGCCGGACGGCGGCGCCGAGGGCGAGTACTGGTCGCAGCTGCGCGCCGGTGACCGGTGGGCCGCGGTCCGTGCCGACGACCGGGGTCGTGAGCTGCGGATGGGTGAGCGGCGGGCCGAGGTGCTCGCCGACGAGAGCGGTGCCGAGTTCCGGGTGGCGGACCGGTGGGCCGCGGTCCGCCGGGACGAGCCGGGACGCGATCGCGAGGAGTCGTGGCGCGGCGGGTGGAACGAGCCGGAGGACCGGCCCGCCCTGCCCAGCGGCGGTGTGCCGGTGCCGGACGAGTGGCGGGTGCCCCGGCAACGGCAGCCGGAACCGCAGTGGGCGCCGGAGCCGGGCCGGTACGGGTCAGCGGACGATCGCTGGCGTTGAGCGGCCGGCGGGGCCGCGCACGTTCGCGAGCGCGGAGGCCGAACGCTCGCGAGCGCTACGGCCGCGGATTCGCGAGCGCGGGGGCCGCACGTTCGCGAGCGCTACGGCCGCGGATTCGCGAGCGCGGGGGCCGCACGTTCGCGAGCGCGGAGGCCGTGCTGAGCGGCCGGCCGCGACCGGGCCGGCTCACTTGTCGATGTCGCCGACCACGAAGAACATCGAGCCGAGGATCGCGATCAGGTCCGGCACCAGGCAGCCCGGCAGCAGCGTGGCCAGCGCCTGCACGTTCGCGTACGACGCGGTGCGCAGCTTGAGCCGCCACGGCGTCTTCTCGCCCCGGGAAACCAGGTAGTACCCGTTGATGCCGAGCGGGTTCTCGGTCCACGCGTAGGTGTGCCCCTCGGGGGCCTTGAGCACCTTGGGCAGCCGGGTGTTGACCGGCCCGGTGAGCCGGTCCACCCGGTCCAGGCACTGCTCGGCGAGGTCGAGCGAGGCGTACACCTGGTCGAGCAGCACCTCGAAGCGGGAGTGGCAGTCGCCGGCGGTTCGGGTCACGACCGGCACGTCGAGTTGGTCGTAGGCCAGGTACGGCTCGTCGCGGCGCAGGTCAAGGTCGAGCCCGGAGGCGCGGGCGACCGGCCCGGACGCGCCGAACGCGGCTGCGTCGGCCGCCGACAGCACCCCCACGCCGACGGTGCGGGCCAGGAAGATCTCGTTTCGCCGGATCAGGTTGTCCAGGTCCGGCATCCGCCGGCGTACCTCGCCGATGGCCGCGCGGGCGCGCCCGGTCCAGCCGGACGGCACCTCCTCCTTGAGCCCGCCGACCCGGTTGAACATGTAGTGGATCCGCCCGCCGGACACCTCCTCCATGACCGCCTGGAGGGTCTCCCGCTCCCGGAACGCGTAGAACATCGGCGTGATCGCGCCGATCTCCAGCGGGTACGAGCCGAGGAACATCAGGTGGTTGAGCACCCGGTTCAGCTCGGCGAGCGCCATCCGCAGCCAGGTGGCCCGCTCCGGGACCTCCATGCCCATCAGCCGCTCCACGGCGAGCACCACGCCCAGCTCGTTGGCGAACGCCGACAGCCAGTCGTGCCGGTTCGCCAGGACGATGATCTGCCGGTAGTCGCGGACCTCGAACAGCTTCTCCGCGCCCCGGTGCATGTACCCGATGATCGGCTCGGCGCTCACCACCCGCTCGCCGTCGAGCACCAGTCGGAGCCGCAGCACGCCGTGCGTGGAGGGGTGCTGCGGACCGATGTTGAGCACCATGTCGGTGCCGAGCTGCTCCCCGCCCGCGCCGGTGCCGACGGTCAGTTCGCGGAGGTCGGCGTCCGTGGTCATGCCCGTCATCGTGCCACGAGCGGGTCGAGGGCGACGCCGACCGGTTGGAGCAGCCACCAGTGCCCGCCGAGGCCGGCCGGGTCGGTCAGCTCGGCCGCCGCCGACGCGGCAGCCAGCGCCCGCACGTACCCCGCTGGGTCGGCGGCGGCCAGGCTCAGCGGTGGCCGGCCGCCGTCGATCCCGAGCGCCCGCAGCGCCTCCCGCTGCGACACCAGGGAGTACGCACACCGCCCGACCCGCTCACCGGCGGCGGCCACCGAGTCCATGGCGACGTGCGCGGTGACGTCGCACGAGCCGTCCGGCACCGGCGGCACCTGCCGCCCGCCCCGGTATCCGGTAAGTGATCCGGCCACCGGCCGCCCGTCCCGCAGGTGCCCGTAGTCGACGGCCAGCGCCAGCCCCCGGTCGACCCGGCCGACGGCCCGAGCCCAGGCCTCGTCCCGTGTCCGCCCGATCTCGGCCCGACCGCCGGCCCCGTTGATCAAGAGGTTCTGGTCGGATTCCGCGCCCGCACCGGCCCCAAACTTCTTGATCGACCGAATGTCGGCGGGGGCCGGCCACCAGGTGGTCAGCCAGTCCGCGTCCGCGGGGTCGGGCTGGGGACCGATGGTCTCGTGGCCGGAGGTGGGGTCGACCAGGAGGTAGCGCCAGCCGTCCGCGACGGGGACCGCCAGGTCCAGGGGTACGTTGTCGAGCCATTCGGTGGCCAGGAGCACGCCGGTGATGCCCGAGGGAATCTCGTCGGTCCAGATGATCTCCGGGGGAAGATCGGCGGGGCGCGGGGCGAGTTCGACGGCGGTGAACCGTACCCGCCGGGCCAGCGGAACCGCGTCCGTCGACCCGGGCGGCGGCCGACCGGGAACCCCGACAGCCGCGGCCAACGACCTCGACAGCTCGCCTCGACCGGCCCCCACGTCCACCACCTCGAAGCGGTCCGGGTGGTCGAGGGCCGCGTCGACCGCCGTGATCAGGTGGCTCAGCGCGGTGGCGAAGGCGGGTGAGGCGTGCACGCTGGTGCGGAAGTGGGCGGCCGGTCCGGCACCGGAGACGAAGAAGCCGGCCGGGCCGTACAGCGCGCGCTCCATCGCGTCCCGCCAGCGAATCGACATGCGCACTCCTCTCAAGGAAGGGCCCCCTGTTAACGCCTCCGGTAGAGCAGGGGCCCCTTGTTAACACCAGTCACGGCCGCTGGTGAACGTTTTCACACAGCCTTGTTTCGGCTGTGCCGCCGCGGCGCATACTTGCGATCGACCGGTACCCCTTCTAGAGGACTGGATCGTCATCATGAGCGCTCCGCTGCGCCCGCGTCCGGGGCCCGCCGTACGGCCGGCCCACGCGCCCGTCTCCCGTTCCCTGACCGTCGGCGTGATCGGCGCCGGCCGGGTCGGTGCCGTGCTGGGAGCCGCCCTCGCCGCCGCCGGTCACCGGGTGGTCGCCGCCGCCGGGGTCTCCGGGGCGTCCCGCGCCCGGCTGGCCCTGCTGCTGCCCTCCGTTCCCCGTCGCTCGGCCACCTCGGTGGCCCGGGCCGCCGCCGATCTGCTGCTGCTCGCGGTGCCGGACGACGCGCTGGCCGGCGTGGTCGCCGGCCTCGCCGGCAGCGGCGCGCTGCGCCCCGGCCAGGTGATCGCGCACACGTCCGGTGCCCACGGGCTGGCGGTCCTGGCGCCGGCCGCCGAGGTCGGCGCCCGCCCGTTGGCCCTGCACCCCGCGATGACCTTCACCGGTACGCCGGACGACCTCGCCCGCCTGCCCGGCATCTCGTACGGGGTGACCGCCCCGGCGGAGCTGCGCCCGCTCGCCGCTCGTCTCGTCACCGACCTCGGCGGCGTGCCGGAGTGGATCGGCGAGGCGGACCGGCCGCTGTACCACGCGGCGCTGGCGCACGGCGCAAATCACCTGGTCACGCTTGTCAACGAGGCGGCCGACCGGCTGCGCGACGCCGGCGTCGCCCAGCCGGAGAAGGTGCTCGCCCCGCTGCTGCGGGCCGCTCTGGAGAACGCGCTGCGCCTCGGCGACGACGCGCTTACCGGTCCGGTCTCCCGGGGCGACGCCGGCACGGTCGAGCGTCACCTGGCCCGGCTCACGGCCACCGCACCGGAATCCGTGGCCCCCTACCTGGCGTTGGCACGGAGGACCGCGGACCGGGCGATCGCGGCCGGACGGCTGCGCCCGGTGGACGCGGAGTCGCTGCTGGACGTGTTGCGGGGAAGGGACCGGGAGGTGGCTGCGTGAGCGCGAGGAGTGAGCCGGTCTTGCGAGCCCCGCAGTCGCGAAGGGAGGAGGCACCGTGACCGAGCTGGTGCACACCCGTGCCGAGTTGGCGGCGGCCCGCGGGGGGCTGAAGGGCACGGTGGGTGTCGTCATGACCATGGGCGCGCTGCACTCCGGGCACGAGTCCCTCCTGCGGGCGGCCCGGGAGCAGGCCGACGCCGTGATCGTCACGATCTTCGTGAACCCGCTCCAGTTCGGGCCGAACGAGGACTTCGACCGGTACCCGCGGACCCTCGACGCGGACCTGGAGATCTGCCGGCGGGCCGGCGCGGACCTGGTCTTCGCGCCGGCGGTGGAGGACATGTACCCGGGCGGCCAGCCTCGGGTCCGGGTCAACCCCGGTCAGCTCGGCGAGGAGTTGGAGGGCGAGAGCCGGCCGGGCTTCTTCCACGGGGTGTTGACCGTGGTGCTGAAGCTGCTTCAGCTCACCGGGCCGGACCTGGCCTTCTTCGGCGAGAAGGACTACCAGCAGCTGACCCTGGTCCGCAGGATGGTCCGGGACCTCGACGTGCCGGTGGAGATCATCGGCGTGCCGACGGTCCGGGAGCCGGACGGGTTGGCTCTGTCGAGCCGTAACAGGTACCTTTCGCCGGCCGAGCGGACGGCCGCGCTGAGCCTGTCCGCCGCTCTGCACTCGGGCGCGGCGGCCGCCGCCGCGGGCGCGGACGCCGGGGCGGTCCTGGCCGCCGCGCACGCCGCGTTCGGCTCCGGTACGCCGGGAGCGCAACTCGACTACCTGGTGCTCACCGACCCGGATCTGGAGCCGGGGCCGGTGGCCGGTCCGGCCCGGCTGCTCGTCGCCGCGTGGGTCGGCGCCACCCGGCTCATCGACAACGCACCCGTCCACCTCGCTCCGCGCTCCTGACCCCACCACCCCGAAAGGCGCTCCGATGCTGCGCACCATGCTCAAGTCGAAGATCCACCGAGCCACGGTGACCCAGGCCGACCTGCACTACGTCGGATCGGTGACGGTGGACCAGAACCTGCTGGACGCGGCCGACCTGCTGCCCGGTGAGCAGGTGGCGATCGTGGACATCACCAACGGTGCCCGGCTGGAGACGTACGTGATCCCCGGCGAGCGGGGCAGCGGTGTGATCGGCATCAACGGTGCGGCAGCGCACCTGGTGCACCCGGGTGATTTGGTCATCCTGATCTCGTACGGCCAGATGGACGACGCCGAGGCCCGCTCTTACCAGCCGAAGGTCGTGCATGTGGATCCGGCGAACCGCATCGTCGACCTGACGGCCGACCCGACCACCGCCGCCCCCGGCACCGCCGGCGCCCCGATCCCGAATCCCCTGGCCGCCCGCGCATCCTGACCCGTCCCACCGGGAGGTGGATGAGCGCGAGCCCTGCGGGCGCACATCCGGTCTGTTACGGGTGTGTCATTCAGCGTTACGCTGAGCGGGGCGGGCCGGCTGGGGGAGGCGGCGTGGGGCAGCGGGTCGGGCGTGGTTTCTCGGTCTTCGTCGTGGTGGGAGCGCTGCTGGCCGGGTGCGCCGGGCCGACCGACGGTGACCTGACCGACGACTGGCGGGCGATGCCCGCCGCCGGGCCGTTCACACCCGAGGCGGGCGTCTGTCACGTCGCCGACTTCACGGCGGAGGTGACGCTCGAGACGTACCGGCCGGTGGACTGCGACGTTCCGCATCGGGTCGAGACGGTGCACATGGGGGCGTTCCCGGCCGAGCAGGCGGACCGTCCGGCCGCCGGCTCGACCGACTTCCGGGGTGCGTTCGCCGACTGCGACACCCGGACCAGCGCGTATATGGGCGACGACTGGCGGGCCGGGCGGCTGCGTCTCGCGGTGGCGGTGCCCTCGGCGGCGGGCTGGGCGTCCGGCTCCCGCTGGTACCGCTGTGATCTGTCGGAGGTGACCACAGCCGAGGCTGCCGCGACCGTGGTCACCCGCAGCGGCAGCCTCCGCGACGCGCTGACCGGGCCGTCGCCGTTGCGCCTCGGGTGCCAGCAGAGCCGCCGGGACCGGGGCGGCGGGGTCGAGACGCTGCTGCCGGCGGAGTGCGGTGCCCGCCACGACGCCGAGTTCGTCGGGGTGTGGCATGCGCCGGACCGCCCGTACCCGGCGAGGGACGCGGACTGGGCGCCCTTCTACACCGGTTGCCGCAGCGCCATTGCCCGATTCGCCGGGGTGGCGGACGACGTGACGCTCCGCCTGCGCGCCGACGTGGTGGTCCGCCCGCCCGGTGCCGGGCGGTGGCGGGTGGGCGATCGGGGTGTCCGCTGCTACCTGTGGCTCAGTGACCGTACGGTGACCGGCTCGCTCAAGGGGGCCGGCCCGACCCGGCTGCCGGTCCGCACCCGGTGACCGAAACGGCCGGTCGGGCGGCAGCCGGCACGCGATAGCCCAAACCACTCGTCCGGCCCCGGCCGCCCCTTGCGAGGGACCTTCGGGTTGACTGGGGGCATGGACCTACCGACCGTCGACCTGCCGGCCCTGCCCCGCCTGCTGGCCGCGCCCGCGCCCGGCTGGGTGGAGACGACCGACGTGGTCGTCGTCGGCTCCGGTGTCGCCGGGCTGACCGCCGCGCTGCACCTGCGCGCGGCGGGGCTGCACGTCACGGTGGTGACCAAGGTCGACATCGACGAGGGTTCGACGCGCTGGGCGCAGGGCGGCATCGCCGCCGTGCTCGATCCCCACGACAGCCCGGCGGCCCACGCCTCGGACACCGAGATCGCCGGCGTCGGCCTCTGCGACCCGGCGGCCGTACGCGTCCTCGTCGAGGAGGGGCCGACCCGGCTGAAGGAGCTGATGCGGATCGGCGCGGAGTTCGACCGCAACCCGGACGGTTCGCTCATGCTCACCCGGGAGGGTGGCCACCGGGCGGACCGGATCGTGCACGCGGGCGGCGACGCCACCGGCGCGGAGGTGCAGCGGGCGCTGCACGCCGCGGTCCGCCGGGACCCGTGGATCCGGCTCGTCGAGCACGCCCTGGTGCTGGACCTGCTCCGGGCCCCCGGTGACGGTCCCGGCGGCCTCGGCCCGGCCTGCGGCGTGACCCTGCACGTGCTCGGGGAGGGCAGCGAGGACGGCGTCGGTGCGATCCTGAGCCGTGCGGTCGTGCTCGCGACCGGTGGGATGGGACAGATCTTCGCCGCCACCACCAATCCCGCGGTCTCCACCGGCGACGGGGTGGCGCTCGCGTTGCGGGCCGGCGCCGCCGTCACCGACGTGGAGTTCGTCCAGTTCCACCCGACCGCGCTGATCGTTCCGGAGGCCGCCCGGGTGCCCGGCGCCGGGCACGCGCAGCAGCCGCTGGTCTCCGAGGCGCTGCGGGGCGAGGGCGCGTACCTGGTGGACTCGGACGGCAAGCGGTTCATGGTCGGGCAGCACGAGCTGGCCGAACTGGCCCCCCGGGACGTGGTGGCGAAGGGCATCCACCGGGTGCTGCTCGCCACCGGCGCGGACCACGTCTTCCTCGACGCCCGTCACCTCGGCGGTGACTTCCTGGCCCGGCGGTTCCCCACCATCGTGGCGTCCTGCCTGGCCATCGGCGTCGATCCGGCGACCGACCTGATCCCGGTGGCCCCGGCGGCCCACTACGCCTCGGGTGGCGTACGCACCGACCTCCGCGGCCGTACCTCCATCCCCGGCCTGTACGCCTGCGGCGAGGTCGCCTGCACGGGCGTGCACGGCGCGAACCGGCTGGCCAGCAACTCGTTGCTGGAGGGGCTGGTGTTCTCCCGCCGGATCGCCGACGACCTGTCGACCGGCCTGCCGGAGCAGCCGAAGCCCGCAGCGACCGGTGCCTGGACGGGCGGCGACGGCTGGGTGCTGCCGGCCGGGGGCACGCCCGCTCTCCAGCGGGCGATGACGCGGGGTGCCGGTGTCCTGCGGTCGGCCGCGACGCTGGCCGAGACGGCGGCCACGCTGGGCGCCCTTGGCGACGGGCGCGGCGTGCCCCGCACTCCGGACTGGGAGGCGACGAACCTCCTCACCGTGGCGTCGACGCTTGTCGCCGCCGCGTACGCCCGGCAGGAGACCCGGGGCTGCCACTGGCGGGAGGACTATCCGGTCGCCGACGAGCGGTGGCGCGGCCACCTGGTCGGCGCCATCGGGACGCAGGGTCGGTTGACGCGTGAGTGGGAGGAAGCATGACCGAGGAGACCGAGCGGGCGCTGCGCGACGGTGGCCTGGACCCGGAGCGGGTACGCCAGGTTGTCACCGGGGCGCTCGTCGAGGACCTGGGACCGGACTTCCTCGACGTGACAAGCGTCGCCACCATCCCGGACACCCAGACCGACACTGCCGACCTGGTGGCCCGCGCCGACGGCGTGGTGGCCGGGCTGCCGGTGGCCGCCGCCGTGTTCGAGCTGGTCGGCGAGGTGACCGGTGCCGGCCGTACGGTCGAGGTGTCGCTCGTCGCCCGCGACGGGCAGCGGGTGGCGCGCGGCGACGTGCTGGCCACGGTGACCGGCCCGACCCGGCTGCTGCTCACCGCCGAACGCACCGCGCTGAACCTGCTCTCCCGGATGTCCGGCGTCGCCACCCACACCCGGGCCTGGGCCGACGCCCTGGCCGGTACGAAGGCGATGGTGCTCGACACCCGCAAGACGACTCCCGGCCTGCGCGCTCTGGAGAAGTACGCGGTCCGGGCGGGCGGCGGCACCAACAAGCGGATGGGCCTGCACGACGTCGCGATGGTCAAGGACAACCACAAGCTGGCGGCCGGCGGGGTGGCGGCGGCCTTCAAGCGGGTCCGCGAGGCGTTCCCGGACGTCCCGGTGCAGGTGGAGGTGGACACGGTGGCCGAGGCGATCCAGGCGGTCGAGGCGGGGGCCGCGTTCCTGCTGCTGGACAACATGAGCCCGGAGATGTTGCGCGAGGTGGTGTGCGCGGTCGGGGACCGGGCCGAGCTGGAGGCGACCGGTGGCCTGACCCTGGGCGTGGCGGCCGAGTACGCGGCCACCGGCGTGGACTTCCTGTCGGTCGGCGCGCTCACCCACTCCTCGCCCATCCTGGACATCGCGCTGGACCTGCGGGCGGAGTGAGTCAGGCGGCCCGGGACAGGCGAGTGGCCACCAGGTTGAAGATCACCCGGTTCTCGGTGTCGTTGCGGCCGTCGAGGCCGTACTTGGCGCGGAACAGCTCCACCACCCGGTGGTAGACCTCGGGGGCCAACTCGTCGGCCTCCCCGAGGTCGAACACCTGGCCGGCCACCTCGGGCCGGTCCAGCACCACGGTCAGCCCGGCGAGGCCGTGCCGGGCGACGTTGCGGACCAGGTCCCGCCCGGCGATGTACCAGTCCCCGTCGACCTGGACGTAGAGCGCCTTGCAGGTCTCCAGCTCGCGGCCGGCCTGCCGCAGGCAGAGCCGCAGCGTGAGACAGTCGGCCAGGTCGCGGACCGGCGCGGTCGCCCACAGCTCGGTGAACCGGTCGGCCACGAACTCGCCGAGCGGGGTGGAGACGTACGCCTCGATCTGCTGGGTGTCGAAGGTGCTGCCGCGGACGGGGAAGAACGAGATGAACGCCTTGCCGTCCCAGCGGTACATCTGGACCGACGGCGCGGCGTTGTAGATGCGGACCCGTAGCCGGGCCCGGCTCGACTCCGGCAGCTGCTCCCGGAGCCGGGCGAGGTGCCAGACGTTGTTGAGGATCGCCACCGAGGCGTCCCGCCGCCGCAGTTCGGCGCCGCGCAGCCGCACCGCGGGCGAGTCCGGGTCCAGCAGCAGGACCCGGACGACGGCACCGTTGGCCAGGGCGCAGCGCAGGGCCTCGGCGAAGCGGGCGGCGTAGGGGCCCTCAAGCATGCTGGTCCAGGTCTCCAGGATCGCCACCGTCTCCCGGGACTGGGCCACCCGCTCGATCAGGGCGTCCCGGTCGAGGCGCGGGTGTTCGATGATGCTGGCGGTCTGGAGTTCCCGGAAGAGCGGGTTCAGCACGACGTACGTCAGCAGCGTCATGATCAGCGCGGCGCCGACGTTCAGGTAGAGGTCACCGCGGAAGGTCTGCCCGGAGCGCCAGGCCTGGACGACCATCCAGAGGGCGCCGCCGGCCAGGACGGCGAGGACGAGCACGTGCCGGCGGCGCCGGCGCAGCGCGTTGCGCGCTCGGAGCCACCACATCCGCGACATGTCCGCTCCCCGTCCGGCGCGCCGTGGATCGACCGATGTTCATGTCGTGATTGGACCAGCATACGGTCCGCCGGCCGCTGCGCGCTCCGCCTGCCCGGCCGTTGTCTAGGCTGCGTTCGTGCTGCTCTGCATCGACATCGGAAACACCAACACCGTGCTGGCGACCTTCGACGGCGACAAGCTGGTGCATTCCTGGCGGATCAAGACCGATGCGCGGTCGACGGCGGACGAGCTGGGTTTGAAGTTCCGCGGCCTGCTCGCCGGGGACGCCGTCGAGATCACCGGGGTGGCCGCCTGCTCCACCGTGCCGGCGGCGTTGCGCTCGCTGCGGACGATGCTCGACCGTTACTACGCCGACCTGCCGCACGTGATCGTCGAGCCCGGCGTGCGGACCGGGGTGCAGCTCGCGATCGACAACCCCAAGGAGGTCGGCGCCGACCGGGTGGTCAACACGCTTGCCGCGTACACGCTCTACGGCGGCCCGTCGATCGTCGTGGACTTCGGCACCACCACCAACTTCGACGTCATCAGCGGGCGGGGCGAATTCCTCGGCGGCGCCTTCGCCCCGGGCATCGAGATCTCCTTCGACGCGCTGGCCGCCCGTGCCGCCCAGCTCCGCAAGGTCGAGGCGACCCGGCCCCGCTCGGTGATCGGCAAGAACACCGTGGAGTGCCTCCAGGCCGGCCTCTACTTCGGCTTCGCCGGGCAGGTGGACCGCATCGTCGAGCGGATGGCCGAGGAACTGGGCGAGGTGAAGGCGGTCATCGCCACCGGCGGACTGGCCTCGCTGGTGATCAACGAGTGCCGGACGATCACCCACCACGAGCCGATGATCACCCTGATCGGTCTGCGGATGGTCTACGACCGCAACACCTGAGCGCGGATCGCCAGCGTCCGGTACGGCAGCTCGACCGTCCCACGTCCGGCGAGGTCCGGGTGCGTGGCGAACAGGTCGCGCAGCTCGCGCTCGACCCGCGCCCGCTCCTGCCGCCCGGCGACCAGGTAGTGCGAGCGGGTCCGGACCATCGCGATCACCTCGTCCGGGTTCAGCACGGTGACGTGCGCGAACTCGCCCCACTCCGGCTCCGTGAAGGACGCTCCGAACCCGGTCACGAAACCGCGCAGGTGATCGACGGTGTCGCCGATCTCGGCGATCCGGCTGAGCTCGTCCACCCACCCGATCCGGTCGTCGCGGAGGTTCCAGATCGCGCCGAAGATCCCGCCGGGCCGCAGCACCCGCGCGATCTCCGGGTGCGCGCGCTCCCGGTCGAACCAGTGGTACGCCTGCCCGACCAGCACCGCGTCGGCGTACCCGGCGGGCAGCGGGACCGACTCCGCGCTGCCGGCCAGGGCAGGCGGGCCCGGCGTGCCGGCGGCGAACTGGTCGCGCATCCCCGGGTCGGGCTCGACGGCGGTCACCTCGTGGCCGAGCGCCAGCAGGCCCCGGGTGAGGATGCCGGTGCCGGCGCCCAGGTCGACGACCCGCGCCGGCGCGCGGAGACCGGCAAGTGCCCAGCGCAGGGCGGCCTCCGGATAGCGGGGCCGGTACCGGTCGTAGTCGGCGGCAGCGACACCGAACGAGAGGGCTTCAGTGGGCTCGGTCATGGCGGGCAGGTTATCCCGTAACGACCACCCAACCCCTTGAGTACGCTCGGGGCCTGACCCCCGCCCGAATTCTCCGTCTGAGGAAGCGTGCCGTGACCGAGCAGAACGCCGTGCCAGTCGACCCCGCCGACGACCTTCCCGAGCAGCTGAAGGTCCGCCGGGAGAAGCGGGACCGGATGCTCGCCGAGGGCGTCGAGCCGTACCCGATCGGCTATCCGCGTACCAGCAGCCTGGCGGAGATCCGGCAGAAGTACGCCGAGCTGCCCACCGACACGGCCACCGGCGACCGGGCCTCGGTCACCGGCCGGGTGATCTTCATCCGTAACACCGGCAAGCTCTGCTTCGCGACGCTGCGGGACGGCGACGGCACCGAACTCCAGGCGATGCTCTCCCTGGACCGGGTCGGTGCGCAGCGGCTGGACGACTGGAAGCGCCTCGTCGACCTCGGCGACCACGTCGGGGTGACCGGCGAGGTGATCACCAGCCGGCGCGGCGAGCTGTCGGTGCTGGCGGAGGAGTGGGCGGTGACCGCGAAGGCCCTCCGCCCGCTTCCGGTGGCGCACAAGCCGCTGAGCGAGGAGGCCCGGGTCCGGCAGCGTTACGTCGACCTGATCGTCCGTCCGCAGGCGCGCCAGATGGTGCGTACCCGCGCGGCCGCCGTCCGCAGCCTGCGCGAATCGCTGCACGAGCGGAGCTTCATCGAGGTGGAGACCCCGATGCTTCAGTTGCTGCACGGTGGAGCCGCCGCCCGCCCATTCGTGACCCACAGCAATGCGTTGAGCACGGATCTGTATCTGCGAATCGCGCCGGAACTGTTTCTCAAGCGCGCGCTGGTCGGTGGCGTCGACCGCGTCTTCGAGATCAACCGCAACTTCCGTAATGAGGGCATCGACTCGTCGCACTCACCCGAGTTCGCGATGCTGGAGGCGTACGAGGCCTACGGCAACTACGACACGATCGGCGAGTTGACGCGCTATCTCGTCCAGCGGGCGGCGGTCGCCGTCGCCGGCTCGACGGTGGTGACCCACGCCGACGGCCGCGAGTTCGACCTCGGCGGCGAGTGGCGTTCGGTGACGCTGTACGGATCCCTTTCCGAAGCGCTCGGCGAAGAGGTCACGGTCCGCACCGAGCGGGCGCGCCTGGTCGAGTACGCCGACAAGGTGGGCCTGGCCGTCGACCCGAAGTGGGGGCCGGGCAAGCTCGCCGAGGAACTGTTCGAGGAACTGGTCGTCCCGGGTCTGCAGGAGCCCACCTTCGTGCGGGACTACCCGGAGGAGACCAGCCCGCTGGTCCGGGCGCACCGCACCGAGCCGGGCCTGACCGAGAAGTGGGACCTCTACGTGCTGGGATTCGAGCTGGGCACGGGTTACTCGGAGCTGGTGGACCCGGTGGTCCAGCGGGAGCGCCTGCTGGCGCAGGCGCAGCTCGCGGCGCGCGGTGACGACGAGGCCATGCGGCTCGACGAGGACTTTCTCCGGGCCATGGAGTACGGAATGCCGCCGTCGGGTGGCATGGGAATGGGAATCGACCGGCTTCTCATGGCACTGACCGGCCTGGGAATTCGGGAAACTATCCTGTTCCCGCTGGTCCGGCCCGAGTGACCGGTCGGTCTTCCCGACTCTTTACCGCATCCTATTGACGCGCAGAGCGCCATACGGGTTATTGTGCTCTTGCGAGTTCGCAGGTGCACCCTGCTCGAAAGGAATGTGGGACGTGGCCAAGCAGATCATTCATAAGCTGGTCGATGACCTGGACGGCGGGGACGCTGACGAGACCGTCAAGTTCTCCCTCGACGGTGTTCAGTACGAGATCGACCTGTCGGCCGGCAACGCCGAGAAATTGCGGGACGTATTCGCTCCGTACATCGCCCATGGCACGAAGGTGGGCCGGGGTGGCGTCGTCGTGGGCGGCCGGGCCGCCCGGGGTCGGGGCGGTGCCACCGCCGACCGGGAGCAGAACAAGGCGATCCGGGCCTGGGCCAAGAAGGCCGGCAAGGACATTTCCGACCGGGGCCGCATCCCCCAGGAGATCGTCGACGAGTACCACTCCCGCGCCGGCCACTGAGGCGCGAGACCCGACGCCGGCCCGGAGCACCGCTCCGGGCCGGCGCCGTCGTTTCCGGGTTCGGCGCGCGGCCGGCGGCCCCGCCCGTGGGTCGCCACCGGCGGGAAGAAACCCCGGGGCACCCGCGTTGTCCACAGCCGGTGGAGATTCTGTCCACAGCCTGTGGACGAGTCCCGGCGACCCGGACCGGGGCCGTGCGGGCGCCCCGCCCGTCGTCGAGGACGGTGTACGGGGTCTCCGAATTTCGCTCTGCGCGTAGAGGTGGGGCTACCGGAACACCTTCTGAGCGCGGACGGTTGTGCAAAACGACGCGTACCCGGCATTTGGCGGAGACACACGACCTCAGCTGAGTCGGTCCGCGGCGATAGAGTAATGAGGCACGGACGCCCGTCCCGGTCGTCCGCGCACCGGCCCCGCCAAGATCTAGACCATCAAGGCGCACGGCACGTGAGGAGCACGAGGGCATGTTCGAGCGGTTCACCGACCGAGCGCGACGGGTTGTCGTCCTGGCCCAGGAAGAGGCCCGGATGCTCAACCACAACTACATCGGTACGGAGCACATCCTGCTGGGCCTGATCCACGAGGGTGAGGGTGTCGCGGCAAAGGCCCTGGAGAGCCTCGGCATCTCCCTCGAGGGCGTCCGTCAGCAGGTCGAGGAGATCATCGGCCAGGGCCAGCAGGCGCCGAGCGGGCACATCCCGTTCACGCCGCGGGCCAAGAAGGTGCTGGAGCTGTCGCTGCGTGAGGCGCTGCAGCTCGGCCACAACTACATCGGCACGGAGCACATCCTGCTCGGGCTGATCCGTGAGGGTGAGGGCGTCGCCGCCCAGGTGCTGGTGAAGCTCGGTGCGGACCTCAACCGGGTCCGCCAGCAGGTGATCCAGCTGCTCTCCGGCTACCAGGGCAAGGAGCCGGCCGCTGCGGGCGCCGCGCCGGGTGAGGCCGCGCCGTCGACCAGCCTGGTGCTGGACCAGTTCGGCCGTAACCTGACCCAGGCCGCCCGGGAGGGCAAGCTCGACCCGGTCATCGGGCGCGAGAAGGAAATCGAGCGGGTCATGCAGGTGCTCTCCCGCCGTACCAAGAACAACCCGGTCCTGATCGGTGAGCCCGGCGTCGGCAAGACCGCCGTCGTGGAGGGCCTCTCCCAGAAGATCATCAAGGGCGAGGTGCCCGAGACGCTGAAGGACAAGCAGCTCTACACCCTCGACCTCGGTGCGCTGGTGGCCGGCTCCCGCTACCGCGGTGACTTCGAGGAGCGCCTCAAGAAGGTGCTCAAGGAGATCCGCACGCGGGGCGACATCATCCTGTTCATCGACGAGATCCACACCCTGGTCGGTGCGGGTGCCGCCGAGGGCGCGATCGACGCGGCGAGCATCCTCAAGCCGATGCTGGCCCGTGGCGAGCTGCAGACCATCGGCGCCACGACGCTCGACGAGTACCGCAAGCACCTGGAGAAGGACGCCGCGCTGGAGCGCCGCTTCCAGCCGATCCAGGTGGGTGAGCCGTCGCTGGCCCACACCATCGAGATCCTCAAGGGTCTGCGGGACCGGTACGAGGCGCACCACCGGGTCAGCATCACCGACGCCGCGCTGGTCGCTGCCGCCACCCTGGCCGACCGGTACATCTCCGACCGCTTCCTGCCGGACAAGGCGATCGACCTGATCGACGAGGCCGGTGCCCGGATGCGGATCCGGCGGATGACCGCGCCGCCGGACCTGCGTGACTTCGACGAGCGCATCGCCCAGGTGCGCCGCGACAAGGAGTCCGCGATCGACGCGCAGGACTTCGAGCGGGCCGCTCAGCTGCGCGACAAGGAGAAGCAGCTGCTCGGCCAGAAGGCCCAGCGGGAGAAGGAGTGGAAGGCCGGCGACCTGGACGTCGTCAGCGAGGTCGACGACGAGCAGATCGCCGAGGTGCTCGGCAACTGGACCGGCATTCCGGTCTACAAGCTGACCGAGGAGGAGACCTCGCGCCTGCTGCGCATGGAGGACGAGCTGCACAAGCGCGTCATCGGCCAGGAGGACGCGGTCAAGGCGGTCTCGAAGGCGATCCGGCGTACCCGGGCCGGCCTGAAGGACCCGAAGCGCCCGTCCGGCTCGTTCATCTTCGCCGGCCCGTCCGGTGTCGGTAAGACCGAGCTGTCCAAGGCGCTCGCCGAGTTCCTGTTCGGCAGCGAGGACGCCCTGATCCAGCTGGACATGTCCGAGTTCCACGACCGGTACACGGTCTCCCGGCTGGTGGGTGCCCCTCCCGGCTACGTCGGCTACGACGAGGGCGGGCAGCTGACCGAGAAGGTGCGGCGTCGGCCGTTCTCGGTGGTCCTGTTCGACGAGATCGAGAAGGCCCACCCGGATGTGTTCAACACGCTCCTGCAGATCCTTGAGGACGGTCGGCTCACCGACGGCCAGGGTCGGATCGTGGACTTCAAGAACACGGTCATCATCCTGACCACCAACCTCGGCACGCGGGACGTCGCCAAGGCGGTGTCGCTGGGCTTCCAGGCCTCTGAGGATTCCGAGTCGAACTACGACCGGATGAAGCAGAAGGTCAACGACGAGCTCAAGCAGCACTTCCGGCCCGAGTTCCTCAACCGGATCGACGACACCATCGTCTTCCACCAGCTTCGCGAGAACGAGATCCTCTCGATCGTGGACATCATGATCTCGCGGATCGAGACGCAGCTGAGGAACAAGGACATGGGCCTGGAGCTGACCGACAACGCCAAGAAGTACCTGGCGAAGAAGGGCTTCGACCCGGTGCTGGGCGCGCGGCCGCTGCGCCGCACGATCCAGCGCGACATCGAGGACAACCTGTCCGAGCGGATCCTCTTCAACGAGCTGACCCCGGGTCAGATCGTCGTGGTGGACTGCGAGGGCGACCCGAACAACATCGACAAGTCCAAGCTCGTCTTCCGGGGAGCGGACAAGCCGGTCGAGGTGCCGGACGCCGTCCCGGCCGACCTCGGCGGCACCGCCGCCACCGGCGCGGACGACGCGGCGTAAGCCGGGCGGAACTGAACGGGCGACGGCCCGGTGGTGGAAGCCACCGGGCCGTCGCCCTGTTGGTGGGCCTGATTCGCTCCGGCAGGCTTGATCGACTCCGTGCCAGCGGCGTCGCGGCATCAATCGCCTCGGACACCGCGCTGCCACCGAGATGAAGTCGGCGGCGGTGGTGCGGGTACGGCCGGCCCGTCGCCGGTGTCCCGCCGAGCCCGAATCCGTCGGGCTGGCGGATCCGGGGGCCCGATCGACGCTATGTCCGGTTCGGTGACCGCCGCTGTGGGCGGGCCGCCCGGTTTCGGATGCGCTGTCGCGTGGCGGGGGCCACTGCCGGCGCGGAATGGGTGGGTGGGCCCGGTCGTTGTACATGCCGTGACCGCAGGTGCGGCCAACCGCTCCCGCCCCCGGGAGAGGCTCGGCCCCGCGGGACCCGGAATGACCCCCGGCCCGCGATGGTTACATCTCCCCGGACGCCCGAGCAGCAACCCTGCCGGGCCGGGTTCTTGATCCACCTTTCACTGACCGCGCCGGGCTCACGGCATCCCCCTGCCGCCGCGCGCGTCACCCCCGAGCGAAAGGGCTTCGATCATCATGCGTACCGAGCTTCTGCGTAACACCGTTCTGACCGCTGCTGGTCTGCTCGTCACCGGTGGCGCCGTGGCCGCTCCGGCCACCGCCGCCCTCGCCGCCGCCCCGGCGGACAAGCCGGCCGTGCAGGCCGACCGCAAGCCCGGCAAGGGTGAGCGGGAGCTGCGGGTGGACTACGAGGCGCAGCCGAACTTCTACTACTGCGGTCCGGCCGCGGCCCGTAACGCCCTGTCCGTGCAGGGCAAGGACATCGACGTCGACTCGATGGCGGAGCGGATGGGCACCACCGAGGCCGGCACCAACTCCATCAACGACATCACCCCGGTGCTGAACAAGGAGACCGGTCGCGATGTCTACCGCAGCGTCGAGATCTCCGGCGCCACCGCCGACGACAAGCAGACCGACAAGCTGCGCGCCGACATCATCCGCACCGTGGATGACGGCCGCGCCGTGGTCGCCAACATCGCCGGCACCGCCACCGACATCGACGGCGGCGTGCACTCCTTCGAAGGCGGGCACTACATCTCCGTGACCGGCTACCGCGACGGCGGCGACCAGGTGAAGATCGCCGACTCGGCGAACCCGAACACCGCCGAGTACTGGATCACCACCGAGGCCCTCGCCGACTGGATCGCCACCCGCGGCTACAGCACCAGCTGACCCACCACGACAAGGGCCGGCCCCTGACGGGGCCGGCCCTTTCGTCGCCCCCGCCCACGCCACCAGGCGACACCTTCGGGGAAACTGCTGCCTCGACCCAGACGGAGGCAGCAACTTCCCCGAACCTGCCGCCCGCCGCCCGTCCCGGGCGGACTCGTGCTCAGTTGACGAGGGCGCTCAGGGGACCGGGATCGGCGGGCCGTCGCCGACCAGCCGGAAGGACGCCTCGCCGACCGGCTCCACCAGCCCGTCCTTCACCAGCGCCGCCAACGCCCGCGAGCGCTGCACGTCGTCGGTCCACACCTGGTCGAGGCGCTGGCGGGGCACCGGCCCGGTGGCCTCCCGGAGGACACCGAGCAGCAGTCCGCGTACCTGGCGGTCGGTGCCCGCGTACCGCTGGGGGCGCCGGGTCGGGCCGGCCGGAGCCGCCCGCCCGGAGGCACGCCACACGCAGACCGACTCGACGGGGCAGATCGCGCACTGCGGTGACCGCGCGGTGCAGACCGTCGCCCCCAGCTCCATGAAGGCGGCACTGGCCAGCGCGGCGGCGGCCGGATCCACCGGCAACAGCTGCTCGGTCGCGACCAGGTCGGCGGGGCGTGTGGTCGGGCCCGCGTCCGGCTCGCCGGCGACCGCTCGGCAGACCACCCGCCGTACGTTGGTGTCGACCACCGGCTGGCGTTGCCCGTACGCGAAGGCGGCCACCGCCCGCGCGGTGTACGTCCCGACACCCGGCAACGCCAGGAGCTGCTCCAGCCGGTCCGGGACCTGCCCGCCGTGCCGCTCCACGATCGCCACCGCGCACTCCCGCAGCCGTACCGCCCGTCGCGGGTAGCCGAGCCGTCCCCACATCCGGATCGCCTCGGCCGGGGTGTCCGCAGCCAGGTCCGCCGGCTCGGGCCAGCGGGCGAGCCACGCCTCCCACGCCGGCACGACCCGGACGACCGGGGTCTGCTGGAGCATCACCTCGCTCACGAGGATGGCCCACGGGGTGACGTCCGGGCGACGCCACGGCAGGTCGCGGGCGTTGCGCTCGTACCACCGGCTGACCAGGGTGGCGAAGGTCGGTTCAGTCATCGCGCCGCCGATCATGTCACGGCCGGGGCGGGCCCCGGCGGAGGCATCTGACCGCGCCGACCACCGTCCACCTGTCCCGGTGGCTGGCCACCCGGGCAGGTCCCGCGACGCGGCGCCGGGCCGGTCGGGGAGAATGCCGGGATGAACGAGCTCGCCATCACCGTCATCGGCCGGGACCGGCCGGGCATCGTCGCCGACGTCGCCGAGGTGCTCGCCGGCCTCGGCGCGAACCTCACCGACAGCACGATGACGCGGCTGCGGGGCCACTTCGCGATGACCCTGATCTGCGTGGGCCCGGCCGCCGCCGACGTCGAGGCCGCGCTGGCGCCGCTGGCCGCCGATGGTCAGTTGCTGGCGACCGTACGCGCGGTGACGCCGGACGGCGCCGCCGTGCCGAGCGGCGAGCCGCACGTGATGGCGGTGCACGGCGCCGACCGGATGGGCATCGTCGCCGCCATGACCCGGGTGCTCGCCGAGGCGGGCGGCAACGTGACGGACCTGAGCACCCGGCTGGCGGGCTCGCTCTACGTCGTCGTCGCCGAGGTGGACCTGCCGGCGGGCGCGGCCGAGAAGGTGGCGGGGCGGTTGGCGTCGACCGCCGCCGAGCTGGGCGTCGACGTCACTCTCCGGCCGGCCGATCCGGACGTGCTGTGAACGGCGAGGAGTACGCCGGCCTCGGCGACTGGACCCTCGACGTCCTGGGCACGGGGGAGGTGCGGGCGGTGGTGTCCGCGCCGGCGGCGGTCCTCAGCCGAGCCGGCGACACGGTCGACCCGACCGCCGAGGAGACCGTACGCCTCGCGGCCGACCTGGTCGCCACCATGCGGGTGTCCCCCGGGTGCGTCGGGCTGGCCGCTCCGCAGATCGGTGTCGGCTCGCAGGTGTTCGCGGTGGACGTCACCGGTCATCCGAAGGCCGGCACGGTGCACGGCACCTTCGTGCTGTGCAACGCGACGGTGGTGGAGGCCAGCCGGTGGAAGGCCGGCCGGGAAGGTTGCATGTCCGTACCGGACCTGACCGGCGATGTGAAGCGTGCCGGTCGCGTGGTGGTGGAGGGTGCGCTGCCCGGGACCGGGAAGGTGGTCCGGTTGGTCACCGACGCGTTCGAGGCGCGTGCCCTGCAGCACGAGATCGACCACTGCGCGGGTCTGCTCTTTCTCGACCGGGTCGCTGGCGCGCACGCCGTCTACCAGCGCAAGGTCTACCTCTGACAGGTCCGGTGACGGGCACCGTGCGTCGCCGGTGGAACACCCTGGGCGGCCGTGACTGTCGTGAGTGGAGGACCGCTCCGAGGAGCTGCGGACGGCCCGGCGCGTCGCTGCCGTCTGCGGTGCGCGACGCCGCTACGGTGGGGGCATCATGCGTCTGACGGTCGGCCCCCTGCCCCCCGCCGTTTACTGGCGGCGTCGCGCCGTCGTCCTCGGCGCGGTGCTCCTTCTCCTGATTGTCGTGCTCTACTCGTGCAGCCGCTCCGACGACGACCCCGGCCGCCCGGGCGGCACCGCGGCCTCGTCCGGCGCGACGCCTGACCCGACGGGTTCGGTGCTCACGCCGCGGACGGGTACGCCGTCACCGGGTGACGGTTCGGACGACGGTTCGGGAGACGCCGGCGGGGACGGTCCCTCGGCCACGCCGTCGTCGGGGGCGACCACCACGAACGGCCCGGTTCCGGTCGCCCCGGTCGTCGACGCGGGCACCTGCACCGACGAGGAGATCAAGGTGACCGCCGTCGCGCGGCCCGCCACGGTGAGCCGCGGCGCTGCCGTCGACCTGCAACTGAAGATCAGGAACAGCTCGGACCGGACGTGCAGCCGGGACGTCGGCGCGGACCTGCAGGAGCTGTTCATCAAGTCGGGCGCCGCGACGGTCTGGTCCTCCGACACGTGCGGCACGGGCAAGGGCTCCGACGTGCAGTCGTTCACGCCGAACTTCGAGCGCTCCTACCAGCTCACCTGGAACGGCAAGGACGCCAGCCGCTGCGCCGACGGGGTGGCGGCCGGCCCCGTCCCGCCGGCCGGCACGTACCAGGTGCTCGCGCGCGTCGGGACCAAGCTCAGCGCGCCGGTCCGGCTGACCATCACCGGCTGACCGGCCGAGCCGGCACGCACATCGGCGCCGCGCACCGCGCCGGCGCACCTCCGCGCCGCGCACGGCCGAACCCGGCGGCGGGCCTCAGACGTAGCGTTCCAGGATCGACGCCTCGGCGAGCCGGGACAGGCCCTCCCGGACCCCCCGGGCCCGGGCGTCCCCGACCCCCTCGACGGCCTGCAGGTCCTCCACGGTCGCACCGAGCAGCCGCTGGAGGCTGCCGAAGTGACCCACGAGGCGGTCGACGATCGCCACCGGCAGCCGCGGCACCTTGGCCAGCAGCCGGAACCCGCGCGGGCTCACCGCGGCGTCCAACGCGTCGGAGGCGGCCGGGTAGCCGATCGCCTTGGCGACCGCGACCAGGTCGATCAGCTCGGTCGCGTTCAGCAGGTCCAGCTCGACCAGCGCCTCGTCGAGGGTGCGCGACTTGCGGCCGGCGGGCAGGTAGTCCCGGATGACGAGGGTGCGGTCGGCGTCCACGCCGGCCATCAGCTCGTCGAGTTGGAGCGCGAGCAGGCGACCGTCGGTGCCCAGCTCGACCACGTAGCCGGCGATCTCGTCGGCGATCCGGCGCACCATCTCCAGGCGCTGGACGACGGCGACCGCGTCCCGAACGGTGACCAGATCCTCGATCTCGAGGGCCGACAGGGTGCCGGAGACCTCGTCCAGGCGCAGCTTGTAGCGCTCGAGCGTGGCGAGGGCCTGGTTGGCCCGGGAGAGGATCGCCGCCGAGTCGTCCAGCACGTGCCGCTGGCCGTTGACGTAGAGGCTGATGATCCGCATCGACTGGCTCACCGAGATGACCGGGTAGCCGGTCTGCCGGGCGACCCGCTCGGCCGTGCGGTGGCGGGTGCCGGACTCCTCGGTGGGGATGGACGGGTCGGGCATCAGGTGCACCGCCGCCCGGACGATCCGGGTGCCGTCGCTGGACAGCACGACCGCGCCGTCCATCTTGCACAGCTCCCGGACCCGGGTCGCGGAGAACTCCACGTCGAGGGGGAAGCCGCCGGTGCAGAGGCTCTCGACCACCTTGTCGTAACCCAGGACGATCAGGGCGCCCGTGCGCCCGCGCAGGATCCGCTCCAGGCCGTCGCGCAGGGCGGTGCCCGGCGCCATCAGGGCCAGGTTGGCGCGCAAGGGGTCGCCGACGCCGCCTCCGGTCACGTTCACGCTGATCGGACGGGCGGGCGAACCCACGGCGCCGGTGCGGGCGTGGGGCGTCGCGCCGGCAGGCTTGGTGGTGTCGCGGTCGATCGGCACGGGCACAGTCTACGGACTGCCGTGCGGTGGGTGCTGTCGTGGTTACTGTGATGTGTCACGATGCCGCTCTCCGCCCCGCCCGCACCACCTGCCCGGGCTGACCCGGTATCGCCCCTCGGGTCCGTCCCGTTCACTCCGCGGACGCCCGCGCGACGGCCTGGAGGGCCGCCCGGACGTCGGTGACCTCGATCACCCGCATCTGGTCGGTGCGCACACCGGTGCTCTCCGGACCGCAGCCGGGCGGCACGAGCGCGAGCCGGAAGCCGAGGCGGGCGGCCTCGGCGAGCCGGCGTGGCACCGCACCCACCCGGCGCACTTCGCCGGTGAGGCCGACCTCCCCGATCGCCACGAGGTGCGGTGCGATCGCGAGATTCAGCCCGCCGGAGGCGACCGCGAGGGCGACGGCCAGGTCGGCGGCCGGTTCGACGACGCGTATTCCCCCGACGGTGGCCGCGAAGACCTCCCGGTCGTGCAGCGTCAACCGCTCGGTGCGTCGCTGCAGCACCGCCAGGACCATGGCCAGCCGGGCCGAGTCGAGCCCCGAGACGGTGCGTCTGGGCGACCCGGCCACCGTCGCCCCGATCAGCGCCTGCACCTCGGTGACCAGGGCCCGCCGCCCTTCCATGGCCACCGTGACGCAGGTGCCCGGCACCGGCTCGGAGTAGCGGGTCAGGAACAGCCCGGACGGGTCGGCCAGGCTGGTGATGCCCCCTTCGTGCATCTCGAAGCAGCCGACCTCGTCGGCCGCGCCGAACCGGTTCTTCACACCACGCACCATCCGCAGCGACGAGTGCTTGTCGCCCTCGAAGTGCAGCACCACGTCGACCAGGTGCTCCAGGACCCGTGGCCCGGCGACCTGGCCGTCCTTGGTGACGTGGCCCACCAGCACGGTCGCGATGCCGCGCTCCTTGGCGACCGCGACCAGCGCGGCCGTGACCGCCCGGACCTGGGTGACCCCGCCGGGCACCCCCTCGGTGCCGGTGGTGGAGATCGTCTGCACCGAGTCGAGCACCAGCAGGCCCGGCTTGACGGCGTCGAGGTGACCGAGCACCGCGGCGAGGTCGCTCTCGGCGGCCAGGTAGAGCTGGTCGTGCAGGGTGCCCATCCGCTCGGCACGCAGGCGGACCTGACTGACCGACTCCTCGCCGCTGACCACCAGCGAGGGGCTGCCGCCACCGGCGGCCCACTGCTGGGCCACGTCGAGCAGCAGGGTCGACTTGCCGACCCCGGGCTCCCCGGCGAGCAGCACCACCGCACCCGGGACCAGGCCGCCGCCGAGCACCCGGTCGAGCTCGCTGACCCCGGTCGGGCGGGCCCGGGCCGGGGCGGCACTGATGGTCGCGATCGGCCGGGCCGGCTCGGCCGGCATCCGCGAGCTGACCACCCGGCCGGAGACGGTCGGGCCGGTCAGCGTGCACTCGACGACCGAGCCCCACTCGCCGCATTCCGGGCAGCGCCCGACCCACTTCGGCGGCTGATGGCCGCAGGCGTCGCACTCGTACGCCGGGCGGGGCTCGCGGGCGGCGCGACCGCGACCGCCGGCGGTGCCGGAGCGTGGCGAGGTGGATCGTGAAGTGGTCACCCCGGGACGTTAACCCCCGGCTACGACGAAAGCACCGCCGGCGTGGTGGTGTTCACCAGCGCCGGCGGTGCCGTGGACCGCCGGTGGGTCAGTGCCCGGCGCCGCCCTCGCCGCCGTGCCCTTCCTGGCCCTCGTAGCCGCCCTCCCGCTCGATGATCGGCGACGGGGGCGCCGCCGGGGTCAGCGGCACGGCCACCGGGGCCGGCGCGGTGATCGTGTTGCCGTCGCCGAAGTCGAAGGTCACGAAGACGTTCTGGCCGGAGCGCAGCGACTCGTCCAGGCCGATGAGCTGCAGCACCTGCTGACCCTCGGTGTTGAGCTGCACGTAGCTGAGCGCGGGGATGTCGATCTGAGCCGGCTGTGTGGCCGAGGCGGTCGGCGACGGGCTCCCGGTGGGGGTGGCGTCCGGACCCGGCGAGGCGGTGCCCTCCGGCGACGGCGTGGCCGACGGGCTCTCCGTCGGCGACGGGGCCGCGGGGGCGGCGGTGGCGTCGGTGGCGGTGACGACGACCTCGCGGGCGTCCTCGGTGGTGACGGTGACGGTGACCGGGTTGGGTGAGTCGTTGTAGATCACCGCGTTCAGGACGGCGTTCGCGCCGGCCTCGTAGCCGTCGGTGCCGGGGAACGCGAGCAGGAGGCCCCGGACCGCGTACTCGCCGTTGGCGGTCTCGGCGTTCACGCCCTGGACCGACGGCACCTTGTTGGCGGTCTCCGAGACCTGGCCGGTGCCGCACCCGGACAGCAGCAGTCCGGTCGTCGCCGCCACGCCGGAAACCAGCAGGGCCGCCCGCCGGGAACCCCTGATCGAGCGCGTCACGTCGGTCCTCCTCGTCACGATCCCACCCGGCCGTACGCCGGGCACGGTGGCCATGCCCGCGCAGACCGCGGTTAAGGGTAGTTGGGCCTGATCCACACCCGCACGCCGACCCGGGGATACCACCTCCCAGGGGTGCCGGTCAGACCACCGGACCGCTGGTGACGAGCAGAACGACGTCGATGAGGGCGATCGCCATCACCGCTCGGAAGGCCGCCACCGACCGGGCCCCGGCCCGGGCGGACGCGCGCCCGCCGTACCAGGTCAGGGCCGGCACCACGACGGCGGCCGCGACCGCGGCGAGCCCGACCGGTGACGGCGCCCCGGGCGGACCGAGGACCAGCACGGCGGTCGCGGCGAGCAGCAGGCCGACGGCGGCGGCCCGGCTCCCGGCCGGCCCGAGGCGGTGGGGCAGCCCGCGTACGCCGGTGCGGGCGTCGTCGGCGAGGTCGGGCAGCACGTTCGCGAAGTGCGCGCCCGCGCCGAGCAGTGCCGCGGCGGCGACCAGCCAGACCGGCGGCGTCGGTGCGCCGGGCAGCGCGAGCACGACGAAGGCGGGCAGCGACCCGAAGGAGACCGCGTAGGGGAGCACCGACAACGGCGACGACTTGAGCGGCCAGTCGTAGAACAGCGCGGAGACCAGGCCGGCGGTGGCGACCAACGCGGCGGCCGGGTTCGTCGCCAGCGCGAGCGCCGGGGTGGCGAGCGCGGCGGCCGCGGCGGCCCGGGCCGTGGCGCGTCGGCTCACCGCACCGGCGGCGACCGGCTTGTCGGTACGCCCCACCGCGGCGTCCCGCTGCGCGTCGAGCGCGTCGTTGGCCCAGCCGACGGCGAGCTGGCTGGCGGCCACGGTGAGCACGACGGCGACGACGCCGGACGGCCGGTGCCCCACCCCCCAGGCGAGCAGGCAGGCCACCGCGGTGACCGCGGCGGCCGGCTCCGGGTGGCTGGCCCGGACCAGGGCGAGCACCCGCCCTAGCACTGAGGACGGCATGAGGGAAGTCTGGTCGTTACCGGGCAGTCGTGCCACGCTCGTGTCCATGCGAGACGCGGGCCGCACCCTGCCGCGCAACGATCCGCGCCAGTACGACGACCTGGCCGGCGAGTGGTGGCGGCCGGATGGCGCGTTCGCGATGCTGCACTGGTTGGCCGAGGCCCGTGCGGGGCTCGTGCCGGTGGCGTCGCGCCCCGACGCCCTCCTGGTCGACCTCGGCTGCGGTGCCGGCCTGCTCGCCCCGCACCTGGAGGGCAAGGGTTACCGGCACCTGGGGGTGGACCTCACGGTGTCGGCGTTGCGCCAGGCCGCCGCGCACGGCGTGACGGTGGTCAACGCCGACGTGACCGCGGTGCCGCTCGAGTCCGGCTGCGCCGACGTGGTGGCCGCGGGTGAGCTGCTTGAGCACGTACCCGACTGGCGACGCGCGGTCGCCGAGGCATGCCGGCTGCTCCGCCCCGGCGGCCTGCTCGTCCTCGACACCCTCAACGACACCGCCCTGAGCCGCCTCATCGCCGTCCACATCGGCGAGCGCCTGCCCACCGTGCCGCGCGGGATCCACGACCCACGGTTGTTCGTGGACGACCGCGCGCTGGTCGCCGAGTGCGCCCGGCACGGCGTGGACCTGCGGGTGCGGGGTGTCCGGCCGCAGCTGACCGGCGTGCTCGCCTGGCTGGCCCGGCGGGCCCGCGGCGTCACCGGCGCCCCCGGTGCGGCGCCGCGCATCGTGTCGACCTGGTCGACGGCCGTCCTGTATCAGGGCCGGGGGGTCCGGAGGGGATAGCGGAGCCGGGGCGGGGGTACAGGACGCAGAGAAGGGGGTTCCATGACGCTGCAGGCTGTGGAGGCGGCCCGCCGCCTGGCGCCGCGACTCGCCGCTCGGGCGGCCGAGCACGACCGGGACGGGACGTTCCCGGTGGACGACTTCCGGGACCTGCGGGAGGCGGGCCTGTTCGGTCTGATGGTCCCCCGCGACCTGGGCGGCCTGGGTGCGACCTTCGGCGAGTACGCGGCGGTCGCCACCGAGCTGGCCCGGGGCAACGGTGCCACCGCCCTGGTCTTCAACATGCACGCCTCGGTGACCGGCGCGCTGGGCGCGGTGACCGAGGAACTGGCCGAGGCGCTCGGCGTACCGGAGGAGGCGCTGGCGGCACGGGACCGGCTGCTGCGCGCGGCGGCCGAGGGCTCCTGGTACGCGGTGGCGATGAGCGAGCCCGGTGCCGGTGCCCGCCTCTCCCAACTGAGCACGGTCTACGAGCCGGTCGACGGGGGCTGGCGGATCAAGGGCAGCAAGACGTTCTGCTCCGGCGCCGGCCACGCCGACGGATACCTGGTGGCCGCGCGCAGCTCCGCCGACCCCTCGGTGGTGTCCCAGTTCCTCGTGCCGGCCGGCGCCGGGCTGACCGTCGAGGAGACCTGGGACTCGCTGGGCATGCGCGCGACCTCGTCGCACGACCTGCACCTGGACGTCACGGTGCCGGCCGACCGGCTGCTCGGCGGCGTCGAGGGGCTCGCCCTGGTGGTCGCGCAGCTGATGCCGCACTGGTTGGTGGCCAGCTACGCGGCCGTGTACGTCGGGGTCGCCCGGGCCGCGATCGACGCGGCGGCCGAGCACCTGAACGCCCGCAACCTCGGCGGCCTACCGGCGGTCCGGGCCCGGCTCGGGCGGGCCGACGCGGCGGTCGCGGCGGCCGGCCTGGCGGTGGCCGAGGCGGCCCGCCGGGTCGACGAGGCGCCCGGCGACGCCGAGACCAACCGCTGGGTCTGGCGGGCGAAGCTGCTCGCCGGCACCACGGCCGCCGACGTCGCGGCGTCCGTGCTGGAGGCGGCCGGGACGGCGGCCACCCGGCGCGGGCATCCGCTCGAGCGGCTCTACCGGGACGCCCGCTGCGGCTCGCTGCATCCCGCGACGTCCGACGTCTGCGCCGACTGGCTGGGCATCGCGGCGCTGGGCGGCGACCCGGACCGCGACGGGTCGGCTCCTCGTTGGTGAGACGTGCAGGGGAATCACGAGGAGAGGTGGGCACCGTGGCCGAGCCGGTGATCGCGGGGGTCGGTACGGCGCACCCGCCGTCGGCCAACCAGGACGAACTGTGGGAGGGCTTCTTCTCGAAGCACTTCTCCGGAACCACCCGGGCGCTGGCCGAGCGTGTCTTCGCCAACTCCGGGGTGACCCGCCGGCAGGCCGCGGTCAATCCGCTGCTGGAGGACGTCTCCGACTGGCCGACCGAGCGGCGGATGCGCCGCTACCAGGTGGAGGCGCTGCCGCTGGGCAAGGAGGCGGTCGGCCGGGCGCTGACCGCCGCCGGCCTGGCCGCCGGCGACATCGGGCTGTTCGTGGTGTGCTCCTGCACCGGCTACGCCACCCCGGGCCTGGACATTCTGCTCGCCCGGGACCTCGGCATGGCCCCGGACACGCAGCGCATGTTCGTGGGGCACATGGGCTGCTACGCCGCGCTGCCCGGGCTGGGCGCGGCGAGCGATTTCGTGACCGCGCGGGGCCGGCCCGCGCTGCTGCTCTGCGCCGAGCTGACCAGCCTGCACATCCAGCCGTCCACCGCCCGGGTGGACACCCAGCAGATCGTCTCCCACGCGCTCTTCTCGGACGCCGCCGTCGCCGCGGTGGTCCTGCCCGGCGGCCCGGGGTACGCGCTGCGCGAGGTCACCTCGGTCACCGACACGTCCACCGCCGACCACATGACCTGGGACGTCACCGACACGGGCTTCCGGATGGGGCTGTCGCCGAAGGTGCCGCAGGTGCTCTCCACCCACGTGCGGGGGCTGGTCGACGATCTGCTCGCCCGGTACGGCGCCAGCAGGTCGGAGGTGGACGGTTGGGCGGTCCACCCGGGCGGCCCGCGCATTCTCAACGTGGTAGAGCGGGAGTTGGGGCTGCCGCCGGACGCGTTGACGGCGTCCCGGGCCACGCTGGCCGAGCACGGGAACTGCTCCTCGCCGACGGTGCTGCTGATCCTGGACCGGCTGCTCCGGGCACCCGTACCGCCCGGGCGGATGGTGCTGCTGGCGTTCGGCCCGGGCCTGACCCTGTACGCGGCTCTGCTCGAACGGCAGGGCTGAGCGCTACCCTCGGCCCATGAGGACCGAGTCGGGGGCCCGCTCCTCGGTGGTCGGTGCGGGCTCCGGTGACCGGGCGCGCGGTCTGGTTCTCCTGCTGGCCGCGCTTGTCTCGCTGACGGCCGGCGGCGTCTGGTGGGCGGCCCAGGCCCCGGCGGACGCGGGCGCTCCGGCGGGCGGCGGCGTGCTGCTCGACGCGGGCACCGGCAACCGGGTCGTGGTGGATCCGGTCACCGGCCGGACGGTCGCGGCGGGGCAGGCCGGCCTGACGCCGGGTTCCCGGGTCGAGGCGGAGGACCGCGGGCCGTGGCGTGGCGTCGTGATCTGGAGCGACCGGGCCACGATCACGCCCCGGGACGGGCTGGTCCGCCGGTCGTCGAGAGCCGAGAACGGCGCTCGCCACGTGTTGCGGTTCAGCTGCACCGGGCCGGGGGAACTGCTGGTGGTGGTCGACGGAGCCCGCTACGCCGGACCCCTGACCAGCGGCTGCGGCGGCGCGGTGACGACCGCGACGGAGATGACCGGCGCGGGTGAGCCGATCCAGGTCTCGTTCTCGACGGTCAACGACCAGCCGTTGCGGGTCGAGGCTCAGCTGGTCGAGTTCCCCTGAGTCGGAGGTCACCCGCCCAGGCGGGCCAGTTCAGGTTCGTAGTCGCCGGTCGAGCGGACCTCGGGGACCACCTTCACGAGCGTTCCCGTGCGGTCCACCAGCAGCGCGGTCGCCGTCCCGGCCCGGGCCGGCAGGTGCAGGAAGGCGCGCAGGCCGCCCGCTGGGTCCTCGAGCGCGCGCACGGCTGCCGACGGCGGTACGCGTACGGCCGGGTCGGCGTCGACGGTGACCACGGTGACGCCGCGCGGTGCGGCGGACGCTGCGCCGGCCAGCTCGGCCGGGCAGGTGCACGCGTCGGCAAGCACGATGAGCGCCGGCACCAGGCTCCGCAGCGGCACCGGCTGCCCGTCGTCGACCAGGTCGAGCGCGGGCAGGGAGCGCCCGGTGAGCCCGGGTGGTGGCGCGTACGGGGCGGGTGTCGACGTCGGCACCGTCGAGCGGGGGGAGCGCGACCAGGTGACGGTGACCAGCCCCGCGAGCGTGGTGACCACGGCCACCAGGAGCACCAGAAGCGGCAGCGCGAGCGGCGGCGTCGGCCCGGCGGTCTCCGGCGCCTGGCGGCTCAGTTCCCGGCGGACCTGCTCGGCCTCGGCCGCCAGCGCGGAGGCGTCGTCCGGCACGACCACCCGGCCCCACTCCGGCGGCAGGTCGGGCAGTCCGGGGTCGTCTGCGTCGGGCTTGCCCATCGGACCCCCTGGAATTGTCTGCGCGAGCCTGCGGCGGGCTCCCGTCCAGCGTCCCGCACCGGGCCTCCTCCCGCTACACCTGGGCGCGTAACCGCGCCGCGGGATACCATGAGGCGAGCGCATCGCCCTTGATCTCGGGTTTCCGTCACCCGTACCGGGACGTCACATGAGCGTCACGGAGCGTGTTCGATTCTTCGGCTTGGCGGCCTGTCAAGCTGAAGAAATCCCTCTCACAGGGCCCCTGAGCTGCGCCAACGGTCAGGACAGCGGTGGGACATCGGTGTCTGAGCGTGTTACCCTAGACACAGCGAAAGGGGTTTCGAACCTATGGTTTTCAGTGTCGGCGAGACCGTTGTTTACCCCCACCACGGGGCCGCACTCATCGAGGCAATCGAGACTCGGGTCATCAAGGGCGAGCCGAAGCAGTATCTCGTCCTGAGGGTCGCGCAGGGTGACCTTACGGTCCGGGTGCCCGCTGAGAACGCCGAGATCGTGGGTGTGCGCGAGGTGGTCGGCGAAGAGGGCCTCGGGAAGGTCTTCGACGTTCTCCGGGCTCCGCACACCGAGGAGCCGACCAACTGGTCGCGGCGTTACAAGGCGAATCTGGAGAAGCTGGCCTCCGGTAATCCGCTGAAGGTGGCCGAGGTCGTCCGCGACCTGTGGCGCCGGGAGCGGGAGCGGGGGCTGTCCGCGGGCGAGAAGCGCATGCTCGCCAAGGCCCGCGACATTCTCGTCGGCGAGGTCGCGCTGGCCGAGAAGAGCACCAAGGACGAGGCGGAGACGCTGCTCGACAAGGTGCTGACCGAGGCCTGATCCGCACTCCATCGTCGTACCCGATTCGTAGCGAAGAAACCACCGAGGACCGCGACGTGACCGCGCAGCTCAATCCGCGCGGTGACGTCGCGGTCCTCGTGCCTGCGGCCGGTGCCGGGGTGCGCCTGGGCCCCGGCCGGCCGAAGGCGCTGCGCCTGCTGGGCGGCGAGCCGCTGCTTGTGCACGCGGTCCGCCGGCTCGCCGCCGCCGCGTCGGTGCGCACCGTCGTGGTGGCCGCCCCCGCCGGCGAGCTGACCGCCGTCCGCGAGTTGCTGGCCCCGGTGGCGCCGGTCACCGTCGTGCCCGGCGGCGCCGAACGGCAGGAGTCGGTCGCCGCCGCGCTCGCCGCGGTGCCCGCCGGTCCCGAGATCGTCCTGGTGCACGACGCGGCCCGGGCGCTGACGCCGCCCGAGCTGGTCGAGTCCGTCGCCGCGGCGGTCCGCGCCGGGCACGACGCGGTGATCCCCGTCCTGCCCGTGGTCGACACGATCAAGGAGGTCGGCGCGGGCGAGCAGGTCCTCGGCACGGTCGACCGGTCCGCCCTGCGGGCGGTGCAGACCCCGCAGGGGTTCCGGCGGGCCGTGCTGGCCGCCGCGCACACCGCCGCCACCGATCCGCTCACCGACGACGCGGGCCTGGTCGAGAAGCTCGGCGTCCCGGTGGTGTGCGTGCCCGGATCGGAGTACGCCCTGAAGATCACCCGCCCGTTCGACCTGGCGCTGGCCGAGCAGCTGCTGACCGCCGGCGCGTGACGCGTACGCTCGGGTCATGATCGTTCCGCGGGTGGCCATCGGCACGGACGTGCACGCCTTCGAGGCCGGTCGGCCCTGCTGGGTGGCCGGCCTGCACTGGCCCGGCCAGGACGGCCTGGCCGGGCACTCGGACGCGGACGTGGCCGCCCACGCCGCCTGCAACGCGCTGCTCTCCGCCGCCGGTCTCGGCGACCTCGGCGCCAACTTCGGGGTGGGGCAGCCGGAGTGGGCCGGTGCTCCCGGCGTGGCCCTGCTCGCCGAGAGCGCCCGCCGGGTCCGGGCGGCCGGCTTCGCCATCGGCAACGTGTCGGTGCAGGTGATCGGTAACCGCCCCAAGATCGGCCCGCGCCGGGAGGAGGCGCAGCGGGTGCTGTCCGAGGCCGTCGGCGCTCCGGTCAGCGTCTCCGCCGCCACCACCGACGGGCTCGGCTTTCCCGGGCGCGGCGAGGGCCTGACCGGCATCGCGGTGGCCCTGGTGTACGAGGCTCCGGCCGCCTAGGCTCGCCGCGATGTCCAGCGACCCGACCTCCGACCGCTCCGCCGCCGACGGCTACCTCCAACGGGCCCAGCTCCTCGCTGAGCTGGGCCGGTACGACGAGGCCGCCGCCGAGCTGGGCTACGCGGTCGCGCTCGAACCGGAGAACGCCGCGGTACTGACCGCGCTGTCCCGCGTGCACCTGGCAGCCGGCCGGCCCGCCGACGCGCGGACCGCCGCCGACGGCGCCGTCGCCGCCGCCCCCGACTGGGCTCCGGCCCTGGTCGCCCGGGCGATGGCGCTCGCCGATCTGGAGGAGTACGCGGAAGCCGCCCGCACCGCCGACCGGATCCTCGCGCTGGGGCCGGACGACGCGTACGCCCAGCGCAGCGCCGCCGCCATCCTGGCCGGCTCCCGCAACGGCCAGCCGGCGCTGAACGCGGCCTGGCGCGGCGTGGAGCTGGCTCCGGAGGAACCGGAGGCGCACCTGGTGCTCGGCCTGGTCGCGGCGAACATGCAGTTGTACGACCTGGCCGAGCGGGCGTACGCCGAGGCCTTGCGGCTCGATCCGCAGCTCGCCGAGGCGCGGCACGACATCGGCGTGCTGCGGCTGGAGCAGCGCCGCTGGAGCGAGGCGCTGGAGCACCTCGCCGAGGCGGCCGCGATGAGTCCCGGCCGGGTCGACTCGGGCCGGACGCTCTCCGCCGGCCTGCGCCAGCTCGTCGTGTTCGGCGCCGGCTGGTCGATGGTCGCGGCGGTGGTGCTGGCCTGCCTGGCCGTTGGCGGCGGCGGCCTGTCGCGGGTGGCGGCGGTGTTCGCGGCCGTCGGCGGCGCGCTTGTGGTGTGGCGGTATGCCGCGAAGCTGCCCGGCCTGGCCCGGACGATCCTGCCGAGCCTGCTGCGTTCGGACCGTGGCCTGGCCCTGGCCGTGTACGCGGCGGTCGCCGCTCCGGTGCTGATCCTGATCTACGCCCTGGTCGGGACGCCGTGGCCGCTGGTCCTGGCGATCGGCGTGGCGACCCTCGCCGAGTTGACGGTGATCGCCCGCCCGATCGCCCGGTGAACCGTCAGGCCCGGCGCGCCCAGGTCCAGGCGTAGCCGTCGTCCTCGCAGGCCGTGGCCGCGTCGCACAGGTCCAGCGGGCGGAACGTGTCGACCATGACGGCCAACTCGTCGAAGAAGTCCACCCCGATCGACCGCTCGGCGGCGCCGGGCTGCGGGCCGTGGGTGAACCCCGACGGGTGCAGCGAGATCGAACCCTGGTCGATTCCGGAGCCGCGGCGCGCCTCGTAGTTGCCGCCGGTGTAGAAGAGCATCTCGTCGGAGTCGACGTTGTGGTGGTTGTACGGCACCGGGATGGCGTCCGGGTGGTAGTCGACCTTGCGCGGGACGAACGAGCAGATCACGAAGTTCGGGCCCTGGAAGGTCTGGTGCACCGGCGGCGGCTGGTGGATCCGCCCGGTGATCGGCTCGAAGTCGTGGATGGAGAAGGCCCACGGGTACATGTGCCCGTCCCAGCCGACCACGTCGAACGGGTGGTTGGCGTACACGTGGCGGGTCCACCCCCGACGGTGCCGGACCAGGACCTCCACGTCGGTGCCGTCGACCAGCAGCGGCGCGTCCGGCCCGCGGACGTCCCGCTCGCAGTACGGCGAGTGCTCCAGGAACTGTCCCCGCACCGACAGGTACCGCTTGGGCGGGCCGATGTGGCCGGCGGCCTCGACGGCCAGCAGCCGGACCGGTTCCGCGCCGGTCGGGACGAGCCGGTGGACGGTCGAGGTCGGGATGATCACGTAGTCGCCGGCGACCGCGTCGAGCACGCCGAAGGTCGACTCGACCCGCAGTGTCCCGGACTCGACGTACAGGCAGTGGTCGCCGGTGGCGTCGCGGAACAGCGGGGACGGCCGGTCGGCCAGCACGTACGCGATGCGGACGTCGTCGTTGGCGAGCAGGTACTGCCGGCCGAGCACCGGGTCGGCGCCGGCGGCGTCCAGCTTGTGGGTGCGCAGGTGGCGGGGCTTGAGCGGGAGGTTCGGCGTCCGGGTGACGGGCGGCGGGGTGAACTCCTCGGCCGCCACGATCGCGGTCGGCGCGTGCCGGTGGTAGAGCAGGGACGAGTCGGAGGAGAAGCCCTCCTGGCCCATCAGCTCCTCGGCGTAGAGGCGCCCGTCGGGCTGCCGGAACTGGGTGTGGCGCTTGCGCGGCACCTCACCGACGCGGCGGTAGTACGGCATCTCGCCCTCCCGGAGTACCGAGGCGTCCGATTATCGGACGCTGTTGTCCGCTCCTTGTAGCGTCCCGTACATTGTTGTGTCGTGTCAACGCAGCTGCCCCGGCTCCTGGCCGGCCTCGTCGACGACGCCGCGGTCTTCCCGCCCGGCAGCGCGCCGCTGCCCGACGCCGTCGCGGCGCATAAGCGACACCGCGCCTCCTGGTACGCCGACCTGGTCGGCCCGCTGCTGGTGCCCGCGTCCGCGGTGACCGCCCGCGACCTGCACCCCCTCGTCGACCCGGCCGACGGTCTCGTGGTGGGGCTGATCGGCGACACCGGCCTGGACGGCCTGCCCGCCGCGCTGGCGGGACTGCCGACGGGCGTCACGATGCGCCAGGTCGAGGTGGCGGTCGCCAAGCGCGGCGAGGACCCGCAGCCCGGCCTTGCCGAGTCGCTGGCGCTGGCCCGGCGACTGGCCGGGACGACCGTTTACGCCGAGATCCCACTGACCTTCGGCCTGATGGGCGCGCTCGACACGCTCGCCGGCGCCCGCGCCGCCGGCGCGCCGGTCGCGGCCAAGTTCCGCACCGGCGGGCTCGCCGCCGAGCTGTTCCCCACGCCCGCCGAGCTGGCCGCGGTGATCTGCGCCTGCCGCGACCGGGAGCTGCCGTTCAAGCTGACCGCCGGGCTGCACAACGCGGTGCGGCACCTCGACCCGGAGACCGGTTTCACCCACCACGGCTTCGCCAACGTGCTGGCCGCCGCGCTCGCCGCCGCCGGCGGCGCCGGGGTGGAGCGGGTCACCGAGCTGCTGATCGCGACCGATCCCCGGCCCCTGCTCCAGCCCATCGAGGACGGGCTGGCCGCGGCGCGTCCCCTCTGGGTCGGTTACGGCTCGTGCAGCATCCTGGAACCACTAACCGATCTGATCCGGCTGGGGCTGGTGAACGGGGGCTTCGAGGCATGACGACCTGGGTGACGGGCGCCGAGGAATCGCCGTACGGCGTGCACAACCTGCCGTACGGGGTGTTCCGCCGCGCCGGGCAGGAACCACGGGTGGGCGTGCGCGTCGGCGACCACGTGCTGGACCTGGGCGGTGCCGAGGCGGCCGGCCTGGTGCTGGCCGCCGGTGCGCTGGGCCGGCCCCGGCTGAACGAGTTCATGGCGCTCGGCCGTCCCCAGTGGACCACCGTCCGGCAACGGATCACCGAGCTGCTCACCGACGACGCCCACCGGGCCGCGGTCGAGCCGCTGCTCGTGCCGCTGGCGGACGCCGAGCTGCTGCTGCCGTTCGAGGTGGCGGACTACGTGGACTTCTACTCGTCGGAGCACCACGCCGCCAACGTCGGGCAGATCTTCCGGCCCGGTCAGCCGCCGCTGCTGCCCAACTGGAAGCACCTGCCGATCGGCTACCACGGCCGGGCCGGCACGGTCGTCGTCTCCGGCACGCCCGTCGTGCGCCCGCAGGGGCAGCGGGCCACCCCGCAGGGCCCGGTGACCGGCCCCTCGGTCCGGCTCGACATCGAGGCGGAGGTCGGCTTCGTGGTGGGCGTACCGAGCCCGCTGGGCCACCGGGTCGCCGCCGCCGACTTCGCCGACCACGTGTTCGGCGTGGTCCTGGTCAACGACTGGTCGGCCCGGGACATCCAGGCCTGGGAGTACCAGCCCCTCGGCCCGTTCCTCGGCAAGTCCTTCGCGACCTCGGTCTCGGCGTGGGTGACTCCGCTGGAGGCGCTCGGCCCGGCGTTCGTACCGGCGCCGGCCCAGGACCCGTCGGTCGCCGACTACCTGCGCGACGAACCCCACCTCGGTCTCGACCTGCGCCTCACCGTCGAGTGGAACGGCGAGCGGGTCAGCGAGCCGCCGTTCGCCACCATGTACTGGACGCCGGCCCAGCAGCTGGCCCACCTGACCGTCAACGGAGCGTCCCTGCGCACCGGCGACCTGTACGCCTCCGGCACCGTGTCCGGGCCGGAGCGGCACCAGGTCGGCTCGTTCCTGGAACTGACCTGGGGCGGCACGGAACCGGTGAAGGTCGGTGGCGGGGAGCGCACCTTCCTGGAGGACGGCGACACCGTCACGGTGACCGCCACCGCGCCCGGCCCGGACGGCACGACCCTCGCCCTCGGCGAGGTCACCGGCACCATCCTCCCGCCCCGCTGACCCGGGGCCGGTCCCGGCTCCCGCGCCGACCCGGCACCCGCGCCTTCCCCGGCACCCGCGCCGACCCGGCACCCGCGTGCAGGCGCGGCCACGCGTCCGCACGCGGCCGGTCGTGACGTACGCCGGGTCCGTCGTCCCGTGAACGGGACGCCAAGTCGCACAGGTCGTCCGACCGGCGGCCGTTCCTCCTGCGTTGATCGACCGGATTCCGTCGCTGTGCCGCGCCGGGCCGGGCCCGAGCTCCCCCTTCGGTCCCGGCCCGGCTGTCGGCTGGCGTCCATCGACAGGAGGGTGAGCATGAACGATCTTTCGGGTGCGGTCTGGCGTACCAGCAGCCGCTCCAACGACCAGGGGCTCTGCGTGGAGGTGGCCGACAACCTGGTCGACGCGCTCGGCGTGGTGGCCGTACGCGACTCGAAGGACCGGTCCGGTCCCGCGCTGACGGTCAGCCCGCCGGGGTGGACCGCGTTCGTCCGGGCGATCCAGACGGGACAGTTCGACCGCTGACCCGTCCCGGTCGGCGCCGCGGGGGGCCTCACCGGTCGGGAAATTCCGCCCACGGGGCCCCGTTCCGCGCTCACGCGGCGTACCGTCGACGCCACGGGAGGTGGCATGTCGCGGGTGACGGTCACGCGGTCCATCGAGGCCCACGCGGTCGACGTGTGGCGCCTGCTGACCGACCTGACCGTCCGCACCCGCGCCACCCGCGGTGTCGAGGTGTTGACCCCCGGCCGGTTCGGCCCCGGCACCGCCTGGCGGGAGGTGCGGTCGCAGCCGGACGGGTCGGCGCTCATCGAGGAGTTCGTCGTGGTCGCCGTCGAGCCGCCGCGACGGCTGGTGCTCAGCTCGCCCGGTGCGGGGGTGGACTACCGGGTCACGTGGACGCTGCGACCGGTGGCGCGCCGGCGCCGCACGGTGGTCACGGTCACCCAGGAGGCGATCCCGTCCGCGCCGTACGGCCGGGTCGTCGCGCTGCTGCTCGGCGGGCTCGCCGCCCGGGTGGTCGAGGGCGCCCTCCGGCGGGACCTCGCCGACCTGGCCGCCGCCACCCGCGCGACCGACGCCGCCTGACCGGCACGAGCGGGGCGGTCGACGGCCACGGCGACCGTCGGACGCTCCGGCAACCTCACGGTGGCCCGCCGCGCCGCGCTGGGTAGGGTGCCGGGCGGAGGTGCGCATGGGGTTCCCGAAGGGCCGGCGGCGACTGATGCTGGCGGCGGCGGTCCTGCTGGTCGCCGTCGCGGTGGCGGCCACGGTCTACCGGGTGCTCGCCCCAGCCGAGGTCAGTACGCCCGCGACGGACGGCTACCCGACCGCCCCGGCCCCGGCCCCGGGCGTGGTCGCGCGCCTGCCGGTGGCCCCGCTTGTCGTCGACGGCCGACTCCGGGTGTACGCGGCGCAGCGGCAGGTCTACGCCGACCGCCCGGTGGACCACCGGCACCGGACGACACCGTACTGGTCGTACCGCCGCTGGCCGGCCGAGCTGGACGGCGTGGTCGCGACCGGGACCACCGTCGTGACGCGGTGGTCCGACGGCCTGCTGGTGGCCGTGGACGCGCGGACCGGTCGGGTCGCCTGGCGGTCCGAGGGGCCGACGCCGGAGCGGGAGCGTACGGCGCGGCGGACCGGCGCGGCGACGGTGTGGGACCCCGACGGGCTCCTCGTCAGCCCGGCGGGCGGCCGCTCGGTGGTGGTGACCGCCGGCGAGGACTCGCTGGTCGCCGTCGACCTGGCCGACGGGCGGCGGCTCTGGCGGGCCGACGTCGACGGGGGATGCCGCGACGCGGTCGGCAGCACGGCGACCGGCCGGGTGGTGAGCGTCGACTCGTGTGCCGGGACGGCCGAGGTCGAGTTCCGGGACGCCACGACCGGCACGGTGGGCACCCGGTGGCGCCCGCCCGGGACCGGGGCGGGGCTGCTCGTCACGCCACTCGGCTGCGGTACCGGCCGGGTCGGGTGCACGGCGCTGCGTACCGTCGGCGGGTCGGGCGACGACGCCGCCCAGGGCTGGCTGCTCGGTGCCGGCGAGCCGGTCGCGGCGCCGGTGCTGGACCGGCCGGGCACCGTGCTCGCCGGTGGCACCGCGGTCGGGATCATGGACGGCGTGCCGGTGGGCCGGGAGGCGCGGACGGGGACCGAACGGTGGCGCCGGGGTGACCTGGGTGGTGCCCGCGTGCTCGCCGTCGAGCCGGACCGGGTGCACCTCTTGACCCCGGCGAACGACCTGGTGACGGTGGACCCGGCCAGCGGGGCGCAGCGGTCGAGGTTCGCGCTCACCGCCGGCTCCGACGGGACGTCCTGGGCGCCGGGGGCCGCGTACGCGGTCGACGGGTACCTGGCGGTGGAACGACTCCGCGTACCGGTGGATCCGGAGGCGGACGACCAGCGCTACTTCTTCACCTCCGAGCCGGTGCTGCTAGCCGCGACGTGACGGCGATCAGGCTCGACAAAACGGACATTAGTTATTTATAGTCACACACGTGCGTGTTCTGGCTGCCCTGTCCTGCGCGATCCTGGTCCTCGGTGACGCCGCTCCGGTGGCCGCTGCCCCGGCGCCGCAAATGGCCCTGTCCCGGCTCACCGTGGGCGTGGACATCACCGTCCCGGCCTCGGTCAACCTGGGCGTGGGCTTCGCCGGCGGGACGCTCACCGGCGCGCTCGGCACCGTCGAGGTGCGCGACCAGCGTGGGCCGACGAACCCGAACACCTGGGTCGCCACCGTGTCCGCGACCATCTTCGTGACCGGTGCCGGCGGCCCGCAGCGCACCATCACCCGCGACCAGATCCGCTACTGGTCGGGGCCGGCCACCCGGAGCACCGGCGGCGGCACCCTGGTGCCCGGTCAGCCCACCCAGGCGCAGGCCGTGACGCTGGACGTGACCCGCGAGGCGTTCCGGAAGACCTCCGGGAACGGCAACAACAACATGCGCTGGTCGCCGACCGTCCGGGTCGCCATCCCGGCCGGGATCGTTGCCGGCGTCTACTCGGGCACGATCACGCATTCGGTAGCCTGACTGGGTGATTTGCCCGAATCATGCCCTTTCACACCGTTTGCGCCCCTTAACGTGAGCCTATGAGGAAGCCACTTCTGACCTTGACCGCCGCCGCGGCCGCCGCGGTGGCACTGGCCAGCCCCGCCGCCGCCGCGCCGTCCGGCGACACCATCGTCACCTTCACCGTCTCGACCGCCAACCTGGACATCTCCGTCCCGCCGGCGATCAACCTCGGCGCCGTCTTCGCCGGCAACAGCATCACCGGTGAGCTCGGCAACGTCACGGTGACCGACAGCCGCTCGGCGCTCGCCGCCACCTGGACGGCCACGGTCACCAGTACCGCGTTCACCACCGGCGGCGGCAGTGCCGAGGAGACCATCCTGCCCAACCTCGTCGAGTACTGGTCCGGCCCGGCGCTCGCCACCACCGGCACCGGCGTCTTCGTACCGGGCCAGCCCACCCAGGCCGGCGCGGTCACGCTGAACGTCCCCCGGACGGCCTTCTCGAAGACCTCCGGCAGCGGCAACAACTCCGCCACCTGGGCGCCGGACATCCGGATCACGGTGCCGGCGAGCGCGGTCGGCGGCACCTACTCGGGAGTGATCACCCATTCGGTGGCATGACCCGGCCCGCGCCCTCGCCCTGGCGGTGACCGTCCTGGTCACCGCCGGGGTGCCGGCGTTGGTCACGCCCGTCCCCGCCGCCGCGAAGCCCAGCGCCAGCCCGAGCGGTGGTCCGCGCGGCCCTGCCGCGTCGGTCGGGATCCGGCTCCTCGACGCGCCGGTCAACCGCCGGGACGACAGCCGCGCGCACATGTACATCGTCGACCACGTGCGGCCGGGCTCGACCATCAAGCGCCGCGTCATGGCGGAGAACTCCTCGGAGATCGAACGGGAGGTCTCGCTCTACGCCGCCGCCGCCGATGTCGGCCCGGACGGCTTCGTCCTCGCGCCCGGGCGCACCGCAAACGAGCTGAGCAGCTGGATCACCATCGAACCCGACCAGAAGCGGCTCGCTGCCGGCCGGGCGACCGAGGCGCTGGTGACGATCGCGGTCCCGCGCGACGCCGAGGCGGGGGAGCGGTACGCCGTGGTGTGGGCCGAGGTTTCCGGCACCGGCGAGAAGAACGTGCGCCAGATCGGTCGCGCCGGTGTGCGGGTGTACCTCTCCGTGGGGCCCGGCGGCGAGCCGCCCTCCGGCTTCGAGATCGGAACCCTCACCGGCAGCCGGCGGGCGGACGGCACGCCGGTCGTCACGGCCGAGGTGCGCAACACCGGCCGGCGGGCCCTCGACCTGGCCGGCGAGCTGCGGCTCACCGACGGGCCGGGCGGGCTGTCGACGGGCCCGGTGAAGGTCGAGGCGGGCACCCTGGCGCTCGGCGGCACCACGACCGTGCGGGTGGTCCTCGACCCGCGCCTGCCGGACGGGCCGTGGTCGGCCAAGCTCGACCTGGCCAGCGGCTGGACCCGGCGCTCAGCCAGCGGCACGGTCAGTTTCGGATCCGGCCCGGCGACGGTGAGCGCCGCCGACAGCTCCGCCGACGTGCTGACCGGTGGCCTGGTCACCTCCGGTCTGGTGCTGGCACTGTTCGCGGTCTACGCGTACCGGCGGCGGGCCCGGTTCCGGCCCACCGTGCCGGCCGCCTGAGAAGACGTCCGGGCCGGTCCGCTGGGGGATGGCGGACCGGCCCGGTACATCGTCGTGCGGGCTCAGCCCAGCGCGGCCTCCGCCGCGGCCAGGAACGCGTCGTTCTCGGCCGGAGTTCCGATCGTGACCCGCACCCCGTCGCCCGGGAACGGCCGTACGATCACCCCGCGCGACTCGCACGCCTTGCCGAAGTCCACCGACCGGTCGCCCAGCGGCAGCCACACGAAGTTCGCCTGGCTGTCCGGCACGTCCGGGACGAGCTTGCGCAGCGCCTCGGTGACCCGCTCGCGCTCGGCCACGACCAGCGCGCAGCGCCGCTCCACCTCGCCGGCCTGTGCCAGCGCCGCCAGCGCGCCGGCCTGCGCGGCCATGCTCGTGGAGAACGGCGTGACGACCTTGCGAACCGCCGCCGCCACCGCCGGCTGGGCGACCAGCCAGCCGATCCGCAGGCCGGCGAGGCCCCATGCCTTCGACAGGGTCCGCAGCACCGCCACGTTCGGCCGGTCCGCGTACGTCAGGCCGTCCGGCACCTCCGGGTCGGTGACGAACTCCCGGTACGCCTCGTCGATGACCACCAGCACGTCGTCCGGCACCGCGTCGAGGAAGCGGTCCAGCTCGGCGCGCCGCACCGCCGTACCGGTGGGGTTGTTCGGGTTGCAGACCAGGATCATCCGGGTCCGGTCGGTCACGGCCGCGGCCATCGCGGCCAGGTCGTGCCCGTGCCCGGCGTCGTTCGGGACCCGCACGCTTGTCGCCCCGCTGGTCGCCGCGATGATCGGGTACGCCTCGAACGAGCGCCACGCGTAGAGCAGCTCGTCGCCGGGCAGGCAGGTGGCCCGGACCAGGTGCTCGGCCAGCGCCACCGACCCGCAGCCGGTGGCGATCCGCTCCGGGTCCACCGCGTACCGCTCGGCCAGCGCCTGCCGCAGCGCCACCACGCCCATGTCCGGGTAGCGGTGCACCCCGGCGGCGGCCTCGGCGACCGCCTCCACGACACCGGGCAGCGGGCCGTACGGCACCTCGTTGCTGGCCAGCTTGATCGCCTCGGGCAGGCCCAGCTCCCGGGCCAGGTCGGCCGGGCTGCGACCGGGTACGTAGTTGGGTAGCGCGTCGAGATCGGCGCGGGTCAGCCGCAGCGCCGGCTGGTGACGTCCGGTGTCGGTCATGGGGTGTCTCCCGGGGGTGTGGTGCGGTCTTTCGGGGCGGGGGTGCGGGGCTCCCGCGGAACCTGGACCACCACGGTCTGCGCCCGCTTGTCGTGCAGGGCCTGCCGGAGCGGGTGGTCGAAGAGCGGGGAGATCGCGTCGAAGAGTTGGAGCAGCAGGCCCAGGCCGCAGCAGTACCAGAGCAGCGTGGGCAGGCCCAGCGTGTTCCACCGCCGCAGCGCCCGGCCCATCCCGAGCGGCTGGTCGGCGGCGAGCGGCACCGCCTTGATGCCCATCACCCGCTTGCCGAACGTCTGCCCGCCGGCCGCCATGGCCGGCACCTCGTACGCCAGCCAGAGCGCCGTGGCGATCAGCAGGATGACGATCAGCAGTGATTCCGCCTGGGCACCGGGCTGGGGCAGCGGATCAGATGTCATCTCGCCGTTCTGGACGCGCCGCCACCACTCCGCGTACGTGGGCCGGAACTCCTGGACCAGCCGCCAGACGAAGAAGGAGTTCACGGCGGCGTTGAGCGCGAAGACGACGGCGAAGTCGATGAGTCGGGCCGTCAGGCGGGCCCCGTATCCGGCCAGCGGCAGCCCGTGCGGGCGCGGCTCCGGCGGACGTCCCGGCCAGGTCGGGTACGGCCAGCCCGGCGGCGGGCCGTACCCGTGCGGCGGTGCGGCGTGCGGCGGCCAGCCGCCCGGCGGTGCGGCGGCCGGCGGTGCGGCGGTCGGGCCGCCCGGCGTGGCCGGGGCGGGGCCGGCCGGCGGCTGCCCGGCGGCCGGGGAGACGGGCGCGGGCGGTGGCTCGGCGGCGGGTGGCTCGGGCGGCGGGGGGCCCTCGGGCGGCGTGGCGTCGACCGGGATGGGCGCGCCGATCCAGCCCTCGCCGTCCCAGTACCGTCGCGTCTCCGGGTCGGCCGGGTCGACGTACCAACCGGGTGCGACGCTCACGGCGTCGCCTCCTTGCGCTCGCTGCCGTCCGTTTTCGCCGTACCTGGCCGCATGATTCGCTCGCTCACGGCGCCATCTCAGTTGACGCCTGGGCGACTCGCAAACCCGTCTCACTCCTCACGCTCACGGTGCAACCTTAACGACGACGGTTCCTGTGCCACGGGGTGTGGTGTTAAGGGAGGTTTGGAGCGTGCCTTGCCGATAGTTGCGGGCAGGCTGTGCAGCCGACTTCTCTGACGACCCATGTGGTTGCGTCCACGGAAGTGGTGTACGACTTGCCCGTGATGGGCGTGTTGCGTAGATAAGAGACGGCCATCGCGTCGATCCTTCAAGACGACCAAG